>NZ_JBEPCY010000082.1:0-1000 GCF_040299965.1 Streptomyces sp. NPDC000594 | reverse complement strand
CACCCCGCCCGCCGGAGACCACGATCGCCGCCTCGGTCAGCTCCGGCCGCCCCGACGCCGCCCGCTCCGACCGCTCCACCACCCGCGCGGCACGGCCCGCGTCCCCGAACACCACCTCCAGCACCTCGACCGTACCCGCGGCCGGCGACACCTCCACCGGCGCGGCGTTCGGCTTCACCGTGATCACCGGCACCCCCCGCGTCACCCGCGACCGGGTCGTGAACGAACCCGCGAACACCGACTGCACCGCCACCGGACCCCGCTCCGAGGCCTCCACGTCCACCGCGTCGGTCACGATCCCCGAACCCGCCCGCACCGCGAACCGGGCCGCCGTCTCACGCCCCTCCGGCGTCGACGGCACCAGCACCGCCACCGCACCCTCCACCCGCCCCCACGCCGCCTCCAGCGCGTCCACCGCGGGCACCACCAGCAACTCCCCGTACACCGGCGACTCGTCCACCAGCACCCGCACCGCACCGTGCTCCGCCAGCACACCCACCGCACCCGACGCACCCGCACCCACCACCAGCGCCACCGGATCACCCAACCGCCGCGCCACCGTCAGCAACTCCAGCGACGGCTTCCCCACCACGCCACCGTCGTGACCGACGAAAACCAGAACCTCACCCATGACCCACACTCCCCAACACCAGCACACACACGGACACCAAGACACACACGGACACGAACAACGGGAACGAACAACGGGAGCGAACGGCCCCGCAGGGTTCCTAGATGAAGCGGCGGCCCGCGAGGAACCCGGCCACCTGCAGACCGCCCTCACCCTCGTCCGCCACGACCTCGCCCTTCACCCGCGCCGGACGCTCCACCGCCTCGTCCACCACCGTCCACGCACCCTTGGCACCCACCGACTCCGCGTCGACACCCAGATCGTCCAGATCCCACGACACCACCGGCTTCTTCTTCGCCGCCATGATCCCCTTGAACGACGGATACCGCGCCTCACCCGACTGGTCCGTCACCGACACCACCGCCGGCA
>NZ_JBEPCY010000081.1:0-1023 GCF_040299965.1 Streptomyces sp. NPDC000594 | reverse complement strand
ACCGAACGCCCCTCGGAGGCGGCGGCCTCGGCAGCCTCCAGACACACCTTCACCATCGGCCCGTACGCCACCAAAGTCACATCCGAACCCTCACGCGCCACCCGCGCCGCATGCAACGACGCCGGGACGGCCGAGGTGTCGACATCGCCCTTGTCCCAGTAACGCCGCTTCGGCTCGAAGAAGATCACCGGATCGTCGCACTCCACCGCCTGCCGCAGCATCCAGAACGCGTCCGACGGATTCGACGGCGTCACCACCTTCAACCCCGCCACATGTGCGAACAGGACCTCGGGGGATTCCGAGTGGTGCTCCACCGCGCCGATCCCACCCCCGTAGGGGATGCGGATGACGACCGGCAGCCGGACCTTCCCCAGCGCCCGGGCGTGCTGCTTCGCCAGCTGCGTCACGATCTGGTCGTACGCCGGGAACACGAAACCGTCGAACTGGATCTCCACCACCGGCCGGTAACCCCGCAACGCCAGCCCGATCGCCGTCCCCACGATCCCCGACTCCGCCAGCGGCGTGTCCACCACCCGCTCCTCACCGAAATCCTTCTGCAACCCATCGGTGATCCGGAACACACCCCCCAGCTTCCCGACATCCTCACCCATCACCAGCACCTTCGGATCCGACTCCAAAGACACCCGCAACGACTCGTTCAACGCCTTCGCCACCGACAGCCGCACAGCACCCACGATCAGACACCACCCTCGGAACCCTCGCCGGAACCGCCGGCACCCTCGGAACCGCTGCCACCCTCGCTGTCGGCGAAGGACGCCTGATACGCCAGAAACTCCGCCCGCTCCTCGTCCACCAGCGCATGCCCGTCCGCATACACATGATCGAACATCGACACATCCACCGGATCCGGCATCGACCGCACCGCCTCCCGCACCCGACGCGCCAACACCCCGCTCTCCTCCTCCAACGAAGAGAAGAAGGCATCGTCCGCCAGACCCTCACGCTCCAGCAGCACCCTCAACCGCGCAATCGGATCCCGCGCCTCCCACGCCGCACGCTCAC
>NZ_JBEPCY010000080.1:0-1059 GCF_040299965.1 Streptomyces sp. NPDC000594 | reverse complement strand
ACGCCGGTGCTGGCTCCGATGGTGCGGGGGATTCTGGCGACGTGTTCGGCGCGGGTGCGGCCGGGGGTGTCGGCGGGTCGGGTGCGTGAGGTGTACGAGAAGGCTTTCGCGGGTGAGCCGTTCGTGCGGTTGCTGCCGGAGGGTGTGTGGCCGTCGACGGGTGCGGTGACGGGTTCGAACATGGCGTTGGTGCAGGTGGCGCTGGATGAGGCGGCGGGGCGGGTGATCGTGGTCTCCGCGATCGACAATCTGACCAAGGGCACCGCGGGCGGTGCGATCCAGAGCATGAACCTCGCCCTCGGGCTTCCCGAGACCACCGGCCTGCCCACCACCGGCCTCGCCCCCTGAATCACCCCCAGCTACGCGGACAGGCAGCTGCCCGAGGGCCGGCGAACCGCCGGCGGACAGCGCCTCCCAGGTCACGGACCACGCGGGTCACGGGGGAGTCAATGACAGACAGCGAGCGGCATACGCGCCGCCACCGGCCGATCGCCGGGGCGAGGAGGCGCGGCCGCGACCGATCGACCGAGGAGGAGCAGTGACTGTCACGGCCGCGAAGGGTTTCACGGCAGCGGGTGTTACCGCCGGGATCAAGGTGAGCGGGAGTCCGGATCTGGCGTTGGTGGTGAATGAGGGGCCGCGTCGGGCGGCGGCGGGGGTGTTCACGTCGAACCGGGTGAAGGCCGCGCCGGTGCTGTGGTCGCAGCAGGTGCTGCGCGGTGGTGAGGTGTCGGCGGTGGTGCTGAACTCGGGTGGTGCGAACGCGTGCACGGGCCCGAAGGGGTTCCAGGACACCCATGCCACGGCGGAGAAGGCCGCGGAGGTTCTGGGTGTGGGTGCGGGGCAGGTGGCGGTGGCGTCGACGGGGCTGATCGGGACCTTCCTGCCGATGGACCGGCTGCTGCCGGGTGTCGAGCGGGCGGCCGGTGAGCTGTCCCCGCACGGCGGCGAGAAGGCCGCCATTGCGATCAAGACCACCGACACCGTCCACAAGACCGCTGTCGCCTCCGGTGACGGCTGGACGGTGGGCGGGATGGCGAAGGGCGCGGGGATGCTCGC
>NZ_JBEPCY010000079.1:0-1204 GCF_040299965.1 Streptomyces sp. NPDC000594 | reverse complement strand
CAGAACAGTGCTCGCCCTGGTCGATCAGCCCGCCCCGACCGGCACCCTGCCCCTCGCGGTCACCCACAGCAGGCACCCGCCCGGGCCGCCCACCCGCCCGGGCCGCCCACCCGCCCGGGCCACCCACCCGCCCGGGCTCGCCCACCCGCCGGACACCCGACCTCCACCCAGGCAAGGCCAAAACAGACACGCGGAACCCGTTCACACATGACGCTCCGGTCCACAGAAACAACACCACCACAGACATACGGCTCCACCGACCACCACGACCAGGACCGCCAGGACAGCAGACACAACAGCCGCAACAGCACAGGAAGACAGCCAGGACAGCAGCAGCAGAACAGCGCGGGAGGGACGGACCCTCCCCCTCAAGCCCCCGCACACAACCCCGGCCAGAGCAGGCCGCTCCGGGCAAGCGGTATGCAACCGGGACACCCCGCACAGCCCACCCAGACCCGCCACAACCACCCAGACCCAGACCCACACCCAGAACCGGAGGCAAAGACAGAGCCAGAGCCAGGACCGGGGGGGCGGAGACGGGGGCAGAACCGGGGGCAGGGCCAGGGACAGGGACCGGGGGCTCGCGGGGGACAGCAGACTCGCCGGAATCGACTTCCGGGCGGAGAACGGGAAACCGTACGGCGTCGGCAACCAGGACGGCGCCTGCACCCCGAACACCCCGACCATCAGGACCACCAAGGTGTCCCACATCCCCCCGCCTGCCGACGACATGCCGAGACCCCCGGCGGTGCACCGCACCCTCCCCTGGCAAACCGGCCGCAGACCGGGGACCACAGGTCAACCGCCACCACACAGTCGCCGAAGAGCCGGCGCAGCCACACGCGTAATCAAGGCGGCGGTCTGCCGGTGAGCCACAGCCCGCCCCCGGACCAGCTCCCACCGCGCACCGTGTCACGGGCCGAAGATCTCCCTTCCGGGCTGTTCAGAGGGTCACAGAGAGGACAGCGAACAAGCGCCGACCATCGACCCCGGTCTCGGTTCCGCAGCTGAGTACGCCGAGCCGGTGCAGTGCGGGGAGGAGGGAGTCGTCCAGGGCGGGAGGGTCGGGCCGGTGGCTGAGGGCCAGGACCAGGAGTGTGCGGTTCTGCTCCGCCAGGTGGAGGCTGATGGTCCGGCCGCCGTCCGCCACCGCGGCCCGTACGAGGAGCTGGACGACCTCGTCGGTGCTGTCGGGGGTGCGCCG
>NZ_JBEPCY010000078.1:0-1462 GCF_040299965.1 Streptomyces sp. NPDC000594 | reverse complement strand
CAATGCCGTTGCGTTACGGGCTTGCGGGTGGGGGTCTGGTGATGAGGACGGCTTGGGGGCCGGTGCGGGCCGGCTGAGGCCAGGCACGGTGCTCGGTTCGCCTGAGGTGGTAGTTGGACATCTTGCGTTTGACGACACGGGGCTGGCTGCGGAGCCGTCTGACGGGAAGGAGTCGTTCCAGGAGATCCTGCTCCAGCAGCACCAGCGCTTTGACCAGGAGGTCAGGGGGAAAAAATGCCCGGTGTGACGGTCACGCTGCGCCGGGCGGAGCGCAGGGTCTCGGTGAAGGAGATCCGGTCGGGGTCCAGGCCGCGGGTGGCTGCCGTTCTCAGCATGAGTTCGCGCAGTGCGTGATGGACCAGGAGGTGTGCCCAGATCTGCTGGCGGACGCCCTCGGGCGTTTTGCTGCTGAGGACGACGCGTGCGCCGCGCTGGTGGGTCTTGATCTCTGCGAACACGGACTCGACCTCCCAGCGCTCGCGGTAGAGCGCGGCCAGCTGCCGGGCCGGATACCGCCGGGCGTCCAGCAGGGTGGTGACCAGGCGGTATCCGTCGGCCCCGTCCTTGCCCGCCTGGTCTTTGAGCCGGTAGGCCAGGACACGGACCACGACAGGCTCATCACGGGCGGGGCCGCTGCTGGCTCTGATCCGGGAGAGCCACGACCCGTCACGGAACTGCCTGGTGACGGGCAGAACGCGGTTGGCCGGCACCCGCCACAGCAGATCGGCGCCGGTGGCGGAGAACGCCTGCCACAACGGGACACCGAGGAACTCCCGATCGGCCAGGACGAGCTGACCCGGGCCTGCCGAGCGCGGCAGGCGGCCCACCAGAGTGACTTCCCCGGTGCGGCAGCCGGCCAGTTCCGCGTCCAGCACCGCATGGCTGCCGACCTCCACCAGCGCTGCCATCCGCACCTGCGGAAACGCGCTCCGGCCCGCCCCGCGGGCACTGCCCGGACGGCCGAAGGCGGCCTCGTTGGCCTCGCTGTCCGCAACATCCCAGCACGTGCCGTCGACAGCGAGCAGCCGCAAATCCCGCCAGAACGCCCCGGGCGTCGCCAGGGTGGCCATCGGCTTCGCGGTCGTGGCGAACAGCACCCGCAGCGGTTCAGAGCCCAGCCGCTCCCGGGCCCTGAACAGCGAGGACTTCGCCGGAACACGCCAGTTGCCCAGCAGCCCCACACCCCGCAAACCCTCGACGAGATGCCGCATCACTTCCAGATACGGAGCAGGCGAGAACAGGGCCAGCCCCAGCACGAAGTACACCACCAGCCTCGCTGGCAGCAACCGCTGGCGTTGCTCGGCCCGCCCGCACGCCGCCACCACCCGGTCCACCAAACCCGGCGGATACACCCAGGTCAGGAGACCAAGACCCGATAAGTCAGACACACTCGCAGCCACCTGAACCACCCCCGGGACCCACTACCAAACACAGTACGCCCACCACAAAGACAACGGCATTG
>NZ_JBEPCY010000077.1:0-2699 GCF_040299965.1 Streptomyces sp. NPDC000594 | reverse complement strand
GCTGTCTCTGATCGTCACGCCAGGTCAGCGGTCGGACTGCACCCAGTTCAAGCCGGTCCTGGAGAAGATCCGGGTGCCCAGATCTGGCCTGGGCAGGCCACGCAAGAAGCCCGACAGCCTCGCGGCTGACAGGGCCTACAGCAACGGCCCCATCCGCGAGTACCTGCGACGGCGGGGGATCCGCCACACCATCCCGGAGAAGACTGACAGCCAGGCGGCCCGACTGCGCAAGGGCGCACGCGGTGGACGGCCGCCCGGCTTCGATGAGGACCGCTACAAGAAGCGCAACACCATCGAGCGGGCGATCAACCGTCTGAAGCAGTCCCGGGCGGTCGCCACTCGCTACGTCTTCCTCGGCACCGCCACCGCCGCGGCCCTCGTCATCTGGCTTCGGGCATGAAGTGCTACGCGACCCAGCAGTAGACGCCCTGGCTCTGGCGCCGAGCACTGCTGACGAGAGCAGCCAGACCACCCACGATCGCGTCGGCGATCTCCGTGTCGATGACCTCGCCGTCCTCCGCACGCAGCCGGGTCCACGAGGCGGCGACGTCGCGCAATCTGGCGTGCTCGGCGTCCGCGAGCGCAGTGGACAGGCGAGGCGAGAGCGCGAAGACGAAGCACCCGTCGTTGTCCTGGCCGGCGACGATGCGAGGCTCACCGGCCTCGACGAGTTCCTCGAAGCTGCCGCCGCCCAGAAGGCATTCCCACTCCATCACGGCCTCTTCGGGATCGAAGTTGCCGAAGGAGAGCGACTCGAATGCTGGCCCTGGCCCGGACCGGAGGGCCAGGGCCGCTGACGTGTCGTCCGGCGCCGCGAAGAACTTCACGATGATGCTCACGCGGGCATCATGCCCGACTGCCTAAAGCCATGATCGGCCGGACAAGTCCTGGCTGGTCACGCGAATGGTCCGTGTCGGAGCCTGCTGGGAGTCCTGGCCGAAAATGGTCGCCCACCTTGGTCTTTCTTGATCATTTTCGGTCAATCTCGAAGCGCGTGCTCGTGTGACACATGGGTCTGCCGATACTGAATCCGGCGCGGCCCCTGACACACCCATACTGCGGGTGACCTGGCCGTTCGACGAGCAGAGACTGACCGACGTGACTTTAGAGGGCGGTAGGAACATGGCATCGGCAGGTCTGTACCCGGAACTGGACGAGGCGGCGCTCACGCAGTTCGTCAGCGCACTGAAGGGCGGCGACAGCTCGGCTCTGTCCTCCGCGCTGGCCGAGGAAGCGACCAAGGCGCAAGGGAAGGTCGAATTCTTCATGGCCCAGGTGCCGGTCGACGGCGCCGGGCTGGACGCGGCGGGGTTCATGCCGAGGGGTGCTGGGCCGTTCCCCGTCGTGGTGATGCCCGCGCCGTGGGCCGATCTGGGATGGGTCGCGTACGCCGCGCAGGCGGCGCAGCTCGCGCTCAAGGGCTACACGGTCCTGGCGTACACGCCCCGCGGGTTCGGGAAGTCCACCGGCGAGGTCGACGTCGCCGGCCCTCTCGACGTCCAGGACGGCAGTGCCGTCATCGACTTCCTGCTGGCGAACCTCCCCTCCGCCGACCCCAGCCGGATCGCCTTCCTCGGCGACTCCTACGGCTCCGGCATCAGCCTGCTGGTCGCCGCGTCCGACCCCCGGGTGAAGGCGGTCGGCGCTCTGAGTACGTGGGGCAGCCTGCTTTCGGCGTTCTACGAGAACGACACCCGGCACACCGCCTCCGTCGCCGCGCTGCGGGGCGCCGCCGCCAAGGCCCGGCTGAGTGAGCGGACCCGGTGGGCCTTCGACCAGATGCAGAACAGCAACGGGAGCATCTCCGACGAGGTCCGGGAGTGGGCGAACGAGCGGTCCCCGCTCACGGCCATCGACCGGCTTGACCGCCCCGACCTGGCGGTCTTCTTCTCGCACGCCTGGCACGAGACGCTCTTCCCGGTCAACCAGACGCTGGAGCTGTTCAACAAGCTCAGCGCCCCAGCCAAGCGCCTCGACCTGTCGATCGGCGACCACTCCTCCCCGGAGATGTCGGGCCTGATCGGCCTGCCCAACCGGATCTGGAACGACGCCCACCGCTGGCTCGACTACCACCTCAAGGGCCTGGGCGAGCTTGATGGCAACACGGTCGTCAGCGAGATCATGTGGAGCAAGACCCTGGAGTCCCGCCCGGACTGGGAGGCGGCGACCGGCACCCCCGCGCGCCTCCACCTGACCGGGCCTGCGGTCGGCACCACCGACGGCGGTCTCTCTGACAAGCCCCAGAACGGCTGGAGCACCGTACTGTCCACCGGCACGGACACCTCGGCGACCGTCGCCGACGCGATCATCAAGACCGGCTACGCGGAGATGGCGGGCAAGCCCAAGGTCTACCCGACGCCCCAGATCAGCCGCACGTACGCCGCCGTGTGGACGGGCGAGGCCCTCACCGAGACGGCGAAGGTCCGCGGGATCCCCCAGCTGCGACTGACCTTCCAGCCGAGCGCCGCGAACGCCACGTTCGTCGCCTACCTCTTCGACGTCGCTCCGGACGGCAACGCGTCCATCATCACTCACGCGCCCTTCACCGCCCTGGCGGTGTCCCCGGGCGAGCCGGTCGTCGCGGACATCGGGCTCCAGGCCGCCGGCTACGACGTCCCGGCCGGACACCGCCTGATGCTCGTCCTGGACACCAAGGACCCCTTCTACGGCCACGCCAACGAGGCCGGTGCCAAGCTCAC
>NZ_JBEPCY010000076.1:0-2790 GCF_040299965.1 Streptomyces sp. NPDC000594 | reverse complement strand
CCGGTCCACGATCACGAACGCGGAGGGCACCATGTAATCGGGCAGGACCTCCAGCAGAGCCAGCCGCAACCCACCCCCATCCACACCCGGAACCGAGACCGCACCCGGGGCCGCACCCGGGGCCGGGGCTGTGGCTGTGGTGGGGTCCGGGACGACGTAGCCGGTCAGACGCTTCTGGCCCGGCTGGTCCTCCCGCACCACCACCGCACACCCGCCGACACCCGCCACCCGCGACAGAGCCGTCTCCACCTCACCCGGCTCGATCCGGAACCCCCGCACCTTCACCTGATCGTCCGCACGCCCCACAAAGTCCAGCGACCCGTCCGCCCGCCACCGCACCACATCCCCGGTCCGGTACATCCGCGACCCCACCGGACCGAACGGATCCGCCACGAACCGCTCCGCCGTCAGACCGGCCCGCCCCAGATACCCCCGCGCCAGACCCGCACCCGCCACATACAACTCACCCACCACACCCACCGGCACCACCGACAACAACCCATCCAGCACATACACCCGCGTATTCCCCACCGGAACACCAATGGGAATACGGTCGTTGAGCGTGGATTCGGCAGTGAGCGTGTGGTGGACGGCGCACAGCGTGGTCTCGGTCGGCCCGTAGCTGTTGGTCACGAGGATGCCGGGGTTGGCCTCGAAGATGCGCTCGACGACCTGCGGTGACATGCTCTCGCCACCACTCCAGATCTCCCGGACACCGGCCAGGCACGCCGGGTGCTCCTCCACCAGCAGTCGCAGTACGGAGGCCGCCACCATGAGGCCGGTCACCTCGTAGTCGGCGATGGTCCGGGCGAGCACCTCCATCTCCATGTCGCCGGCAGGCGCCACGACGATGACGCCGCCGGTCAGCAGCGGGCCCCACAGCTCGTAGGTGGAAGGGTCGAACGTGCTGGGGGAATGCAGCAGTACCTTCGCGCGCGACTCCTTGCGCCAGCACGGGTCGTCGACGAGTGCCAGTACGTTGGCGTGGGTGACCGACACGCCCTTCGGGACACCGGTGGAGCCGGAGGTGAACATCACGTAGGCCACATGCTCCGCAGCGGACGTGGCCTCGGGGGCGGAGTCCGTCTCGTCGGCCAGGCCGCCGATGCCGTCGACGACGACGGCCTTCGCGGGGAGCGAGGAACCAAGCCGGCCGGGCCTGTCGGTGAGAACGGTCCGGGCGGCGGTCTCCTCAAGAACCCGACGGATGCGCTCCGCCGGAAGCCGGTCGTCCAACGGGACGTACGCAGCACCCGCCTTGATCACGCCGAGCACCGCTGCGACAGAGGCCACTGAGCGGTCCATGAGTACCGCCACGCGGTCCTCGATACGCACACCCTCCCGGATGAGCCGGTTCGCGACGCGGTTCGACAGCCGGTCCAGCTCGGCGAAGGTCGCATGGCCATCCGCTGCCTCGACGGCGATCTCTGCGGAGCGGGTGCGTGCCTCCGCCGCGAACCGCTCCTGGAGCGACCCTTCGATCACGGTGACCCCGACGGCGTTGTGGCCGTGGCCCGAGACAAGAGCCTGCTGCTCGTCGGCCGAGAGCATCTCCAGTGTGTGGAGGGGTGCGTCGGGGTGGGTCGCGGCGGCGGTGAGAAGGCGGGTGAGGTACGTGGTGATGCGCTCGGCGGTGGCGCGGTCGAACAGATCCGTCGCGTACTGGAGGGCTCCCTTGAAGCCACCGGATTCGGCGCCACCCTCGTGTTCGGCGACTGCGAAGGTAAGGTCGGTTTTGGCGGTTTCGGTGGTGGGGGGGAGGGTGTGGGTGGTGAGGTTGGGGAGGGTGAGGTGGGCCTGGGTGGTGTTGTGGTAGGCCAGCGTCACCTGGAAGAGGGGGTGACGTGACAGGCTCCGCTGGGGGTTGAGGGCTTCGACGAGGGATTCGAAGGGGAGGTCCTGGTGGGCGTAGGCGGCGAGGTCGGTGTCGCGGACACGGGCCAGGAGGGTGCGGAAGGTGGGGTTGCCGGTGGTGTCGGTGCGCAGGACGAGGGTGTTGACGAAGAACCCGACGAGGTCTTCGAGGGCGTCGTCGGTGCGTCCGGCGATGGGGATGCCGATGGGGATGTCGGTGCCGGCGCCGAGGCGGGTGAGGGTGGCGGCGATGGCGGCCTGGAAGACCATGAACATGCTGGTGTTCGTGGACCGGGCGAGGGCCGCGAGCTGCTGGTGGGTGGTGGTGTCGATGTCGAACAGGGCCATGGCGCCCTGATGGGAGGGTTCTGCGGGACGGGGCCGGTCGAAGGGCAGGGTGAGTTCCTCGGGTGCCCCGGTGAGAGCCTGCTTCCAGTAGCCCAGCTGGCGCGCGAACAGCGACTCCTCATCGGCGGGGTCACCCAGAAGGTCCTGCTGCCACAGCGTGTAGTCGGCGTACTGGACCGGGAGGTCCTTCCACACCGGGGCCGCACCCTTCCCCAGACGGGCGGTATACGCCTGCCCGAGATCCCTCAGGAACGGGGCCGTCGACCAGCCGTCGGAGGCGATGTGGTGCAGCAGCACCAGCAGTACCCACTCCCCTTCCCCTTCCCCGATCTGGAAGAGGGTGACCCGCAGCGGGATCTCGGCCGTCAGGTCGAACACATACCGGGAGGCCCCGGCCAGCCGGCCCGGCAGCTCACCCTCCGTGCAGGTGGTCACCTCGAACGGCACCGGCTGGCCGGGCGGGCGGATGTCCTGGAACGGCTCGCCCTCCGCATCGCCGATCACGGTCCGCAGGGCCTCGTGCCGGTCGGCCACATCACCGACCGCGGCTCTGAGGGCGGTCTCGTCGAGGGTGCCTGACAGGCGGAC
>NZ_JBEPCY010000075.1:1267-3219 GCF_040299965.1 Streptomyces sp. NPDC000594 | reverse complement strand
CGGTTCCGGGTGTGGATGGGGGTGGGTTGCGGCTGGCTCTGCTGGAGGTCCTGCCCGATTACATGGTGCCCTCCGCGTTCGTGATCGTGGACCGGCTGCCGCTGACGGCGAACGGGAAGCTCGACCGCAAGGCGCTTCCCGCTCCCTGCGGCCCGGACCCCGCCGGCGACCGTGGCGGCGACGGTGACAGTGCCGCCGGTGGCGGTGCTGGTGGGGGTCCGCGTGGTGTGCGGGAGGAGGTGTTGTGCTCGCTGTTCGCGGAGGTGCTGCGGTTGGAGCGGGTGGGTGTCCATGACCGGTTCTTCGAGCTGGGTGGTGACTCGATCACCTCGATCCAGCTGGTGTCGCGGGCCCGGCGTCATGGTCTGGTCCTGCGTCCAAAGGATGTGTTCCTCCATCAGAGTGTCGCCGCGCTGGCGGCCGCCGCGACCTGCGCAACAGACCACGACCAGGACCGGTCCGGTGCCGGTGGTGGGGTGTGGGAGGCGTGGGGGGACATGCCGCTGACGCCGGTGATGCACTGGCTGCTGGGTCTGGGCGGTCCGGTGGACCGGTTCAACCAGTCGGTACTGGTGACGACCCCGCCCGGGGCATCGTACGAGGACATCGACCGTGCGGTGGCGAGTCTGGTCGACCACCACCACAGTCTCCGTGCCCGGCTGGTCCACGACCCCGAACACGACACCCACAGTCTGCGGATCCCGCCCCCGGACACGGTGGCGGGGGCGGTGGCGGGGGCGGCGGAGCGCGGGATCCTGACCCGTGCCGTTCTGCCGGCCGGGCACGACGCCCGTATCTCCGTCCTGGACCGGGAGGTGCAGGGTGCGACGTCGCGGCTGGACCCGAGCGGCGGGCGGATGGTCCAGGCCGTGTTCCTCGACGCCGGCCCCAGTGCGAGCGGGCGGCTCCTGCTGGCCGTTCACCACCTCGCCGTCGACGGTGTGTCCTGGCGGATCCTGCTGCCCGACCTCGCCACCGCCTACCACGCCCACCGCGCCGGCCGCGCCCCCGTCCTCGACCCGGCCGGAACACCGCTGCGGCAGTGGGCCCACCAGCTCACCGAACTCGCCGCGACCCCCGCCGTCCAGGACGAGAGCGGGTACTGGACCAAGGCTCTGAGCCCGGCAGACCCGTCACCCGGGGCACGGCCCCTGGACCCGGCCCGTGACACCACCGCCACCCAGCGCCGTCACACCCACACCCTCGATACCGCTCTCACCCGGGCCCTGATCACCACCGTCCCCGCCGCCTACAACGCCGGCATCAACGACATCCTCCTCACCGCCTTCCACCTCGCCCACACCGAATGGCGGCGCCGTCACGGCCACCCCGCCCACCACGGCACCCTCATCGACCTCGAAACCCACGGCCGCCACGAAACCCACACCGGCGCCGACCTCACCCGCACCACCGGATGGTTCACCACCTTCCACCCCGTCCGCCTGCCCCCCACCCCCACCACCTGGCACGACATCCACACCCACAGCCCCAACCTCACCCACACCATCAAAACCATCAAGGAACACCTCCACACCACCCCCCACGACGGCATCGGCTACGGCCTCCTCCGCCACCTCACCCCCCACCACCCCCTCACCACCCACACCACCCCCCACATCAGCTTCAACTACCTCGGCCGCACCACCACCAACACATCAACCACCAACACACCAAACGACACTGCACCGGGCGAGAACACCGCCGCCGCTGACAGCTCAGCCGGCGGCGACAACACCCCTGCCACCACGGCCGGTTACTTCGCGACCGCTCCCGAGACCCCGCACCTCAACCCCCACGATCCCCACGACCGCATGCCCACCTCCCACACCCTCGCCATCAACGCCGCCACCCACGACCACCCCGACGGCCCCCGCCTCACCACCCACTTCACCTGGCCCGACACCCTCCTCGACCCCACCCACGTCCAGGAACTCGCCGACCTCTACACCCAA
>NZ_JBEPCY010000075.1:0-1169 GCF_040299965.1 Streptomyces sp. NPDC000594 | reverse complement strand
CCTCATCAACCGCCACCCCAACCTCCGCGCCGCCTTCCGCACCCGCGGCACCAACCACCCCATCCAGATCATCCCCCGCCACACCACCATCCCCTTCACCGAACACAACCTCACCCACCTCACCCCCACCCAGGCCCAAACCCAACTCACCCACATCATCAACACCGACCGCACCACCCGCTTCGACCCCACCACACCCCCCCTCATCCGCATCACCCTCACCCACCTCACCCCCACCACCCACCACCTCCTCATCTCCAACCACCACATCCTCCTCGACGGATGGTCCATGCCCCTCGCCATCCGCGAACTCTTCACCCTCTACCAAACCAACGGAAACGACACCCACCTCCCCACCCCCACCCCCTACCGCAACTACCTCACCTGGCTCACCCGCCAAAACCCCCACACCTCAACCACCACCTGGAAAAACCACCTCCACAACCTCACCCAACCCACCCTCCTCACCCCCCACACCACCCACCACACACCCACCCCACCCCACTCCCACCACACCACCCTCCCCACCCACACCACCCAAACCCTCCGCACCCAACTCCGCACCCACGGACTCACCCTCAACACCGCAGTCCAAACCGCCTGGACCCTCCTCCTCACCCACTACACCGGCCACCACGACATCGTCTTCGGCACCACCGTCTCCGGCCGACCCCCCGAAATCCCCGGCATCGAAGACATGATCGGCCTCTTCATCAACACCATCCCCACCCGCGCCACCACCCACCCCAACGACACCCTCCTCACCCTCATGCACCGCCTCCAAAACCAACAAGCCACCCTCCTCGACCACCACCACACCAGCCTCACCACCATCACCAACCAAACCCCCCACCCCCAACTCTTCGACACCACACTCGTCTTCGAGAACTACCCCATCCAACAAAACACCCTCACCCACCCCGCCCCAGGCCTCACCACCACCCACACCCAAGCCCACGACGGCATCCACTACCCCCTCAACCTCATCGCCGCCCACAACCCCACCACCGACACCCTCCACCTCCGCCTCATCCACAACCCCCACACCTACGACACCCCCACCGCACACCGCATCACCAACCACCTCACCCACCTCCTCACCACCATCGCCAACCACCCCCACCAACCCCTCACCCACACCACCCCCCTCACCCCCCACGAACAAGAGA
>NZ_JBEPCY010000074.1:0-4328 GCF_040299965.1 Streptomyces sp. NPDC000594 | reverse complement strand
TCCCCCCCCATCCCCCCCCATTCCCACTGTTTTGGGGGTTTTTTTTCCGGGCCGCCGGGGGTGGCGCCGGTAACACCTCGCGCGGCGGCGATGCCATGGACTGCCTCATGGAGCAGTCGCTCGAAGGAGAGCTCGGCGCCGCAGGCGGACGAGGACTCTCCGATCAGGGACTCGGGCGCGGCCAGGTCCGGCAGCTCGGGGTGGTGCCGCTGAATATCGGCCCACGCCTGTGCCAGCTCTGCGGCGAGAACAGGTGGTGTCGTGCTCACGTCGTGATAACGAGCCGGACCTTCACCTGGTTCCATTCCGGGCCATCCCAAATATTTTGCACGTACCCGTCAGTTGGCGTGATCAGCGCACCGAGGCGGGCGGGTGCACGGATCTGCGGAGAAGCCTCACAGCTCGCACCAAGCCCGGCACGGAGGCACTCCGCCGAAGGGGTGGCCGGGCCGGGTGGTCCGGGCGCTCCCGGTGGGCCGGCCGACGGCCGGGAGCGCCCGGGTGGCAGGACGGGAGCGCGAGGGCTCAGTAGGCCCGGGCGACCACCGCGACATTACCGGGAGCGTCGTCCGCCACGGGGACGGACCCGTCCTCGGCGACCAGACAGCGCACCGAAACGGCTTGTTCCGCGAGGGTCGCCTCACCCTCCTGGCCGAGGACCGACCACGGGATGCGCGCCCAGCCGCCCGCCGTGGCCGCCTCGATCGCCTCCTCGACGGTCGTCACATCGGTGGTACGGGCGATCCGGTGCTCCCGGGACTGCCGCAGCAGGGTCGCCTGGTCCTCCTCCAGAATCCCCGGCAGCAGCTCCGCCAGCGCGTCGATCCGGACCGGGGTCTTGCCGCCGGGAATCCGGCGGGCCAGCATCGCGGTGCCCTCCGCCAGATCGCGCGGCCCGATCTCGATCCGCGCCGGGACGCCCCGCAGCTCCCAGTCGACGGCCCGGCGGCCGAAGGGGGTGTCCACCCGGTCGTCCACCTGGACCCGCACCCCGGCGGCGCGCAGCACCTCCGCGACCCGGTGGACCTCAGCCACCGCCTCCTCGCCCTTGATCGCCATCACCACCGCCTGGACCGCCGCGAGCCGGGGCGGCACCCGCAGCCCGTCGTCGTCGCCATGGGTCATGATCAGCGCGCCGATCATCCGGGTGGTGGTGCCCCAGGAGGTCTGCCAGACCGGCTCCTGGCGGCCCTCCCGGGAGAGGAAGCGGGTGCCGAACGCCGTGGCGAAGTTGGTGCCCAGCTCATGGCTGGTGCCCAGTTGGAGCGCCTTGCCGTCGCCCATCATCCCCTCCAGGGTGAGGGTGTTGATCGCCCCGGCGAACCGCTCCCGGGCGGTCTTGCGGCCGAGGACCACATCGATACCGAGGACGTTCACCATGAAGTCGGCGTAGACCTCGCGGTGGATCCGGGCGGCGAAGGCGCGGGCATCCTCCTGGGTGGCGTGCGCGGTGTGGCCCTCCTGCCAGAGGAACTCGGTGGTGCGCAGGAAGATCCGGGGCCGCAGCTCCCAGCGGACCACATTGGCCCACTGGTTGATCAGCAGCGGCAGATCGCGATGGCTCTGCACCCATTTGGAGAAGTACTCATTGATGATCGTCTCGGAGGTGGGCCGGACCACCACCGGCTCGTCCAGCTCCTTCCCGCCGCCATGGGTGACCACCGCCAGCTCCGGGGCGAAGCCCTCGACGTGCTCGGCCTCCCGGGTCAGATAGGACTGGGGGATGAAGAGCGGGAAGTAGGCGTTCTGGGCCCCGGTGGCCTTGATCCGGGCATCCATCTCGCTCTGCATCCGCTCCCACAGGGCGTAGGCGTACGGGCGGATGACCATGGTCCCGCGCACCGGGCCGTTCTCCGCCAGCTCGGCCTTGTTGATCAGGTCCTGGTACCAGCGGGGAAAGTCCTGGGCACGGGGAGTGAGTACGGGTGACTTGGGCATGGCGCGCATCGTAGGCGCCCCGCGGAGGCGGGGGTACGGAGTTTCGGCCCGGGTCCGCGCGCCGCCGGTGGTCCGGTGACGGCGGATGCGCCCGTACGGGTGACAGAGGGGTACGGACCTCCCGGGTGCCTCGCCCGAACGGCCATCCCGGACGGTCCTCCCGACCAGACCTCCCGAACGGACCTCCCGGGTGCGCGGTTCCTAGGGAGTGTCGTCCTTGGTGAGCCGGGGCACCCCCGCCGCCCGGTAGGCCGCGTCCTCCTCCAGGGTCTCGTGCTCCAGCAGCGCGGCGGCCAGCGCGTCCAGCCGCTCCCGGTGGAGGCGGAGCAGCCGACAGGCGTCCTCGTAGCACTCGTCCACGATCCGCCGCATCTCCCCGTCGACGGTGTCCAGGGTCGCGGGGGCGGCCGAGAGCCCGTACGCCACCTGCGCGTCCCCCGGGATCGCGGTGAGCCGGCCGACGCGCGCGCTCATCCCCCAGCGGCCCGCCATCCCCCGGGCCAGCCGGGTGACCTGCTCCAGATCGCTCTCGGAGCCGGTGGTGACCACCCCGAAGACCACCGACTCGGCCGCCATCCCGCCGAGTGCCCCGATGATCCGGCCGCGCAGGTACTCCTCGGTGTAGGCGTACTTGTCCGCGTCCGGGGTGGAGAGGGTGACCCCGAGCGCCCGGCCGCGCGGGACGATGGTGACCTTGCGGACCGGGTCGGCGCCCGGCTGGACCATGCCGAGGAGGGCGTGGCCGCTCTCGTGGTACGCGGTGCGGCGGCGCTCCTCGTCGCTCATCACCAGGGGCCGTTCCGCACCGAGCTGGACCTTCTCCAGCGCGCTGGAGAGATCCGCCGCGGTGACCTGCGACTGGCCGCGCCGGACCGCCAGCAGCGCGCCCTCATTGGTGAGGTTGGCCAGCTCCGCCCCGGTCATCCCGGGCGTGGCGCGGGCGATCCGGGCCAGGTCCACATCGTCCGCCAGCGGGATCTCCCGGGTGTGGATCCGCAGGATGGCCTCGCGGCCCGTGCGGTCGGGCGGCGAGACATGGACGATCCGGTCGAAGCGGCCGGGGCGGGTGAGGGCGGGGTCGAGGACATCGGCGCGGTTGGTGGCGGCGAGCACCACGACCCCCTCCGACCCGGTGAAGCCGTCCATCTCGGTCAGGATCTGGTTGAGGGTCTGCTCGCGCTCGTCATGGCCGCCGATACCGCCCGCGCCGCCCCGGGCCCGGCCGATGGTGTCGATCTCGTCGATGAAGACGATGGCGGGTGCCACCTTGCGGGCCTCGGAGAACAGCTCCCGCACCCGTCCCGCGCCGACCCCGACGATCATCTCGATGAACTCGGAGGCCGAGGCGGAGAAGAACGGCACCCCCGCCTCCCCCGCGACCGCGCGGGCGAGCAGCGTCTTGCCGGTGCCCGGTGGACCCGCGAGGAGCACCCCGCCGGGCATCCGGGCGCCCATCCGGCGGTAGGCGTCCGGATTCTTGAGGAAGTCCACGACATCGTCCAGCTCGCCCTCGACCTCGTCGATCCCGGCGACATCGGCGAAGGTGGTGCGCTTGCCCTCGACCAGCTGGACCGGTTTCGGCGGCGGTTTGCGGCCGAGGGCGCCCCCGCCCATCGCCGCGCCCATCCGGCGGGCGATGAAGATCCACAACGCGACCAGCAGCAGCATCGGCGCCAGCGCGATCAGCAGATTGGAGAGAAAGCCGCGCTGCTGGACGACGGGCTCGGCGGTGACGGTGACCTTCTGGGTGGTCAGCTGCCCCCAGAGATCGTCATCGGCGAAGGCGGGCCGCTGAGTGGTGAACTTGGTGTAGTCACCATTCTTGCCGGGCAGCGGGGCCTTCTTCTTGAGCTGGCCCTGGATGGTGTCGCCCTTGGAGTAGATCTTCGAGACATTGCCCGCGCCGACCTGCCGGCTGAACTCGGTGTACGAGACGGTGGGCTCCTTGCGCTCACCGATGTACGTCAGCACCAGATTGGTGATCAGGAAGACGGCGAGGGCCGCGAGGATCAGCCCGCCCCAGCCGCCGGGCATCCGCCGCCGGGGCGGGGGCGGCGGCGGGGTGCCCTCGGAGCGCCAGGGCCGGTCGGCGGTCCGGTTGTCGGCGGTGCCGTTCTCCGGGGCGCCGTTCTCCGGGGCGGGGCCGTCCGCACCGGCGCGGGCGCGCTCGGGGCTCCGTCCCCGGGAGGCCGGGCGGTCCGGGCCCTCCCGGCCGGGCCCCTCACGGCCGGGCGGGGACCCGGACGGCGGCGCGGCATCGCTCATAGTCCGGACGGTAAGCCAGAACGGCGGTGGTGGCGGCCCCCCCCGCGCGGGGGGGGGGCCCGCCCGGGGGGGGGGGGGGGGGGGGCGCGGGGGGGCCGGGGGCCCAGCGCGGGGGGCCCGCGCCC
>NZ_JBEPCY010000073.1:3840-5260 GCF_040299965.1 Streptomyces sp. NPDC000594 | reverse complement strand
AACACAGTGGACGCGAGCAACTGAGGACAAGCCCTCGGCCTATTAGTACCAGTCAACTCCACCGGTCACCCGGCTTCCATATCTGGCCTATCAACCCAGTCGTCTACTGGGAGCCTTACCCCATCAAGTGGGTGGGAGTCCTCATCTCGAAGCAGGCTTCCCGCTTAGATGCTTTCAGCGGTTATCCCTCCCGAACGTAGCCAACCAGCCATGCCCTTGGCAGGACAACTGGCACACCAGAGGTTCGTCCGTCCCGGTCCTCTCGTACTAGGGACAGCCCTTCTCAAGACTCCTGCGCGCGCAGCGGATAGGGACCGAACTGTCTCACGACGTTCTAAACCCAGCTCGCGTACCGCTTTAATGGGCGAACAGCCCAACCCTTGGGACCGACTCCAGCCCCAGGATGCGACGAGCCGACATCGAGGTGCCAAACCATCCCGTCGATATGGACTCTTGGGGAAGATCAGCCTGTTATCCCCGGGGTACCTTTTATCCGTTGAGCGACGGCGCTTCCACAAGCCACCGCCGGATCACTAGTCCCGACTTTCGTCCCTGCTCGACCCGTCGGTCTCACAGTCAAGCTCCCTTGTGCACTTACACTCAACACCTGATTACCAACCAGGCTGAGGGAACCTTTGGGCGCCTCCGTTACTCTTTAGGAGGCAACCGCCCCAGTTAAACTACCCATCAGACACTGTCCCTGATCCGGATCACGGACCCAGGTTAGACATCCAGCACGACCAGAGTGGTATTTCAACAGCGACTCCACGAACACTGGCGTGCCCGCTTCAAAGTCTCCCACCTATCCTACACAAGCCGAACCGAACACCAATATCAAACTGTAGTAAAGGTCCCGGGGTCTTTCCGTCCTGCTGCGCGAAACGAGCATCTTTACTCGTAGTGCAATTTCACCGGGCCTATGGTTGAGACAGTCGAGAAGTCGTTACGCCATTCGTGCAGGTCGGAACTTACCCGACAAGGAATTTCGCTACCTTAGGATGGTTATAGTTACCACCGCCGTTTACTGGCGCTTAAGTTCTCAGCTTCGCCAGAACGAATCCTGGCTAACCGGTCCCCTTAACGTTCCAGCACCGGGCAGGCGTCAGTCCGTATACATCGCCTTACGGCTTCGCACGGACCTGTGTTTTTAGTAAACAGTCGCTTCTCGCTGGTCTCTGCGGCCACACCCAGCTCACCGAGTAAATCGGATCACCAGACGTGGCCCCCCTTCTCCCGAAGTTACGGGGGCATTTTGCCGAGTTCCTTAACCATAGTTCACCCGAACGCCTCGGTATTCTCTACCTGACCACCTGAGTCGGTTTAGGGTACGGGCCGCCTTGAAACTCGCTAGAGGCTTTTCTCGACAGCATAGGATCATCCACTTCACCACAATCGGCTCGGCATCAGGTCTCAGCCTTGA
>NZ_JBEPCY010000073.1:1907-3742 GCF_040299965.1 Streptomyces sp. NPDC000594 | reverse complement strand
ATGTGCGACGGATTTGCCTATCGCACGGCCTACACCCTTACCCCGGGACAACCACCGCCCGGGCTGGACTACCTTCCTGCGTCACCCCATCACTTACCTACTACAAGTCCGGTTCGTCGGCTCCACCACTCCCCATCACTCCGAAGAGATCAAGGGCGGCTTCACGGACTTAGCATCGCTCGCCTCGATACTGGGCGCTTCAAAGCGGGTACCGGAATATCAACCGGTTGTCCATCGACTACGCCTGTCGGCCTCGCCTTAGGTCCCGACTTACCCTGGGCAGATCAGCTTGACCCAGGAACCCTTAGTCAATCGGCGCACACGTTTCCCACGTGTGTATCGCTACTCATGCCTGCATTCTCACTCGTGAACCGTCCACCACTGCCTTCCGGCGCGGCTTCACCCGGCACACGACGCTCCCCTACCCATCACAGCACCCGTTGGGGCTATACGCTGCAATGACACGACTTCGGCGGTACGCTTGAGCCCCGCTACATTGTCGGCGCGGAATCACTTGACCAGTGAGCTATTACGCACTCTTTCAAGGGTGGCTGCTTCTAAGCCAACCTCCTGGTTGTCTCTGCGACTCCACATCCTTTCCCACTTAGCGTACGCTTAGGGGCCTTAGTCGATGCTCTGGGCTGTTTCCCTCTCGACCATGGAGCTTATCCCCCACAGTCTCACTGCCGCGCTCTCACTTACCGGCATTCGGAGTTTGGCTAAGGTCAGTAACCCGGTAGGGCCCATCGCCTATCCAGTGCTCTACCTCCGGCAAGAAACACACGACGCTGCACCTAAATGCATTTCGGGGAGAACCAGCTATCACGGAGTTTGATTGGCCTTTCACCCCTAACCACAGGTCATCCCCCAGGTTTTCAACCCTGGTGGGTTCGGTCCTCCACGACCTCTTACAGCCGCTTCAACCTGCCCATGGCTAGATCACTCCGCTTCGGGTCTTGAGCGCGCTACTAAATCGCCCTGTTCGGACTCGCTTTCGCTACGGCTTCCCCACACGGGTTAACCTCGCAACACACCGCAAACTCGCAGGCTCATTCTTCAAAAGGCACGCAGTCACGAGGACAAGGCAAGCCTTGTCCCGACGCTCCCACGGCTTGTAGGCACACGGTTTCAGGTACTATTTCACTCCGCTCCCGCGGTACTTTTCACCATTCCCTCACGGTACTATCCGCTATCGGTCACCAGGGAATATTTAGGCTTAGCGGGTGGTCCCGCCAGATTCACACGGGATTTCTCGGGCCCCGTGCTACTTGGGTGTCTCTCAGACAAGCCATCACAATTTAAGCTACGGGGGTCTTACCCTCTACGCCGGACCTTTCGCATGTCCTTCGCCTATCATGATGGTTTCTAACTTGTCCCACGGCCGGCAGACCGCAGAAGAGAGATCCCACAACCCCGCATGCGCAACCCCTGCCGGGTATCACACACATACGGTTTGGCCTCATCCGGTTTCGCTCGCCACTACTCCCGGAATCACGGTTGTTTTCTCTTCCTGAGGGTACTGAGATGTTTCACTTCCCCTCGTTCCCTCCACACTGCCTATGTGTTCAGCAGCGGGTGACAGCCCATGACGACTGCCGGGTTTCCCCATTCGGAAACCCCCGGATCAAAGCCTGGTTGACGGCTCCCCGGGGACTATCGTGGCCTCCCACGTCCTTCATCGGTTCCTGGTGCCAAGGCATCCACCGTGCGCCCTTAAAAACTTGGCCACAGATGCTCGCGTCCACTGTGCAGTTCTCAAACAACGACCAACCACCCATCACCCCACCGCAAGCGGCGAGTTCACTGGGGCCGGCAACCGAAGACAACGAGCAGTC
>NZ_JBEPCY010000072.1:0-6142 GCF_040299965.1 Streptomyces sp. NPDC000594 | reverse complement strand
TGCGGGCCCTGTTCGACACCCCGACGGTGGCCGGCCTGGTCCAGAACATGGACACCGGTACGAGCGAACGCCCCCCGGTCCTGCCCATGCGCACCAGGCTGAGCGAACCGGGTGGTTCGGGTCGGGTGCCGGTGTCGTCCGCGCAGCGCCGGCTGTGGTTCCTGGGGCGTCTGGGGACCCTCGGTTCCGCGTACAACACACCCCTCGCGGTCCGCCTGTCAGGCACCCTCGACGAGACCGCCCTCAGAGCCGCGGTCGGTGATGTGGCCGACCGGCACGAGGCCCTGCGGACCGTGATCGGCGACGCGGAGGGCGAGCCGTTCCAGGACATCCGCCCGCCCGGCCAGCCGGTGCCGTTCGAGGTGACCGCCTGCACGGCAGACGAACTGCCGGGCCGGCTGGCCGAAGGGTCGCGGTATGTGTTCGACCTGACGGCCGAGATCCCGCTGCGGGTCACCCTCTTCCAGGTCGGGGAAGGGGAGGGGGAGTGGGTGGTGCTGGTGCTGCTGCACCACATCGCCTCGGACGGCTGGTCCACGGCCCCGTTCCTCAAGGACCTCGGACACGCCTACACCCACCGTCTGGGCGATGGTGCGGCCCCGGCGTGGAAGGACCTGCCGGTCCAGTACGCCGACTACACCCTCTGGCAGCAGGACCTCCTCGGCGACCCCGCCGACCCCGCATCCCTCTACGCACGCCAGCTGGGCTACTGGAAGCAGGCTCTCGCCGGGGCACCCGAGGAACTCACCCTGCCCTTCGACCGGCCCCGTCCCGCCGAGCCCTCCCATCAGGGTGCCATGGCCCTGTTCGACATCGACACCACCACCCACCGGCAGCTCGCGGCGCTCGCCCGGTCCACGAACACCAGCATGTTCATGGTCTTCCAGGCCGCCATCGCCGCCACCCTCACCCGCCTCGGCGCCGGCACCGACATCCCCATCGGCATCCCCATCGCCGGACGCACCGACGACGCCCTCGAAGACCTCGTCGGGTTCTTCGTCAACACCCTGGTCCTGCGCACCGACACCACCGGCAATCCCACTTTCCGGGACCTGCTGGCCCGGGTCCGTGACACCGACCTGGCGGCCTATGCCCATCAGGATCTCCCCTTCGAGTCCCTCGTCGAAGCCCTCAACCCCCAGCGGAGCCTGTCACGTCATCCCCTCTTCCAGGTGACGCTGGCCTACCACAACACCACCCAGGCCCACCTCACCCTCCCCAACCTCACCACCCACACCCTCCCCCCCACCACCGAAACCGCCAAAACCGACCTCACGTTCAACATCCTCGAACGGGACTTCAAGGCAGGGGACGAAGCCCTTCGCGGTGTCCTCCAGTACGCCACCGACCTGTTCGATCACACCACGGCCGAGCGCATCACGACGTACCTCACCCGCCTTCTCGCCGCCGCCGCGACCCACCCCGACGCACCCCTCCACACACTGGAGATCCTCTCGGAGCAGGAGCGCCACCAGATACTGGGGGAGTGGAGCGTCCCCGAGCGGGAGCCGAGCACGGCCGTCCTGCCGGCTTTGTTCGAGGAGCAGGTGGGGTGTCGTGCGGGTGCGGTGGCGGTGTCGTTCGAGGGTGTGTCGCTGACGTATGGGGAGTTGAATGCGCGGGCGAATCGTCTGGCGCATTACCTGATTGGTCGGGGGGCGGGTCCGGAGCGGACGGTGGCGTTGATGTTGCCGCGTTCGGTGGAGATGGTGGTGGCGATTCTGGGTGTGCTGAAGTCGGGGGCGGCGTATCTGCCGGTGGATCCGGAGTATCCGGCAGAGCGGATCGCGTACATGGTGGAGGACGCGCGGCCGTTGCTGACGCTGGACGTGCTGCCGGATCTCGACGGTCTGCCGGAGAGCGATCCGGGTGTGCGGATCCATCCCGACCACCCCGCCTACACCATCTACACCTCCGGCTCCACCGGCCGCCCCAAGGGCGTCATCGTCACGCACCGGAATGCCTGCCGGCTGTTCGCCGTCACCGAGGAAGTCTTCTCGTTCGGCCCGGACGACGTATGGACGCTCTTCCACTCCTACGCCTTCGACTTTTCCGTGTGGGAGATATGGGGCGCTCTCCTCCACGGCGGCCGGCTGGTCGTGGTCCCGCAGCTCGTCAGCCGTTCTCCCGCGAGCTTCCTCGAACTGCTGGCCAGGGAAAGGGTGACGGTCCTCAACCAGACGCCGTCCGCGTTCCGGCAGCTCACTCAGGCGGCGCGGGAGAACAGGCCCCTCACGGACGCGCTGGTGCTGCGCCGCGTGGTGTTCGGTGGCGAGAAGCTCGAACTGCCCGATCTGTCGAACTGGTACGGGATCCGTCCCGCCGACGCTCCGCTCCTGGTCAACATGTACGGAATCACCGAGACGACGGTGCACGTCAGCTATCTGCCCCTGGCCGAGGAGATGACCGGCGCCGGAGCCGGCAGCCCGATCGGCCGGGCACTGGGCGATCTGCGTACGTATGTACTCGACGACCTGCTGTGCCCGGTCCCGGTCGGCGTCGCCGGTGAGCTGTACGTGGCGGGAGCCGGCCTGGCCCGTGGCTACCGGGACCGTGCGGCGCTCACCGCCACGCGGTTCGTCGCGGACCCCTTCGACCCTGCCGGGGCCCGCATGTACCGGACCGGCGACGTGGTGCGCTGGAACGCCGACGGCGGTCTGGAGTTCGTCGGTCGTGCCGACGACCAGGTCAAGGTGCGCGGGTTCCGGATCGAACTCGGCGAGATCGAGGCCGCGCTCGGGGCGGATCCCGAGGTCGCCCACAGCGCCGTGATCGTGCGCGAGGATCGACCCGGTGACCAGCGGATCGCCGCGTACGCCGTGCCCGCCGAAGGCTGCGTCGCCGATGCGGCCGGGTTGCGCGGGCGCCTACAGAAGGTGCTCCCCGACTACATGGTGCCGTCCGCGTTCGTGATCATGGACCGGCTGCCGCTGACGGCGAACGGGAAGCTCGACCGCAAGGCCCTTCCGGTCCCGGACCACGCACCCGCCGCAGGCAGCGGCCGGGGGCCTCGGAACCCGCACGAAGAAGTCCTCTGCGCCCTGTTCGCGGAGGTGCTGGGGCTGGCGAAGGTCGGCATCGACGACGACTTCTTCGACCTCGGTGGTCATTCCATTTTGGCGACGCGCCTGGTCAGCCGCGTCCGCAACCGGCTCGACGTCGAGCTGCCCATCCGCGCGATGTTCGACACGCCCACCGTGGCCGGCATCGCCTCGCACATCGCCTCGCCGCAGACCCGCAAGCGGCCTGCCCTCACGCCCCGCCGCAGGCCCACCACAGCCCAGTAACGGCTCTTGGCGCGGCTCTTCCCCTGCTACGTGATTCCTGTGGAGTTCTGATGTTTCCTCTGTCGTTTGCTCAGCGTCGGCTGTGGTTCCTGGGTCAGTTCGGTGCGGCGGGTTCGGCGTACAACATGCCTTTGGTGGTCCGGCTGAGGGGTGTGCTGGATGAG
Source organism: Streptomyces sp. NPDC000594 (assembly GCF_040299965.1). NCBI lineage: Bacteria > Bacillati > Actinomycetota > Actinomycetes > Kitasatosporales > Streptomycetaceae > Streptomyces > Streptomyces sp. NPDC000594. Next base: position 2,691 of record NZ_JBEPCY010000072.1, on the reverse strand, counting down.
CCTGCTCTGCGGGCTGCGGTGGGTGATGTGGCCGACCGGCACGAGGCCCTGCGGACGGTGATCGGTGAGTCGGAGGGTGAGCCGTTCCAGGACATCCGGCCGCCGGGTCAGGACGTGCCGTTCGAGGTGACCGCCTGCACGGCAGACGAACTGTCGGGCCGGCTGGCCGAAGGGTCGCGGTATGTGTTCGACCTGACGGCCGAGATCCCGTTGCGGGTGACTCTCTTCCGGGTGGGGGAGGGGGAGTGGGTGGTGCTGGTGCTGTTGCATCACATCGCCTCGGACGGCTGGTCGACGGCGCCGTTCCTGAGGGATCTCGGGCAGGCGTATACGGCGCGTCTGGGGGAGGGTGCGGCTCCGGTGTGGGAGGAGCTGCCGGTCCAGTACGCGGACTACACGCTGTGGCAGCGGGACCTCCTGGGTGATCCGGCCGATGAGGAGTCGCTGTTCGCGCGCCAGCTTCAGTACTGGAGGCAGAATCTCGCCGGGGTGCCTGAGGAGTTGGCGCTGCCGTTCGACCGGCAGCGTCCTGCGGAGCCGTCGCACCGGGGGGCGCTCGCAGTGTTCGAGGTGGACGCCGACACCCACCGGCAGCTCGCGGCGCTGGCCCGGTCCTCGAACACGAGCATGTTCATGGTCTTCCAGGCCGCGATCGCCGCCACCCTCACCCGTCTCGGTGCGGGCACGGACATTCCGATCGGTATTCCGATCGCCGGGCGTACCGACGACGCGCTGGAGGACCTGGTCGGGTTCTTCGTCAACACCCTCGTCCTGCGCACCGACACGACCGGCAACCCCACCTTCCGGGACCTCCTCGCCCGCGTACGCGACACCGACCTCGCCGCCTATGCCCATCAGGACCTCCCCTTCGAGTCCCTCGTCGAAGCCCTCAACCCCCAGCGCACCCTCGCCCGCCACCCCCTCTTCCAAACCATGCTCGCGTACCACAACACCTCGCGCGCCACCCTGGAACTGCCCGGACTCGAACTCGAACCCGTGGCGGGCACCGAGGCGGCGGCGCTCTTCGATCTGGCGTTCAACATCGCCGAGTCGCACGGCGACGGAACCACACCCGCCGGCATCAGCGGCGGCCTCCAGTACGCGACGGATCTGTTCGATCACACCACGGCCGAGCGCATCACCACGTACCTCACGCGCCTTCTCGCTGCCGCCGCGGCCCACCCCGACGCACCCCTCCACACACTGGAGATCCTGTCGAGCGACGATCTCGGCCGACTGGCCGAGATCGGGACGGGGCCCACGACGCCGGACGCCGAGCCCCGCCTCCTTCTGCCGGCTTTGTTCGAGGAGCAGGTGGGGTGTCGTGCGGGTGCGGTGGCGGTGTCGTTCGAGGGTGTGTCGCTGACGTATGGGGAGTTGAATGCGCGGGCGAATCGTCTGGCGCATTACCTGATCGGTCGGGGGGCGGGTCCGGAGCGGACGGTGGCGTTGATGTTGCCGCGTTCGGTGGAGATGGTGGTGGCGATTCTGGGTGTGCTGAAGTCGGGGGCGGCGTATCTGCCGGTGGATCCGGAGTATCCGGCGGAGCGGATCGCGTACATGGTGGAGGACGCGCGGCCGTTGCTGACGTTGGACGTGCTGCCGGATCTCGACGGTCTGCCGGAGAGCGATCCGGGTGTGCGGATCCATCCCGACCACCCCGCCTACACCATCTACACCTCCGGCTCCACCGGCCGCCCCAAGGGCGTCGTCGTCACCCACAAGGGCATTCCGAACCTCGTCTCCAGCAAGATCGAGGGCTTCGCGGTCAGTCCGGGAGACCGGATGCTCCAGTTCGCATCCCCCGGTTTCGACGCCGCCTTCATGGAGATCAGCGTTTCGCTGCTGGCGGGCGCGACCCTGGTGCTCGCGCCGACGGAGAAGCTGCACGACGCGGATGCGCTTACCGAGCTTCTCGTACGCGAAGGCGTTACCCACGCCCTGATTCCCCCGGCCCTGCTGTCGGTCCTCAGTCCGGAGCGGATGCCGGACTTCACCCTCATCGTTGCGGGCGACGCCTGTTCTGCCGATGCCGTGGCGACCTGGTCGCGCGGGCGTCGAATGATCAATGCCTACGGGCCGAGCGAGTACACCGTGTGCGTGTCCATGAGCGCCCCGCTGAGCGGATCGGAGAGGCCGCCCATTGGTGTTCCGGTGGGGAATACGCGGGTGTATGTGCTGGATGGGTTGTTGTCGGTGGTGCCGGTGGGTGTGGTGGGTGAGTTGTATGTGGCGGGTGCGGGTCTGGCGCGGGGGTATCTGGGGCGGGCCGGTCTGACGGCGGAGCGGTTCGTGGCGGATCCGTTCGGTCCTGCGGGTGCGCGGATGTACCGGACGGGTGATGTGGTGCGGTGGCGGGCGGACGGGTCGCTGGACTTTGTGGGGCGTGCGGATGATCAGGTGAAGGTGCGGGGGTTCCGGATCGAGCCGGGTGAGGTGGAGACGGCTCTGTCGCGGGTGGCGGGTGTCGGCGGGTGCGCGGTGGTGGTGCGGGAGGACCGGCCCGGCCAGAAGCGTCTGACCGGCTACGTCGTCCCGGACCCGACCCCGGCCCCGGGTGCGGGTGCGGCCCTGACTCCGGGTGCGGCTGCGGGTGCGGTTCCGGGTGTGGATGGGGGTGGGTTGCGGCTGGCTCTGCTGGAGGTCCTGCCCGATTACATGGTGCCCTCCGCGTTCGTGATCGTGGACCGG
>NZ_JBEPCY010000071.1:0-6676 GCF_040299965.1 Streptomyces sp. NPDC000594 | reverse complement strand
CAGGCATCCAGGCCGACGAACTCACCGTCCACACCCCCGACCTCGACGACGTCTTCTTCGCCCTCACCGGCGGCACCGACACCCCCGACCGCACCAAGGAGACCGTCCGATGAACACCCTCTCCCTCGCCGTCCGCGACGCGTCCACCATGCTGCGCCGCAATCTGCTGCACGCCCGGCGCTACCCGTCCCTCACCCTGAATCTGCTGCTCACACCGATCATTCTGCTGCTGCTCTTCGTCTACATCTTCGGTGACGCGATGAGCGCGGGCATCGGCGGCGGCAGTGCGGACCGCTCCGACTACATCGCCTATGTCGTCCCCGGCATCCTGATGATGACCATCGGCGGTACGGTCGTCGGCGCCGCGGTCTCCGTCTCCATGGACATGACCGAGGGCATCATCGCCCGCTTCCGGACGATGGCGATCCACCGGGGCTCCGTGATCATCGGGCATGTCATCGGCAGCGTGCTCCAGTCCGTCGCCAGTGTGGCCCTCGTCGGCGCCGTCGCCGTGGCCATCGGCTTCCGCTCCGTCGACGCCACGCCCCTGGAGTGGCTCGCGGCCTTCGGACTGCTCGTCCTGGTCGCCCTGGCGCTCACCTGGATCGCGGTCGGGATGGGGCTGGGCAGCCCGAACGCCGAGGCGGCCAGCAACAACGCGATGCCGCTGATCGTCCTCCCGCTGATCTCCAGCGCCTTTGTCCCGGTCGACGCGATGCCGGGCTGGTTCCGGCCGATCGCCGAGTACCAGCCGTTCACCCCCGCCATCGAGACCCTGCGCGGCCTGCTGCTCGGCACGGAGATCGGCCACAACGGCTGGCTCGCCCTCGCCTGGTGCGTCGTCCTGACCGCACTCGGCTACCGCTGGTCCATGGCGCTGTTCAACCGCGACCCGCGATGAGCGCCGCCACCGCCGCCCGCAGTTCGTCCCGCCCCAGGGCGGCGTACTCCGACACCGCGTCGGCGTATGCCGCCCCGTCGGCCTCCCCGGCGGTCCGCCGGGCACGCTCCGCCGACATCGTGGGATGGAACTCGCGCAGCACCCCGAGACGGGCGGCGAGCGCCAGCATCCGCACCGCCCCGGTGTCACCGGAGACGAGCCCCGCCATCCCCAGGGCGTGCAGCACCGTCCCGTACACCGGAAGCTCCATGGGGGGCGCGGACGGCCCGGAGAGCAGGGTGCGCAGCCCCCACCGGAGCCGGCCGACCGCCTCCGCGACCGGTTCGAGCCGGCCGGCGTACGCGTGGGCCGTCACCGCCACCGACTGGACCTCCAGGGCCCAGGGCTCCAGCCAGGGATCGCCGCCGTACAGGGTGCCGCCCTCGGAGAGCCGGTCCACGGCGTCGCGCCACAGCCCGAGCCCGGCCTCCGTCAGCCCCCGGCTGAGCGCGATCTCGGCGCGCCCGCCGGTCTCGGGCCGGTAGAAGGTGTCCCGCTGGGGGGTGTTGTCCAGCTCCGCCTGCTGGAGCCAGTACTCGGCCTCGTCCGGGGCGCCGCGCTGGAGGCAGGCGAGGACCAGGGCCGAGTGGACGCCGATGTAGTCGTGCCCGTCGCCGAGCCGGGGCAGCGCCGTGAGCGCCGCCTTGAGATGCCCGTACGCCTCCTCGCCCCGACCCGACCGCAGACACAGGTCGCTCAGCCGGGAGTGCGCCATGAGATGGAGCGACGGGTTGTCGAACGGGGCCAGCGCGGTGACCGTCCGGCGGGCCGAGACGATCGCGCGCCCGATCTCGTGCTCGTACTCCCATACATAGGTGGCGATGCACTCGGCGAGCCCGGCGACCAGCGGGTGGTCGCTCGCGCAGAGTTCGTGCAGCACCTCGTAGCCGGGGGCCCGTATCCCGGGGACCGCGCCCAGGACCACCGCGCCGGCCCGCAGCAGTGTGTCCGGCGGGGCCGGGGGCAGCCGCCGGAGGGTGACCAACTGGCGTACGGCGCGCAGACCGTACCCCATCAGCAGGCTGGTGGTGCACAACACCGCGGCGGCGCGGGTGACCTCGACGTACTCGGGCTCGGGGTAGTAGTGCGACAGCTGCGGGCCGGTGTCCGCGGCGAGGGCGACCAGCCGGGGGAAGTTGGAGTCGGTGGACCACAGCGCGGCGAGGACGGCGGTGAGGGCGGCGACCGTGGGTCCGTCGGTACGGGCCAGGGCGTGCCGCAGGGCCAGGAGGAGGTTGTCCTGCTCGGCCCGGGTCCGCTCCCAGGCGTCCAGCCGGTCCGAGCCGAAGAGCACCTCGTGATACGTGACGCCGAACTCCCGCGCCCAGAGCAGGAACCGGCCGATCGCCTCCTCGTCCTCGCCCGCCTCCGTACGCCGGGCCGCGCTGAACTCCCGTACCGTCTCCAGCATCCGGAACCGCACACCCGCCGGGGTGTCGGCGACGGTGATCAGCGACTGGGCGGCCAACTGCTCCAGCAGGAACAGCGCGTCGTCGCCGAGGACCCGTTCCGCCGCTTCGCCGAGGAAGCCGCCGGGGAAGACGGAGAGGGTACGCAGCGCCGCGCGGGCGTCCTCCGCGAGCAGGTTCCAGCTCCACTCCACGACCGCGTGGAGCGTGCGATGGCGCTCGGGAACGCCCCGTACCCCGCCGCTCAGCAGGGCGAACCGGTCGCCGAGCCGGCGGGCGATCTCCGGCACCGAGAGCACCCGGACCCGTGCCGCGGCCAGCTCCACGGCGAGCGGCAGCCCGTCGAGCTGGCGGCAGAGCCCGGCCACCGCCTCCGGAGGCAGCTCCACACCGGGCCGGGCGGCCCTCGCCCGCTGGGTGAAGAGCTGGACGGAGGTGTCGAGGCCCAGCTCCGGCAGGGCGTACAGGGCCTCCGACGTCAGACCGAGGGCGGCCCGGCTGGTGGTGAGCACCCGCAGCTCCTTCGAGGCCGAGACCAGGGCCTGGACGAGGTCGGCGGCGCCCCGGACGATCTGCTCGCAGTTGTCCAGGACCAGCAGCGCGGGCCCGGCGCCGAGCGCACCGAGGATGCCGGGGACCGGGTCGGCCGGTCCCTGTCCCGGTCCCCCCTGCCCTGGTCCCCGCGCCTCGCCGGCGCCGAGCGCGGAGGCCACCTCGGCGGCCACGTCCTCGTCGGCGGTGACACCGGCGAGCGGCACGAAGTACACCACGCGCTGTTCGGCGCGGCGGCTGACGGCATGCGCCAGCCGGGTCTTGCCGAGGCCGCCGGGGCCGACGACGGTGACGGCACGGGAGGTGCGCAACAGCCGCTCCACCGCGGCGATGTCCTCGTCCCGGCCCAGCAGCGGATTGGGTTCATGCGGTACGCCGTGCCGGGCCACCGGGGGTTCGCCGCGCAGCAACTCCCGCTGGACGGCCCGCAGCCCGGCGCCCGGATCGGTGCCGAGCGCGTCACGCAGCTCGCGGCGGTACGCCTCGTACCGGGTGAGCGCGGCGGCCGGACCCGCCGTCGCGCCCTCGCCGCGCAGCAGTTCGGCGAGGACCTCCTCGTCGCGGGGGTGCTCCGCGGCGGCCACGGCGAGCGGCCCGGCGGCCTCCGCGTACCGCCCGAGACGGGCCAGGGCGAGCGCCCGGGCACGGGCGAGCGCGCCCCGGACGGGGGCACGTTCGGCGCGCAGCGCGGCCACCGGGTCGCCGGGGTCGCCGGGCCCCTCGGGGGTGCCCTCCCACAGCGCGAGCCCGGCCTCGGCCGCCGCCAGCGATCCCGCGTGGTCCCCGGCCCTGGCCCGCTCCGCGCTCGCGGCGGCGTGCAGCAGCAGGGCGGAGCAGTCCACCCGGTCCTCGGCGAGCGCGAGCCGGTACCCGCTCGCCGTGGCGACGATGACCTCGGCACCCAGCTGCGCCCGCGCCCGCGAGACCAGCACCTGGAGCGCCTTCCCCGGCCGCTCCGGCAACGCCTCCGGCCACACCCCGGCCACCAGCCGCTCGGTCCCGCACCCCGCCCGCAACTCTCCCGCGAGCAGCGCGAGAAGCCCCCGCAGCCGGGGCGCGGTGACCTCCTGCCCGCGATAGGCGACACGCGGCAACAGGGTCAGATCGGTGTTCACCCGTGCAGGTTAACCAAGCCCGCCCGCCGCGACCGCCGCCCATTCCGCCGCCCCGGGGCCGCTGCGGGTGCGGACCCGTCCCCGCACTCAGAAGCCCGTGTCGCCTCCGGCCGTGTCGGCTCCTCGGCGTCGGGCTGTGCTCGGCAGGGCGTGCGCGATCAGGGTCTTCGCCGCCGCCCGTGCGTGTCGGCCGTAGTCCGCTTCGCCGAGCACCATGGCGCGACTGGCCGCCCCGTCCGCGAGGGTGACCAGTTGTTCGGCGAGCGCGGCGGGTTCGTGGCAGCCCAGTTCCGTCACCAGCGCGGTGACCAGCCGTACCATCTGCAGTTTCTGTTCGCGGGCGTAGGAGTGGACCGCGCTCTCGGGGTCGGGGAACTCCGCTGCGGCGTCGATGAATGGGCATCCTCGTACCGGTGTCGCGTCCGGCATGGGGTCGAACAGCCCGAGGATCCGCTCCAGCGGGGGGATGTCCTCGCGGTTCAGTACGTCTTCCAGAGTGGCACCCGACGCGGTGAGGTCCTGGAGGTGGGCGATCACCAGGTCGCTCTTGGTCCGGAAATGCGCGTAGAGCGTGCGTTTGGACACGGGTGCCGCCTCCGCCACCTGCTCCATACCGGTCGCGTTGATGCCGTGGGTCGCGAACAGCTGGGTGGCGGCGGCCAGGATGCGCTCCCGTCCGCCCCGCCCCCGCCCCCTCGCGGATTCCGTAGTCGTCGCACTCATGCATCAAGTATACGGAAGCGTTTACTTTGAGAGGTGGCGCCTGTTAGGTTCACGCAATGTAAACGGTTACGTTTACATTGACTGCTGCCGAGGAGTCCTTCGTGAGCCTGTTGGTCCCCACCGAGCTGAGTGACGGTGCGGAGAAGCTGATACGCGGCCGTCGCTCGACCCGCGCGTTCCGTCCGGAGGCCCTCCCCGAGGACACGATTCGTGCGATCTTCTCGCTGGCCGGTTCCGCGCCGTCCAACTCCAACGCACAGCCCTGGCGGGTGGAGGTGGTGAGCGGCGCCACTCGCGAACGCCTGGCCGACGCCTTGCGGGTGGCCCACGCCGAGAAGCGCGTCTCGGTCGATTTCCCGTATCCCGAGGACCTGTACTCACCGGTGCTCCAGGCGCGCCGGGCGGCGTTCGGTGCCCAGCTGTACGGAGCGCTGGGCATCGGAGCCGACGATCACGAGGCGCGGGCGGCCTACGACGCGGAAAGCCTGCGCTTCTACGGCGCGCCGCACGCCGCGTTCCTGTTCGTCACCGGGGACGGCGGGGCCCGGCTCGCCGCTGACGTCGGTGCCTATCTGCAGACCCTGCTCCTGGCGATGACGGCCTACGGTGTGGCGAGTTGTCCGCAGGGGCTGCTGAGCTTCTATGCCGACACGGTCCGCGCCGAACTCGCGGTCGGTGAAGGGCGACTGCTCGTGGGCGTCTCCTTCGGCCGTGCCGACGGAGCGGCACCCGTCAACCACGTCAGGGCCGGGAGGGCTGCGCTCGAAGCGATCACGACTTTCCACGGCTAGTCGGTTCGCGTGTGCGCACTGCTCCTGGTGCTGCGGCAGCCGGGAAAGTCTGCTCGATGGAGTGCCTCTGGGGCGGCTCTTCTTCCTGTCGGATCTGTGGGCTGTGTGTCATGTTCGGCATGAAGTCGTATGGGACGGTCCGTGCCTCAGGCGGACAGCTCTGGTCTGCCCGCTGTGCGGTGGGTGACCTGTTCATTCCGTTCGTGGTTCCTGATGCCGCGGCGGGGCAGCTGTGGCTTGGTGCCGGGTGGGCCCGCAAGTGGACGGTGGCCTACCGGTTTGCCGGGTCGGAGGTCGTGTGCCCGGTACGGGATGTGGCATCGGTGCCGCTCTTCGGGGCTCAGCCGGTCCGTTCCTTCAGCTGGCGTCCCCGGCAGCGGCACCGTCCGGGTCCGCACTCGATGGTGAGTACGGGGCGGTTGCACGGCTTCGAGAGCCCGGAACTACGGCATCGCCCTCGGGAAGACCGCCGAGCACCTCGGCGAGGGCCGCCCGCTGGCCGCCGTCGCGGACGACGAGATCGGCGGGGCGCTGGAACTCCTCTGGGGCAGCTCGGCGGTGAACACCTGGAACGCCCGCCGCGGCGCGGTCCTCTCCTGGACCGGCTGGTGCGCCGAGCGCGGCTACGACGGGCCGGCAGTCCCGGCCTGGGCGAAGCGGCTTCCGCCGCCGGACTCCGACACCCCGGTGCGCTCGAAGATGGCGATCGACCGGCTGATCGCCCGCCGCGACGTCCACCTCCGGGAGAAGCCTGTGGCGGATGCTCTACGAGACCTGCGCCCGCTCCGAGGAAATCCTGGACGTCAACATCGAGGACCTCAACCTGGCCGGCCGACGGGCCCCGGTGAAGTCCAAGGGTGCCAAGCCCAAGGTGCGCCGGCGCGGCACGGTTCGCGCCGACTACGTGCTGGAGACGGTGTTCTGGGACGCCGGTACCGCCCGGCTGCTGCCGCGCCTGCTCAAGGGCCGCACCCGCGGGCCAGTGTTCGTCACCCACCGCCGCCCCGGACCCGGCAAGATGCTCTCAGCCCGGGACGTCTGCCCAGACACCGGCCTAGGTCCAATGCCGTTGTCTTTGTGGTGGGCGTACTGTGTTTGGTAGTGGGTCCCGGGGGTGGTTCAGGTGGCTGCGAGTGTGTCTGACTT
>NZ_JBEPCY010000070.1:0-7160 GCF_040299965.1 Streptomyces sp. NPDC000594 | reverse complement strand
GCATGGACTCCCTCCTCCGCCTTGCGATTGCACGCACCAGACCCCGCCCGGCACGCCCTCCGGGCGAACGACGCTACTTTGAAGACACTCCCTAGAGTCACATGATCCACCGGACAGAACCTAGTGCTGTGACCGGGAAGGTTTGCCGGGTTGGGTGGCCTGAGCCAGTTGTCAGAGCCTCCCGATAGCGTTCCGGCAGCCAGATCCGACTCTTCTCCGGGAGACCATCCGTGGACATCCTGCTCATCGCCGGCCTGTGGTTCGACGGATCCGCGTGGGACGACGTCGTGCCCGAACTCACCGTGCTCGGTCACCGTCCCGTGCCGCTCACCCTCCCCGGTCAGGGCGACGGCACCACCTCCGCGACGCTCGACGACCAGCTGGCAGCGATACTCGCCGCCGTTGACGCGGCGCCCGGGAAGCCCATGGTGGTGGGGCACTCCGCCGCGTCGAGCCTGGCCTGGCTGGCCGCCGACGCGCGACCGGAGAAGGTGGCCAAGGTCGTACTGATCGGCGGCTTCCCCGCCGCCGACGGGCGGGCCTACGCCGATCACTTCGCGATTGCGGGCGGCACCATGCCGTTCCCAGGCTGGGGCCCGTTCGAGGGAGCGGACTCCGCCGACTTGGACCAGGAGACCCGGCATCGCCTTGCATCCGCCGCTGTTCCTGTCCCCGAGGGGGTCGCCCGGGGAGTCATGCGCCTGACCGACGACCGCCGCTTCGACGTCCCTGTCGTGGTTGTCTGTCCGGAGTTCACTCCCGCCCAGGCCAAGGAGTGGATCGCCGCCGGCGAGAGCCCTGACCTCGCCCGCGCCGCCCACCTTGAGTACGTGGATCTCGACTCGGGCCACTGGCCGATGGCCACCCGCCCCCGCGAGCTCGCCCGCGTCCTGGCGGAGGCCGCGAGCTCGTAGTGCTGTGGCGGGGTTGGGTCGTCAGGCCGCTGCCGGTAGTGGTCTGCCGCCCCAGCGGATGCCCTTTTCGCTGCGGATGCCGGCGCGTTCCTTGCGTTGGGCGGCGAGTATGTCGGGGTGGCGGGCGTTGGCGTTGCGCCAGCACAGGTAGGCGTGCAGGGCCCGGGTCTGCACCGTGTGGTTCGGATGGTGGGAGTCAGCCAGGGTGAACTGCCGCAGCGGGCCAAAGTGCGCCTCGATCGGGGGGTTGGCCCCGAACTGCTCCTCGACGGGGACGGTCGGCGCAGGATCGTGCACCTCCCGGCCACCGACGACACGACAGCCTTCCTCACCGAAGTCGTCCACGCCACAGCCCATGAGATCTGGATGGTCCAGCCCGCTGTCGTCGCCATGACCCTGGTGGGCGCGGACAACGGCCTGGACATCTACGGCCCGGTCCACCCCCCGACCACATCATGGGCCAGGATCACCCCCGGTCACGGCGCCCGGGCGACCGTCGTCCACGGCGGCCCCCGCGATCTGTGGTCCCCCCGGCTCGCGCAGCGCCCCGTACCCGAACAGCCGTATCGCGTAAGGACATTGAAAACCAAGCGTTCGTTATTTATTGTGGACGGAGAGTGCGAGGACCGTGTCCCGGTCGGTCCCGCCGGTGTTCGGACACGACTTCCGCGCCCAAGGCCCCCAGGGGAGACACATCGTGAGCGACGACGAAGCCCTTCTGCGTATCTGTGTGGTCCTGGAGGACGTGGTGCAGCGGTACGGGATCGAGGCGATGATCCGGTCCGCGGTCGAGCACGGGTCGGTGCACTGTTACGGGACCGGGGAGGAGGCCAGGGCGCGGCTCGCGATCACCGTGGATCTGGCGGTGCTCGCGGCGGCGGAGGCGGAGGAGCAGTGGCCCGGGGAGACGCTGGAGGAGCTGAGAGATCTCGGCACCAAGTTGCTGATCCTGGTGGACGGGGAGGACGAGGAGGACATCGTCCGGGCGTCCAGGCTCTGCGGTCAGGGGTTCGTGGACCGGAAGGATCTCGATACGCGCACACTGTCGGCGGCGGTCGCGGACGCCCTCGCGGGGAAGCTCTTCGTCTCCGCGACGCTGGCCAGGACACTGCTGGGGCGGGTGGGGCGCAATCGGCCCGTCGATCCCGAGTTCCGGCTCACCTCGCTCACCCCGCGTGAGCTTCAGGTGCTGCGCTTACTGGCGCAGGGGATGAGCAACAAGCAGGTCGCCCGGCGGCTGACCATCTCCGAGCACGGGGTGAAGCGGCTGGTCAGCAATATCCTCGCGAAGCTGAACTGCCCCAACCGCACCCGCGCGGTCGTGCGGGCCATGGAAGAAGGCATCCTCTCCTCCGCCTGAGACGATCACCTCCGCGTTCACCGGGGCGGACGTCGTCAAGGCCGTCCGTCGGCGGTACGGACCGGCTACTCCTCGGGATCCCAGGCGATCAGCCGCTCGAACACCTGCTGGTCGCCCTCGATCGTCAGGTCGCTCAGCGTGAGGCGGCCCCAGACGAAGAGGAGCAGCTGCTCGGCCGTGCCCGTGGCCGAAGCGGAGGCGGGCGCGGCGTCGTCCGTGAGGGGTGCGGGCCAGGCGCCGGTGCCGTCCAACGCGAGGAGCCAGGAGCGGCCCTCGGTGGCGTGGTAGTGGATGGTGGCGGCCTCGTGCGGCCAGGCCACCGGGGTGGAGTTGCAGGTGTCGAGAAACTCGGCCACCCCGTCGATCGCGATCTCCGCCGGCATGGGCCGCACCGCGCCTGCGGCGAGCTGGGCGTCGTAGGTGTGCACCAGCACCTCGTGCACCCGGCGCCGGGCAACACCCCAGGCATTCGTCGGCGATACGCCGGCGCCCCACCACGTCCAGCACTCGCGCTCCGCGCCGGCGTCGCGCAGCGCACTCAGCAGCAGCTCGTTCGACTCGGCGTACCAGGCCAGCAGCGCCGAGAGCTCGCGCGGCACCTCCGAGGCGTCCTTGGCCGGCGGAGCCTCGGCCGGGCCCGCGGCGACGGTCGCGGCCCACCAGCGCTGGCCCGTCCCCAGGTGCCGCACCAGATCGAACAACGTCCACTCGGGGCAGGACGGCACCGACGCCTCAAGGCTGGGCGCGGCGGCAACCGCGCTCCGGAACGCGGCCGACCACTCGTCGATCAGTTGCAGCAGGACGGAAAACTCAAGGCTCTCTGTCACATCGCCTCCTTATCACCCCAACTCGGCCGACCGCACCCCATTTTCCAGGCCGTCAGCTGCGGGAGCCGTCCTCACGGAGGTACGCCCGGACGGTACAACGGGCGGTACATCAGGCGGTACATCAGGCGGTACATCAGGCGGTACATCAGGCGGTACAACGGGCGGACTCAGCCGAAGGACTCCCGGAACGTCTCCTCGAAGGCGGCCCGCACCGGGGCCTCGGCGGTCTCCCAGCTCAGGCCCAGCTCCTCGGCCCGGTCCGCCAGCTCTTCCTTCACCTCGTCCCAGTGCCACCCGTACCAGAAACCGACATCTCCGGCGACCGATTCCCAGCCTCCCGACTCCCGGTACGCGAAGTCACCCGCGCGCCCTTCGGCCTCCTCGCGGGCCTCGCCGACCAGTTCCGCCATGTGCTCTTCCACGTACTCCGCCACCCGTACACCGATCCGCTTCCGCCCGACACGGCGGAAGGTAGCAGCCCGGCGCCCGCCGCATCAGGGGAACAGCGCGGAAGAGCGCGGCGACGGCACCGCCACCGCCAGGGCCGCCAGGTGGTCGGTGCCCGCGGGCAGGTCGCGGACGGCCCAGGTGTCGGGACCCCCGGCGGCGGCGCGGTGGCGGACCACCGCGAGGGGGAGGTCGGGGCGGACCGCCACCCCGCGCAGATCGGTGGTGATGCCCACGCCGCTGCCCTTGACCACCGCTTCCTTACGGGTCCAGCAGCGCAGGAACTCCACCGCCCGCGCGCCCGGCGGGACGCTCCTCAGATGGGCCAGCTCCGCCGCGCCGAGCACCGCCTCGGGGAGTCCGGTCGCGTACGAGGGACGCAGCCGTTCGATGTCCGCGCCGACGGGGACGGACTCGGTGACCGCGCAGAGCCAGTACGGGCCCGAGCGGGACAGGCTGATCTCCAGTTCGGTGGCGGGGGCGGTGATCACGGGACGGCCATGGCGGGGGTCGTCGCAGGTCGGGCAGGGACCCCGGCCGAAGACGACCCGGGCGGGCGCCACTTCGAGCAGGGGCGCGAGCGCCCGGCGCAGCCCGGTGTGGGCCCTGGCGTACCAGGCCGCCCTGACGGGGTCGTGGAAGGAGCGGTAGCGGGCGGTCTCCTCGTCGGACAGGGTCCGCAGCTCCCGGGCGGTCGGCGCGGCGGTGCCGAGGCGGCACCGCCACACCCGTACCGGCACCCCGCCGACCTCATAGGTCCGGCCCTCGGAAAGGAAGGCGGTGCCGTCGGTGGCATCCGTGACATCCGTGACATCAGTGACGTCGGGGCCGTACGCCGTGCCCTCGACCGAGGCGACGGCCACAGGCACAGGCACGGGCACCGCCGCCGTCAGGGCGTCAGCGCGCACCGGAGAGCGCCCGTTCGCGCTCCGCCTCGGCCCGCATCCGCAGCCGGGTCTCGTGCGAGCGGGCCAGCCACATCCACAGCCTGGCCCGGTCGCGCGCGTCCAGGTCGTCCAGGGTGAGCCCGAAGACCGAGGCCAGGGCGTCGAACCACTCCCCCGCCGTGGTCAGTTCGGCGACCTCATGGACGCCGGTGCCGTCGATCCGGCTCAGGACACAGCCGCACATCCCGTCGACCCCGGTGGCATCCCTGCGGTACACGGAGGCGATCCGGACGAAGACGGACGCCGGCGAGGTGGACATCCAGCGGTGCTGGGCGAGGAACTGGCGGGGTACGGCGGGCTCCGGGGCGAAGTCCATCCCCACGAACTTGCCGTTCTCATGGTGGTCGAGCCGCCAGCCGCCGGGGGCCGCCTGCGAGGGGCCGAGCCGATAGCGGAACGGCCCCTGCCGGTAGCTCCCCGCCCGCAGCGGCAGGGGCTCGTACAGTGCGTCCCCCAGCCCCACATCGGCCATCCAGGTGGCGCCGTCGACGGCCACGGTCAGGGTCAGATGGTTGGCGTTCGCGCCCGGTGCGGGCATCGATCCGTCCAGGTGGACCCCACCCCGGTGCCAGGTCACCTCGTATCCGAGCGCGGTGAGGAGCCGGCCGAAGGCCGCGTTGAGGTGGAGGCAGTAGCCGCCGCGCCCCTTGAGGATCCGGGCGACACTGGACGCCGGGTCGATGGGGGTGGAGCGCCCCAGCTGGAAGTCGAGCGTCTCGTACGGAACGGTCTCGACATGCGCGCGGTGCAGTGCGCGGAGCCCGTCCAGACTGGGCCTTCCGCTGTGGTCCGTCCTCAGCCGGTCGAGATAGCGGCGGACATCAAGGGTGTCGAGGGTGTCGAGGGTGTCCAGAGTGTCCGGGGTGTTGAGGGTGCGGAGGGCGCCAGGGGCTCCCACCGGTGCGAGGGTGTCAGACGGGTGCATCGTTCGGCCTTCCGAGAGCTTCGGGTTCCAGGGCCACGACCGCGCGGCCTCGCGCGACGGTCCGGCCGTCCGGACGGCGGGCGACGAGCCGGACCACGGCCCGGGTCTCACCGCCGTCCTCGGTGGTCGTCACATCCGTCACCGTGCCGGTGCAGATGACGGCGGACCCTGCGGGAAGAGGGGCCACGAATGTCGTACGGAGGGAGCGCAGCCGGTCCCGGTCCGCCCAGGCCGTCACCGTCCGGCCCAGCAGGGCCATCGTGAGCATGCCGTGGGCGATCACACCGGGCAGATCGACCGCGCGCGCCGCCTCGGGGTCCAGATGGATGGGGTTGGTGTCGCCGGACGCCCGTGCGTAGGCGGCGATGGCCGCCTCGGTCAGGGGGGCCTGGCGCAGTGGGGGCAGTTCCGTCCCGGGGCGTATGCCGGGAGAAGCCTCGGGAGAGGCACCGGAGGAGACCTCGGGGGAGATCTCAGGGGTGGCGGGGGCCGTCATACGTGCTCCCCGGGTGCCCGGCGGACGGCGACCACCTGGCGCAGCCGTGCCACCGGGGTGCCGTCGTCCCGCTCGACCTCCGTGGTCCGCGCGACGAACTCCAGCGCGCCCCGCGCGGGCAGCGGCGCCGGGCCGAAGGCGGGCCGGAGGACGAGGGTGTCCCCGGCGCAGACGGCGGAGGCATAGCTGAACTCCTGCTCGACATGGAGGCAGGAGGCCGGGTCGGCACCGGCTTCGGCCAGCAGCTCCAGTACGCCGCCCCGGTCGAGGTCGACGCCGAACAGATAGGTCGGTGGCGCGATCACGTCGCGATATCCGGCCGCGCGGGCGGCCCGGCTGTCGTGGTGCACCGCGTCCCCGGCACCGATCGCGTCGGCGAACCGGCTCACGGCGCCCCGTTCCAGGCGCACCCGGTAGGCCGGCCGGGGACCGGTGAGTCTCTCGGCGATCAGCATGGCTCCTCCGTGGCTCGTGGTCGGTGCGGTGGACCGGTCGGGTACGGGGAAGGGTGCGGCACCTCCCGTTCCGTTACGGGGAAGGGCGCGGCGCCCCCCGGCCCGGGACCGGCTCACCCTGTCCACTGTCGCCGTCGGCCGCGTGCCGGGACAACGCCGTCCGGGCTGGCTCATCGGGCTCGCCGGTCGCCCCGGGCGGGGCGGGGGCGGTACCGCTCGGGTGCGCCATCCAGGGCTCCCGTGATGGGCCGGGTCGCTGGTACTCATGGTCGGCGGCGATCCCTAAGGAGCGACAGTGATGACGACTTCATCCGTGGACCGGGCGGCCGAGCCCCGGCCGATACAACTCCTCACCCCGGACGGTGAACGGGTCGAGCACCCCGACTTCGCCGTCGACCTGGGCGCGGAGCAGTTGCGGGAGCTGTTGCGCGACATGGTTCTGACCCGGCGGTTCGACGCGGAGGCCACCGTTCTCCAGCGCCAGGGCGAGCTGGGGCTGTGGCCTTCGCTGCTGGGGCAGGAGGCGGCGCAGATCGGTTCGGGGCGGGCGCTCCGCGACGACGACTATGTCTTCTCCACCTATCGCGAGCACGGCGTCGCCTGGTGCCGGGGGGTGGCGCCGGAGGCGATGATGGCCTCCTTCCGGGGGGTCACCCACGGCGGTTGGGACCCGCTCGTCCATCGCTTTCACCCGTACACGATTGTGATTGGTTCGCAGGCGTTGCATGCGGCTGGTTATGCGATGGGTGTGGTGCGGGACGGGGTGGATTCGGCGGTGGTGGCGTACTT
>NZ_JBEPCY010000069.1:0-9067 GCF_040299965.1 Streptomyces sp. NPDC000594 | reverse complement strand
CCGCCGCGGCCGCGGGGGGGGGCGGGGGGGCGGCCCCCGCCCCCCCCGCCCCGGCGCCCCGGCCGGCGGCCGGCGCCGCGCCCGCCCCCCCCCACCCGGGGTGCGGCGCCGGACGCGCCTGGGCGGACATCTCCGCACCGGACCGCAGGGGCCGGTCCGCCGTGGTGCGGGGGAGTCTGCCGGTGACCGGCGCCGTGTGTCGGTGGCAGGCGCCGGGAGGCTCCGTTCCTCGGGGACCCCGTTCCCCGGGACTCCGTTCCTTGAGACCTGTTCATTGGGGAGGACAAGATCCATGGGTGTCACGCTCGCCAAGGGAGGCAATGTCTCCCTCTCCAAGGCCGCGCCGAATCTCACCCGGGTACTGATCGGCCTGGGCTGGGATGTCCGTACCACCACCGGCGCCGACTTCGACCTGGACGCCAGCGCGCTGCTCTGCGCGGGCGGCCGGATCCTGGGCGACGAGTACTTCGTCTTCTACAACAACCTCACGAGCCCCGAGGGGTCCGTGGAGCACACCGGTGACAATCAGACCGGTGCGGGCGACGGCGACGACGAGTCGCTGATCGTGGATCTCCCCCAGGTCCCGGCCCAGGTGGACAAGATCATATTTCCGGTCTCCATCCATGAGGCCGATGCCCGCTCGCAGGCCTTCGGCCAGGTCTCCAATGCCTTTATCCGCGTGGTCAACCAGGCGGACGGCCAGGAGCTGGCCCGCTACGACCTGAGCGAGGACGCCTCGACCGAGACCGCCATGATCTTCGGCGAGCTGTACCGGTACCAGGGCGAGTGGAAGTTCCGCGCGGTCGGTCAGGGGTACGCCTCGGGCCTGCGCGGTATCGCCCTCGACTTCGGGGTCAATGTCTCGTAGCCCCGCCCCCTCCGTCCCCCGGCCCCGTCCCCTCGCTTCCGTTCCCCGCCGTCCTCCTCCCTCCGTCCTCTTCCGCGCACTCCCCGGATCCCACCGCTTTCACCGCTCCTCAGAGACGTTCCGGTTCTTTCGGTTGTTCCACTTATTCATCGCACAGCACGGGGGACCCGGTCTCCGGTACGGGGGAACGCCTCCCCCGGGCCCTGGCCCGGGAACCCCCTGACACGATTGGGTGCCAGTGGTTCTGAAAACCTTCGGCTGGTCGTTCGCGGTCACCGCGCTCGGACTGGTCTTGGCGTTCTTCTACGGAGGGTGGACCGCGTTCGGGGTCGTCGCGATCCTGTCCATCCTGGAGATCTCGCTCTCGTTCGACAATGCGGTGGTCAACGCCGGAATCCTGAAGAAGATGAATGCCTTCTGGCAGAAGATCTTCCTCACGATCGGCATTCTGATCGCCGTCTTCGGTATGCGGCTGGTCTTCCCCGTCGTCATCGTCGCGGTCAGCGCCAACCTCGGCCCCATCGAGGCCGTCGATCTCGCCCTCAACGACAAGGACAAGTACCAGGAGCTGGTGACCGACGCCCATCCGTCGATCGCCGCCTTCGGTGGCATGTTCCTGCTGATGATCTTCCTGGACTTCATCTTCGAGGACCGGGAGATCAAGTGGCTCGGCTGGCTGGAGCGCCCGCTGGCCAAGCTCGGCAAGGTCGACATGCTCTCGGCCTGTATCGCGCTGGTCATACTGCTGATCAGCGCGATGACCTTCGCCAAGAACGCCCATCAGCACGGCGGCGGACATGCCGACAAGGCGGAGACCGTCCTGCTCTCCGGTATCGCCGGTCTGGTCACCTATCTCATCGTCGGCGGGCTCTCCAGCTACTTCGAGAACAAACTGGAGGAGTCCGAGGAGCGCGAGCACGAGGCGGAGGAACAGGCCCTCCGCAGCGGCAAGAAGGTCACCGCGGTCGCCATCGGCGGCAAGGCCGCCTTCTTCATGTTCCTCTATCTGGAGGTCCTGGACGCCTCCTTCTCCTTCGACGGTGTCATCGGCGCCTTCGCCATCACCAATGACATCGTGCTGATGGCCCTCGGCCTCGGTGTCGGCGCGATGTACGTCCGGTCGCTCACGGTCTATCTGGTCCGCCAGGGCACCCTGGACGACTATGTCTATCTGGAGCACGGCGCCCACTACGCCATCGGCGCCCTCGCGATCATCCTGCTGATCAGCATCCAGTACGAGATCCCTGAGATGATCACCGGTCTGATCGGCGTCGCGCTGATCGGCTGGTCCTTCTGGTCCTCGGTGCGGCGCAACCGCGCGCTCGCCCTGGCGGACGCGGCGGGCCGAAAAGGCTGAGCCACACTCCGGACGCGGGGTGTGACCACCGTCCGATTGAGGAACGCTCACAGCGGGGCGGCTTCGGGACACGGTCCCGGCGCCGCCCCGCCGGGCGCGGCGGGCACCCCGCCGTCCGGCGGGGGCGGCAGGGCGACGCGGGACCGGCTCTCCTGGCACGGGGGCCGGCACAGCGGCGCGGACACGACACAGAGGGGCGGGGCATGGCTATCTGGGACCGGCTGTTCCAGCGCGGGTCGGCACAGTTCGACATGGGCGGGGCCGCGGCCAATACGATCTCACTGACCCGGCGGCGCCCGGCGGTCTCCCTCACCAAACAGGGTGCGGCCACCGGTCATCTGCGGGTCAATCTCTCCTGGCGGATGCGGACCACGGATTTCGGGGAGAGCTCCCGGCGGAACGGGCAGCTGCTGCGGAACCCCCTGAACTTCTTCAAGCCGGATGTGGTCCAGGCCCACACCCAGAGCATGGTCAATGTCGACCTCGACCTCGGCTGTCTCTATGAGCTGGCCGACGGCGGCAAGGGCGTGGTGCAGCCGCTGGGCAACTTCCTCGGCTCCACCACCGAGTCGCCCTATGTCGGCATCAGCGGCGACGACCGCTTCGGCTCCGGCTCCGGCGAGACCGCCTATGTCAACCTCGACCACCACGAGGAGATCAAGCGGCTGCTCTTCTTCGTCTACATCTACGACCAGACCCCGGCCTTTGACCGCACGCACGCCATGGTGACGCTCTACCCCAGCAGCGGCCCCCGGATAGAGATCGAACTGGACGAGCGCGCCCCCCAGGCCCGTTCCTGCGCGGTGTTCCTCCTGGAGAACCAGAAGGGCGAGCTGGTCGTCCGGCGTGAGGTGCGCTATGTCTACGGCTTCCAGGCGGAGCTGGACCGACTCTACGGCTGGGGCCTCCAGTGGGGCCGCGGTTACAAGTCCCGTGCCTAGGCCGGTGCCGGTGCCGGTGCCGGGCACCGGGGCCGGGGTCGGCACGCGGGCCGTGGCCGGAGTCGGCGCGGAGGCCGTTCCCGGGGCCGTGCCCGGGGCCGGTGGCGGGCGGCTCAGGGCCGTATGAACTGCGGACCCATCGGCGGCAGCCGGAAGTCCGGATCCGGTACGAAGGCGGCGGCGGGCTGCGGATGGCCGGCGGCCGGCTCCTGGGCCCCGGCACCCGGCCCCGGCACCGGAGCGGCGGGCGGCGCCGGGGAGCCGTGCGGATAGCCGTACGCGGGTCCCCCCGCCCCGGGCACCGGCTCGGTGGGGTGCTCCTCCGCCGCGCCCGCCGGGTCGTCGCCGTCGCCCTCGGACTCGTCCACCGAGATCCCGAACTCGGTGGCCAGCCCCACCAGCCCCGTCGGATACCCCTGCCCCACCGCGCGGAACTTCCAGCTGTCCCCCCGCCGGTACAGCTCACCGCAGATGATCGCGGTCTCCGCGCCGGTGTCGGGCAGCACATCGAAGACCGCCAGCGGCTCACCCCCCGGCGCCGAGGCGTCGAAGAGCAGGATCCGCAGATCACGTACGGTACGGAAGGTGTCACCGTCCGAGGAGGCCGCCAGGACCACCTGATCGACGGAGGGGTCGAGCGCCGCCAGATCCGCCTCCACCGCGTCGGTCAGCTGATCGCCCACCCGCTTCTTCGACAGCCGCCGCACCAGCCCCGAGGGATGGCGCGGCTGGTTGTAGAAGACGAAGTCCTCGTCCGACCGCACCCGGGCGTCCGCGCCCAGCAGCAGCGCCGAAGCGTCCACGTCCGGTACCCCGGGGCCCGGGGTCCAGCGCAGCACGGCCCGTACCGCCGTGGTGTTCAGCGGGACGTTCGAGCCCTTCATCATGGCGTGCGTCATGCCCGTCATCCTGCCCTCCCGGGCACCGCCCGGACAACGCGGACCGGCCCCCGCGCGTGGCCCGCGCCCGCCCGGGGGACCCGCAGCGGCCCGTACACCCGGCCCGCCCGGACAGGACCCCGCGCGTGGTCCGTGAATCCGCCGGAGGGCGCCCCGGCGACACCCGGCGTTCATGAGCGCCGGGAACCATTGGCCGACATCCACACGTACTATTACCGGCCATGCCAAAGCGGCTGGTCACCCAGCGACACCGGGGAGACACATGCGTCATTTCGGGCACCTTTCGCCCGCCGCCCGTGAGCGTCTCTTCCATCGGCAGCCGGCGGAGTTCACCGCGGCCGCCTCCGCGCGCACCCTCGCGGCGGCCCTCGGGGCCACCCTCTACAGCCCCGCCACCCGCCCCCGGCTCGCCGACGACATCCTCAAGCAGAACGCCATCGGGGTCGTCTCGATGGTCCTCTGCCTGGAGGATTCCATCCACGACGAGGAGGTTCCGCTCGCCGAGGAGAATCTCGTACGGCAGCTCGCCGACCTCCACGCACGCGGGCGCGAGCACCCGCTGATCTTCATCCGAGTCCGGGAGCCCGCCCAGATCCCCGATCTCGCCACCCGCCTCGGCCCGGCGATCAGCAGACTGTCCGGTTTTGTGCTTCCCAAATTCACCGAGGAGCGGGGAGTCCCCTTCCTGGAGGCGCTCACCGCCGCCGAGACCCTTACCGGGCGGCGCCTCTTCGCCATGCCCGTCCTGGAATCCCCCGAGCTGCTGCATCTGGAGACCCGGGTCGAGACCCTGGCCGGAATCGCCCGTACCGTCGACAAGTACCGCCACCGGGTCCTCGCCCTCCGCCTTGGCGTCACCGACTTCTGCTCCGCCTACGGCCTGCGCCGCTCGCCCGACATGACCGCCTACGACGTCCAGATCGTCGCCTCCGTCATCGCCGACGTGGTCAATGTCCTCGGCCGCTCCGACGGCACCGGCTACACCGTCACCGGACCCGTCTGGGAGTACTTCCGCCTCCAGCAGCGCATGTTCAAACCCCAGCTCCGGCGGAGCCCCTTCCTCCAGCTCCGCGCCGACGAGCTGCGCACCTCGCTCATCGAGGACGACCTCGACGGGCTGCTCCGCGAGATCGACCTGGACCGGGCCAACGGCCTCACCGGCAAGACCTGCATCCACCCCTCGCATGTCCTGCCGGTGCACGCGCTCTCCGTCGTCAGCCACGAGGAGTACGGCGACGCCCAGGACATCCTCCGCCCCGACCGGGGCGGGGGCGGCGTACTGCGCTCCGCGTACACCAACAAGATGAACGAAGTGAAGCCCCACCGGGCCTGGGCCGAGCGCACCCTGCTCCGCGCCGAGGTCTTCGGAGTGGCCAGGGAAGAGGTCGGGTTCGTGGAACTCCTCACGGCCGGACACACCGCCGAATGACGCCCCGGCGGACGAAGAGAGAGAAGACATCCACGGTGGTGTGGTCCGGAACCTGGGTCGCCGAACGGCTCGGCGTCCGCCTCGAAGGAGACGAACGCCTCCCCGACCTGCTCGGCCTCGCGCTGCGCCGCAACCCCAAGCGGGCCCATCTGCTGGTCTCCTCCGTCCTCGGCAAACATGTGCCGCAGTCCCCGGCGGTGGTGCACGCGGCCGGGTACGGCCTCGGGGAGCGGGTCCGCGCCCTGCTGGGCGAGGCGGAGGCGGCCCGGTCGGTCGTCGTCGGCTACGCGGAGACCGCGACCGGCCTGGGTCACTCGGTCGCCGACGGGCTGGCCCTCGCGCCCTACCTCCACTCCACCCGCCGCCCGGTCGCGGGGGTGGCCCGCGCGGGCGGCTTCGAGGAGGAGCACTCGCACGCCACCTCCCATCTGCTGCTGCCCCAGGACCCGGGGCTGCTGACCCGGCCGGGCCCGCTGGTCCTGGTGGACGACGAGTTCTCCACCGGGAAGACCGTGCTCAACACCCTCGCCGAGCTGCACCGGAGCCGGCCGCGCGAGCGCTATGTCGTCGTCGCCCTGGTCGATATGCGCGGCCCCGCCGACCGCGACCGGCTGGCGGCCTTCGCCCGGGAGATCGGCGCCCGGATCGATCTGGTCGCGCTGGCGACGGGGCGGACCGTGCTGCCGGAGGGGGTACTGACGGCGGGCGCGGAGCTGGTGACCCGCTACACACCCGCGCCGACAGCTCCGGCGGACGGGGACGGGGTGGCCGGCCCGGCCGAGAGGGTCGACCTGGGCTGGCCCGCCGGTCTCCCCGACGGCGGCCGGCACGGCTTCCTCCCCGGCCACCGCGCCCGGCTGGAGACCGCCCTGCCCGCCATGGCGGCCCGGATCGAGGCCGCCCTCGGCACACCCCCCGCGCCCGGCCCGCGCCGGATCCTGGTCCTCGGCTGCGAGGAGCTGATGTACGCGCCGCTGCGCCTGGCCACCGCCCTGGAGGAGCGGGCCGCGCCGGGCACCGAGGTGCGGTACTCGACCACCACCCGCTCGCCCGTGCTCGCCGTGGACGACCCCGGATACGCGATACGCACCCGTATCGTCTTCCCTGCCCATGACGACCCGGCGGACGGCCCCGGTGACCGCTTCGCCTACAACGTGGCGGGCGGGGGCTTCGACGCGGTGGTCGCGGTGGTCGACTCGGCCGCCGACACCCCGGCGCTGCACGCGCCCGGGGGGCTGCTCGACCGGCTCGCCGGGGAGATCCCGAGGGTGCTGCTGGCCGTGGTGCCGAGTCATGTGCCCGGGACCACCGCTTCCCCCGCCGGATCCGGGCCCGCGGCCTCCGCCCCCGTACCCGTATCCGCCGCCATCCCCGCCACTCCTGTCCCTGCCCTCGTCACGGAAAGGGCCGCCATGGCCACCGCACCGTCCGCCGCACGGCCCGCCGGGCCGGCCCCGGAGTCGCTGCCGGAGCCCCTGCGCGGCCCGGCCTTCTCCTCGTACCGGCCCGACGATGTCGGCTGGCTGCTCCAGGACCTCTCCCGGACCGAGCTGGAGGCCCCCACCGAGGAGCGCGAGGAGGCCATCCAGAGCGGCGAGGCCCACTACGCCGAATCGCTGCCGGTGGAGTACCAGCCGAGCGAGGAGTACCAGCGGCTCTTCCACACCGCCCTGGACGCCTCCGCCGACCGCGTCGCACGGGCCGTCGGCACCGTCACCGAGACCGTCCTCGCCGAGCGCTCGCCCCGCCCGGTCCTGGTCTCCCTCGCCCGCGCCGGCACCCCCGTCGGCATCCTGATGCGCCGCTGGGCCCAGCACCGCCACGGCCTCGACCTGCCGCACTACGCGGTCTCCATCGTCCGGGGCCGGGGCATCGACACCAACGCCCTGCGCTGGCTCGCCCACCACCACGACCCGGCCGATGTCGTCTTCGTCGACGGCTGGACCGGCAAGGGCGCCATCACCCGCGAACTGGCCGCCGCGCTCGCCCCGTTCGACGGCTTCCGGCCCGAGATCGCCGTCCTCGCCGACCCCGGCGGCTGTGTCCGCACTTACGGCACCCGGGACGACTTCCTCATCCCCTCCGCCTGCCTCAACTCCACTGTCTCCGGGCTGATATCGCGGACCGTGCTCCGCGCCGACCTCGTCGGGCCCGGCGACTACCACGGCGCCAAGTTCTACCGGGAGCTGGCCGGTTCGGATGTCTCAGGGCTCTTCCTCGACACCGTCGCCGACCGGTTCGACCAGGTAGCCGGAGCCGTCGCCGCCGATGTCCGCGAACTGCTCGCGGCCGACCGTACCCCCACCTGGGCGGGGTGGGCCGCCGTCGAGCGGATCAGCGAGGAGCACGGCATCGACCAGGTGAACCTGGTCAAGCCCGGTGTCGGCGAGACCACCCGGGTACTGCTGCGCCGGGTCCCCTGGAAGATCCTCGCCCGCGCCGGGGCCGGTGCGGAACTCGACCATGTACGGCTGCTCGCCGATCAGCGCGGGGTCCCCGTGGAGGAGGTCCGGGATCTGCCGTACAGCTGTGTCGGACTGATCCACCCCCGCTACACCCGGGGCGCGACCGGCGCCGACGGCCGGGCGGTGAACGCGCTGTGACCGACCGTACCGCCACTACCGTCCCCGCCACCGCTGTCCCCACCACCGTGGTCGCGAGTGATCTCGACCGTACGCTGATCTACTCCGCCGCCGCCCTCGGGCTGACCGTCCCCGACGCCGAGGCCCCCCGGCTGCTCTGCGTGGAGGTCTACGAGTCCCGGCCGATCTCCTATCTGACCGAGACCGCCGCCGGGCTGCTGGCCCGTCTCGCCGCCGCCGCCGTCCTCGTGCCCACCACCACCCGTACCCGGGCGCAGTACGGCCGGATCCGGCTGCCCGGCCCCCCGGCGGCGTACGCGATCTGCGCCAACGGCGGGGACATCCTCGTGGACGGGACACCGGACCCGGGGTGGCGGCGTGCGGTGGAGGCGCGGATCGCGGACGGGTGCGCCTCCCTCGCGGAGGTCCGCGCCCGGCTGACCGCCACCGCCGACCACGCGTGGCTGCTCAAGGAGCGCACCGCCGACGATCTCTTCGCCTATCTGGTGGTGGAGCGCGCGCTGCTGCCCGGCGACTGGGTACGGGAGCTGGCCGCCTGGGCGGAGCCGCGCGGCTGGTCGATCTCCCTCCAGGGGCGCAAGCTCTACGCGGTGCCCCGCCCGCTCACCAAGAGCGGGGCGCTGCGGGAGGTCGTCCGGCGCACCGGGGCCGATCGCACGCTCGCGGCGGGCGACTCCCTGCTCGACGCCGATCTGCTGCTCGCGGCGGATCTGGCCTTCCGCCCCGGCCATGGCGAGCTGGCCGAGAGCGGCTGGACGGCGCCCGGGGTCGAGGTGCTGGAGGAACGGGGGGTGGCGGCGGGGGAGGAGATCCTGCGGCGCTTCCTCGCCGAGGTCGGCGACCACCGGCCCTAGCCTTGCCCGGGTACGGCAGCGGCCCGCCGGCCGAACACGAGGACACCCGCCCCGCCACCGGCGTTAGAAAAACAACCTAAGATAAAAGAAAAGCCGGAGGAATAAAAAAAAAAAAA
>NZ_JBEPCY010000068.1:0-9348 GCF_040299965.1 Streptomyces sp. NPDC000594 | reverse complement strand
AACCGCACCTACACCGTGCGGAGCTGGGACGCCGTCCGGCACGAGATGACCATCGACTTCGTGGTCCACGGCGACCGCCTTGGCGGGCGCGCCCAGCCCCTCGGCGGCGGCGCCCCCGGCCGGGGAGGCCGCGCCCCCGGCTCCCGCGCCACCCCCGGTGGCCGCCGCGGCGGCCCCGGCACCGGCCGCGCCCGCCACCCCTCCGGCGGCGATCCCGGCGGCCTTGAGCGAGTACCCGGCCGCGAACCAGCCGATCACCGCCACCGGCAGCAGCGCCGGGATCCCGGCGTTCACATGCGCCAGCTCACCGGCGGCCAGTCGGCACTTGGCACACTCCTCCAGATGCTTGCGCAGCCCCCGCTCGGCCCGCATCCGCAGCCCGCCCCGGGCATACGCCCCCAGCCGGTCCGCGTACCGGGCGCAGTCCCCGCCCGAGGTGAGCGCGGAACTCACATGGGCCTGGAGATAGGCCTGCTTGAGCCCCTCCCGGGCCCGGCTGGCGAGCACCGCCGTGGCATTCGCCGTCAGCCCGAAGAGGGGCGCCACCTCGCTGGGGGACTCCTCC
The DNA here is from genome assembly GCF_040299965.1 of Streptomyces sp. NPDC000594. Lineage (NCBI taxonomy): Bacteria > Bacillati > Actinomycetota > Actinomycetes > Kitasatosporales > Streptomycetaceae > Streptomyces > Streptomyces sp. NPDC000594. The sequence continues at coordinate 8,783 of NZ_JBEPCY010000068.1, read as the reverse complement.
TCGACCGTGGTGTGCCAGAGCACCGCCTGCCAGCGCTCCGGCAGCGACCGGAACGCCTGCATCGCCAGCGACCGCTCCGCCTCCCGCATCGCCCGTACATCCGCGCCCAGATCGGTGGTGACCTGCGCGGTGGCGTCCGTGGTGCGCGCCGCCTCCGCCGCGAACACCGCGAAGTCCTCGACCAGGTGCTCCCGCTTGGCCGTCCTGGACCAGCCCGCCGCCACCCGGCGCACGGTGGTCAGCAGATAGGCCCGTACCGCCTGCTGGGGGCCGGCTCCGCCCCGTACCGCCTGAAGTGTCCGGGCGAACACCTCGGCGGTCAGATCGTCCGCCGTGTGCGCGTCCCGGCAGCAGCTGCGCGCATAGCGGCGTACGGCATCGGAGTGACGCCGGAACAGCTCGGCATAGGCGCCGTCGTCCCCCGCGCGCATGAGCAGGATCAGCTCGGCGTCGGACGGACCGGTCTCCCGGGGCGGCGGCAGCACCGAGTCCGACGGGCCGCGCGGACGCTCCCGCTGCGGCGGCACGGCGGGCGGCCGGGGCCCCGCCGCGAAGGGTGCGGACCCGGCGGAGCCACCCGTACGGATCCCCCCGGTCCCCTGCGCGGGTACGGACGGACGCGCGTCGAACGGCCCCGTCGGAGCCGGCGGACCCGAGGCGCCGGCCGGCGGGACGGCGGGTGTACGAGAGGGCGCGGGGTTACGGGGATCCACCGGCACCCGGGGACCGCCGGGCGCCCCCGGGCCCCCGGGGGGACGGCCACCACCGCGGCCACCGGGTCCGCCCTGCCCCGGCACCTGGGGCGAGAGCGGCGCCGAGGGCGCCGCTCCGGTCCAGCCCTCTCGGGTCCTGTCCTCCGTACCGTCCGAGCCCCCCACGGGTTCGCCCCGTGTGTCCCGCCCGTCACCGCTCATCGCGGAAACCCTCATTCATCGCGGAAGCCACCGTCAGCACCTCAGACCCGAACACCGGGCCAGAGTGCCACACGGCAACAGCGCGCCGGCCGTCCCCGGACGTCAACCACTCATCCGGGGAGAGCTGATCGAAATCGGCGCGCGATCCCGCCGTGTCGATGAAACAGGCAACCACCTTCCCGGAGGAGCCTCAACAGGGCCGTACCGGCCGTCGGTTGGCCGGACGGGAGACGCGAAGCGCGCACGGCCCCCGCACGGCGCACACCGGTCCCCCGGCCGACGGGACCCCCGGCGGCGCACCACGGCCACCGCCGGAGCCCTTGCCGGACCACCGGGCGCGCACGGCGCCGCACGGCGCCGCACGGCGTTGAACCGCGCTGAACCATGCCGAGCCGCGCCGACCGCACCGAACCATCGGGCGGGACCGGACCGTCGGGTGGCACCGAACCATCGGAGTGATCCATGTGATCCATGCCGTGACCCGGGCCCGCCTGCGCGCCGCAGGCCCGGACGGACGACCACGACCGACGACCACGGCTGGCGACCTCGACCGGCGGTGACGACCGGTGGCCACGGTCGGCGACCGCGACCGGCCGTCACCAGCGGTGACTACGACCGGGGCCGCAGCCCCTCCAGCAGGATGTCCAGCAGCCGCGCCGACGCCGCCGCCTGCTGCGCCGCGTCCGGCAGCGACGGCGCCGCCGTCGCTATCACCAGCAGCACATCCGCCACGGTCACATCACCGCGCAGCTCACCCGCAGCCCGCGCCCGGTCGACCAACTGCCCCACGACCTCCAGCAGCTCGGAGGCGCCCGCGTCGTCCCGGTCCTCCGAGGACCCGGAGGCCTGGCCCACGATCCGCAGCTCCGGCGGACCGGCGGCCACCGGAGCACCCGGCACCACACCCGCCCGCTGCTGCGGCACCCGGGTCTCGTCCCGCCCCCGGACCGGGTCGTCGGGATCGACACCCACCCGCAGCACCTGCGGCGGCAGCAGCCGCCCCGCGCCCGAGGCCACCGAGGTCCGCAGGAACCGGGCCAGCGCGGACCACGGCTCCTCCTCCTGCCCCAGCGCGGTACGCGCCTGGTCGGTCAGACGGGAGGTCTCCTCCTCGGCTATTCGCCGTACCAGCACATCCTTGCTCGGGAACCGGCGGTACACCGTCCCCACACCCACCCGGGCCCGGCGCGCCACATCCTCCATCGGCGCCCCGTAACCCAGTTCGCCGAAGACCTCACGCGCGGCCCTCAGCACATGCTCCAGATTGCGCTGCGCGTCCACGCGCAGCGGCGCCGAGCGGCCGACTCCGCCCGATCCCACCCGTCCGTTCCCGTCGCTGCCCGTGTTCCCGCCTTGCACCTGCGTGTCCGCGGTCGACGGAACGGCAGCCTGCCACTGCGAATCCTGAATGGTCATACGGGTTCCCCCGGTCACTGTGTCTCCCCCCGGAGACCCCCCACCTGGTCTGCCGGGCATGCCTTGACCGAGCACCCCGACGAGGTACGAACATAGTTGAGCTGGGGTCAATTCAGAAGGGGGTAGTTCCGCACGGAGCGCCCCCCGATCGGAGCAAGGACCGGAAGGCTACCGTTTACGCCCCCGGCCTATGCCCCTGTCCCCACCCCTGACCTGCGCACCTTTCCCGCCCCCCGAGAGCGCCGCCCGGCCCGCCCGCCCGCACCCTCCGGTCACACAATTTGCCGGGCCTGTGGACAAACGCCGGGGACCGTTGCGTCATGGGATGGTGAAGGAAGCTGACTCCCGGGACGAGATCCCCGGCACCCCGCCGTCCGCGCGCCCCCTCGGGCGGCGGATCCTCGTCCTCGGCGGCGGCTATGTCGGGATGTACACCGCTCTCCATCTCCAGCGCAGACTCAAGGGGGAGCTGGCACGCGGCGAGGCGGAGATCCTGGTGATCACGCCCGACCCCTATATGACGTATCAGCCGTTCCTCCCCGAGGCGGCGGCCGGCTCCATCTCCCCGGCCCATGTGGTGGTCCCGCTCCGGCGGGTGCTGAGCCGCTGCCGCATCGTCATCGGCGAGGCCACCGCCGTCGACCACGCCAAGCGCACCGCGGCCGTCACCACCCTCGCCACCGACGAGGAGGGCACCGGCGCCATCGAGCTGACCTACGACGAACTCGTCATCGCCCCCGGCTCCATCTCCCGCACCCTCCCCATCCCCGGCCTCGCCGAGTACGCCATCGGCTTCAAGACCCTCGAAGAGGCCATCGGGCTGCGCAACCACGTCATCGAGCAGATGGACATCGCCTCCTCCACCCGCGACCCCGCACTCCGCGACGCCGCCCTCACCTTCGTCTTCGTCGGCGGCGGCTTCGCCGGGGTGGAGGCCCTCGGCGAACTGGAGGACATGGCCCGCTATGTCTGCCGCTACTACCACAACATCAAGCCGGCCGACCTGAAATGGATCCTCGTGGAGGCCAGCGACCACATCCTCCCCGAGGTCGGCGACGAGATGGGCCGCTACGCCATCCGTGAGTTGCGCTCCCGCAATATCGACGTACGCCTGGAGACCCGGCTCGACTCCTGCGAGGACCGGATCGCCCGCCTCAGCGACGGCAGCCGCTTCCCCACCCGTACGGTCGTCTGGACGGCGGGCGTCAAACCCTCCCCGCTGCTCGCCGCCACCGATCTGCCCCGCAACGGCCGGGGGAGACTCCGCTGCACCCCCGCCCTCACCGTCGAGGGCACCGAACACGCCTGGTCGGCGGGGGACGCCGCCGCCGTCCCCGATCTCACCTCCGACGACCCGGAGGCCACCTGCGCCCCCAACGCCCAGCACGCCGTCCGCCAGGCCCGGGTCCTGGCCGAGAATCTCGCCGCCTCCCTGCACGGCCGGACGGCGGGCGAACTGAAGGCGTACGAGCACCGCTACGCCGGCTCGGTCGCCTCCCTCGGTCTGCACCGGGGCGTCGCCCATGTGTACGGACGCAAGCTCAAGGGCTACCCCGCCTGGCTGATGCACCGCGTCTACCACCTCAGCCGGGTCCCCACCGTCAACCGCAAGGCCCGGGTCCTGGCCGAGTGGACCCTCGCCGGGCTCTTCAAACGGGAGATCGTCTCCCTCGGCTCGCTGGAACACCCGCGCGCCGAGTTCGCGACGGCGGCGGGCCACGGCCACGGTCATGGCCACCCGGCCGGTGGCGGTACGGGCGGTACGGGCGGCCCCGGCGGTGGCGCGCGAGCGGAAGCGGATGGGCACGGGGGCGGTGACGGGGACCGGAACACGCCGAAGCCCCCACCGGGCGACGGCACCCCCGGAAGCACCTGACGGCGGTGAACGGGGCCTGACGGCCACCTCGATCAGGCCCGGCAGACGCCCGTACGACACCGACTGTCCGTACGTTCGGTCACACTGGACGTGTGACCATAGGTGGGCTCACATTTGCACAGAGTGACCCCTGTGACCCTTGGCGACAACCTTTGAGGCTAGAAAGTCAGTGAACTTCACGCGTTGGAGCGCAAGGCTCCCCGGTACGCAGCGCCGCGCCGCAGCACGGAGGTCAGACCGAGGAATCTCCACGGCACCTCCGCGCCCGGCCCAGCGGGACGGCGGCGGCCAGGGGGACGGCAGGGCGGCCGAAGGGCGCGGGGACAGCCCGGTCCCCGCCGCCCGGGGAGAGACCGGACGAGGAGAGACCGGGGCCGAGGGGAGCGACCGCGACCGGCCCGCCGACCGCACCGGCGGCGCCCCCGGAGCGACCGCGTCGTCCGACGGGACCGGCAGGGAGGGCACCCCCGCACCCCTCCCCGGCGCCCCCGCCCTCGACGACTTCCCCCTCCGCGAGATCCTCGGCCGCCTCCCCGCGCTGGTCCTCCTCACCTATGGCACCGACCACCGCATCGCCTACGCCAACGACGCCTACGCCGCCGCCTTCGGCCCCCGCCCCATCGGACTGCGCGCCGTCGACTCCTGCCCCGAGCTGGCCGAACTCAGCCTGCCCCCGCTGATGGACCAGGTCCTCCGCAGCGGCCGGACCCGCACCGTGAAGTCCCGCAGGGCCGCCTCCGGCGGCTCGTACACCGTCACCTGCCTGCCCATCGACATCCCCGGCCACGGCAGCGGCGTCCTGGTCTTCGCCGCCGACGTCACCGACCACGCCGAGGCCGCCGAGCGGCTGCGCGCCAGCGAGCGCCGCCAGCGCGAGACCGCCGTCACCCTCCAGCGCTCCCTCCTCCCCCAGGAGCTGGAGCAGCCCGACGATCTGCGGATCGCCGCCACCTACCAGCCCGGCAGCGAGGACGCGGCCGTCGGCGGCGACTGGTACGACGTGATCACCCTCGGCGCCGGCCGTACCGCCCTGGTCATCGGCGATGTGATGGGCCGGGGCGTGCGCGCCGCCGCCGTCATGGGCCAGCTCCGTACCGCGGTACGCGCCTACGCCCGGCTCGACCTGCCCCCGCACGAGGTGCTCCAGCTCCTCGACGGGCTGGCCGCCGAGATCGACGCCAGCCAGATCGCCACCTGTGTCTACGCCGTCCACGACCCCAATGAGGGCCGGCTCGTCTACTCCTCGGCCGGACACCTCCCCATCCTGGTGCGCGACGAGGACGGCACCGTGCGCCGCGCCGCCGAACCGACCGGGCCGCCGCTCGGCACCTGCGGCTGGCTGCACACCTCCGGCACCATCGCCCTGCCCCCCGGATCCAGCGCCGTCCTCTATACGGACGGTCTGGTCGAGCGGCGCGGCGAGGACATCGACGAAGGGGTGGCCTCGCTGGAACGCGCCCTGTCCGGGGCGACCGGCGGCCCCCAGGTCGTCTGCGACCGGCTGCTGCGCTCCCAGGGGGTGACCGCGGACCACGACGACGATGTCGCCATCCTCGTCGTCCAGCACCCGTTCCGCAGCGGACCGTCGGCCGAGCTGTTCCACAACGCGGCGCTCGACCTGCTCGGCGGTACGGAGGCGGCGCCCCGGGCGCGTGCCTTCGCCTCCGGGGTGATGGCCTCCTGGCGGTTCTCGCCGGAACTGCACGACCTGGGGGTGCTGGCCACGAGCGAGCTGGTGGCCAATTCGCTCCAGCACGGCACCCCGCCCATGCGGCTGCGCCTCCGCCGCACCGACCGCCGGCTGATCATCGAGGTCACCGACGGCGACGACCACCTGCCCCGCCGCCGCCGGGCCGAGAGCGAGGACGAGTCCGGCCGGGGGATCTCCATCGTCGCGACGATCGCCTCCTCCTGGGGCTGCCGCAGAACGCCGGGCGGCGGCAAGGCGGTCTGGTGCGAATTCGCCCTTCCCGCCTAGGGAGTTTCTTTCGGATCAGGCTGGATCAGGGAGCGGGGTCTGGTGCTGTGCATCGCAAGGCGGAGGATTGAGCCACTGCGGAGCATTGGTGATTGACGACAACGCGGCGAGGTGCGGTGCCAGGGCACGCGAGCCCAGCAAGATCCGAAAGAGACGACCTAGCCGCCGCCGGTGCTGCCGCTCGCGATGCCGTTCGTGGTGGTGCCCCCGAGGGGTGTCAGGCCGCCGCCTGCACCTGCTCGGTGGGCTTGTGCTGGGCCACCACCCGGGTCTTCGCCACCAGATACGGATGGTTCTGTACGGGGGTGAGCTGCCGGCCCAGCCGCACCGCGAGCACGGTGATACCGAGTGAGAAGAGCACGAACGTCACGATGTACGGGGCGTGCCACGCGGCTCCCATGGGCCCGCCCACGGCCGGTCCGATCGCCAGGGCCAACTGCTTGACCAGCGCGAACGCCGAGTTGTACTGCCCGACCATCGACTCCGGGGCCAGATCGGCCACCATCGGCGCGACGGTCGGCGCGAGCATCGCCTCACCGAGGCCGAAGAGCGCGTAGGTGGAGATGAAGGCGGCCGTCGCCATGGCCTGGCTGCCCCCGCCGAGACCCGCGTACCCGGCCAGGATCCAGGCGACCGCCCAGATCAGGCCGACCGCACCGATCATCCGGGTGCGCTTGCGGCGCTCCACGAACTTCAGCACCAGGAACTGCGCGAGGACGATCACCGCGGTGTTCGCCGCGAGGGCGGTGCCCAGGGTCGCGGGCTCGATGCCCGCCGCCTCGGTGCCATAGGCCGCCAGGCCCGACTCGAACTGTCCGTAACAGGCGAAGAAGAGGACAAAGCCGAGGACGCACAGCTGGACCATCGCCTTGTGGCCGAGCAGGACCCGCAGCCCGCCCCGCCCGCCGTCGGCCGCGGCGCGCACGGCGGGGTTCTCGGTCGGCCGGGGCAGCCGGATGGTGAGCGCCAGCCCGGCGAGGACCAGGAACATGACGGCCTCGATGCCGAAGAGCAGGGTGAAGCTCTCCGGGCGGCTCTTGTCCACGATCTGCCCGCCGATCAGTCCGCCCAGACCCAGTCCCAGGTTCTGGAGGAAGAACTGCATGGCGAAGGCCCGGGTCCGCGAGGTGGCGTCCGAGCACCAGACGATCATCGTGGCGAGCGCGGGCTGCATCACCGCCGTACCGGCTCCGAGCAGCGCGGCGGAGAGGACCACGGACTGCACCCCGCCCGCCAGGCCCATCGAGACGGCACCGGCACCGGCCAGCAGTGCTGCGCCCACCAGCACCGGCAGGGGCCCGCGCCGGTCGATGATCCGTCCCGTGAACGGCAGGGCGACCAGTGCGGCCATGGCGAAGACTCCGAGGACGGCTCCCGCCGTCGTCGCGCCGAGATCCCGTACCTGCGCCACATAGACGTAGAGATACGGAACCGTGAAGCCGAGTCCGAACGCGCTCAGCGCGTTCCCTGCCTGGATCCGGCGCATGGCTGCACCCGTCACCCTGGTCACACTCACCTGCCTTGATGATCTAGAAGGAGTGAAGTCTGAAGACTTCAACACTAAAGTTAGATCCTTAACAATACACATCGAAGGACTTCAAGGCCAATGAGTCGCGTGCCATACTGCGGCGTATGCCTAACGCGAGCCCCGAGGGCCCAGCAGTGACGGGTGCGGCGATCCAGGAGCCGACCCTGGACGAGCAGATCGCCGCCTATCAGCGTGAGTACGGCGACCTCGACCCCCAGGTCGAGAAGGTCGTCTCGGCCCTGGGCCGGCTCAACCGCCGGATGAACGTCGCCTACGGCCGCCAGGTCGCGACGCTCGGCATCAGCAACGCCGAGTGGGAGGTCCTCAAGACCCTCGTCCTCGCGGGCACCCCCTATCGGATGGGCCCCGGAGAGCTGGCCAAGCGCCTCGGCCTCACCCCCGCCGCCATGACCCACCGCATCGACCGCATGGCGAGCGAGGGCCTGGTCACCCGTGACCGCGACGAGAACAACCGCGTCCGGGTCATCGTGGAGCTGACGGACGAGGGGCGGACGAAGTGGCTGGAGGCGATGCGCATGGCCTCCGACTTCGAGGGCGACCTCCTCCAGGACCTCACCGGCGAGGAGCGGGGCGTCCTCGGGGAACTGCTGATCCGGGTGCTGCGCCGGGTCGAGCACGCCCAGCCGGACGCCGGCGGCCGGCTCACCGACCTCGACTAGAGGGACAGGGCCCGCGAGGCCCGACGGGCCCGGCTCGGCCGGGCCCGGACCGGGGCTCTCCCCGGGGGTGAGAGGGCGATCCCGGGGTGATGCCCCGGACGGCCCAGGCAAGTTGACATGGACTTCACCGGTCCGTAAGGTTCTTCGAGTTGTCCCGGACCGGAAGCGGTTCCGAGACAGCCACTCCCGCCGCAGCAGCGGCAACCAAACTCCGCACGATCTCCCGGACCGGGATGGATTTCGGCCTGTCTGAAATCCATTGCGACAGACTCGATTATGAGCCTCCTGGGAAATCCGCTAGAGTTTGAGCGTCGGAACGGCCCAACAGCCGGAAAGACAACCCGATTTCGACCGGGAATCAGGCCCGAAAGGATCTGATAAAGTCGGAGCA
>NZ_JBEPCY010000067.1:0-9543 GCF_040299965.1 Streptomyces sp. NPDC000594 | reverse complement strand
TCATCGTGACGGGATTTCTCTGGTGTGCCTTCCCCCACCCCCCGCACCGGCCCGGGGCGGGCCCGCGCGTCCCCGGCCCCGCGAGGAAGCGTGCCGGGCACTCGCGGTTTTCCGGGGCGGCCGTGCCGTCAGGCCGCCGAGCGGTGGCAGATGTACGCCAGGGTCCCCAGCAGCAGCCGGGCCTCCGGTGGTGCCGCCGCCGTGTCCAGGGCGGGCGGGCGCAGCCACCGCACCGGGCCGAGCCCCGCGTGGTCGGAGGGCGGGGCGGTGATGTGGTCCCCTGGCCCCAGCGCGTGCAGATCCAGATCCGCGTCGTCCCAGCCCATCCGGTAGAGCAGCGCGGGCAGCCCGGCCGCCGCGCCCGGGGCGACGAAGAACTGGCACCGCCCGTCCGGGGTGGCCGTCACCGGACCCAGCGGCAGCCCCATCCGCTCCAGCCGCACCAGCGCCCGCCGCCCGGCCGGGGCGGCCACCTCCAGGATGTCGAAGGAGTCGCCCACGGGCAGCAGCAGCGCCGCCCCGGGCACCCGCTCCCAGGCGCGGACCACCTCGTCCAGGGTGGCGCCCGCCGGGACCCGTGCCGCGCCGGGCAGCGGATGGGCCCCGGGCGCGGCGCAGCCGGGCGCGCCGCAGGAGCAGCCGCCGGGGACCGCTCTCGCCCCCGGTGTCACCGCCCAGCCCCACAGCCCGGTGTACTCCGCCACCACGGTGCACTCCGCGGTACGGCCACGGCGTCGTGAGCCGGCCCGGATGTCCCTGATGCTCCGGCTGCCGCCGATCGTGAAGCCCATGCCCCCTCCAACGGGTCGTCCTCGCCGGTGGTTACGACCCGAAGTCTCCTCGTGACGCAGCGTCGCAGCCGGTGGAGTGCGGGCGGCGCTTAGTGGCGCGGGGGAGAGCGCGGGCGGTGAAACGCGCCGACGAATGCACCTTTCCGCCGTCTCCTGATGGTCGTGTGTCAAGTGAATCGCGCCCGCCGACGGGGCAGTTCATTCGAAGGGGTGGCGAATGGTGGCGTTTCCAGGACGGTGGTCGCGGGGCGGGTGATCGTAGGATTACTTTTGGTGTACGAGCCCTGTGCGGTGCCCTGCGTGTGCGGGTAGGGCGGGCACTTCTGGGTAGGGCTGGATCGTCCTTCAGGGCTCATGGAGCGTCAGGGCTCACGGAGCTGTTGGGCTCACGGAGCCGGTAGGGCTCACGGGGCTTCAGGGCTCGTGGAGCGTCAGGGCTTATGGATGGGGGCGTTCCCGTGGAAGACAGCGGCGCCGGCACGCAGACCGGCAAGCGTCCGAACGACCGGTTGGAATCGTGGTTCCTGCGCAGCGGCTGGTCCAAGGGCGAGCTGGCACGACAGGTCAACCGCCGGGCCCGCAGGCTGGGCGCGCACCACATCAGCACCGACACCTCCCGGGTGCGGCGCTGGCTCGACGGGGAGCAGCCGAGGGAGCCGATCCCGAGGATCCTCTCCGAGCTGTTCTCCGAGCGGTTCGGCACGGTCGTCGCCATCGAGGACCTGGGGCTGCGCACCGCCCATCAGTCCCCCTCGGTCTCCGGTGTCGATCTGCCCTGGGCGGGCCCGCAGACCGTCTCCCTGCTCAGCGAGTTCTCGCGCAGCGATCTGATGCTGGCCCGGCGCGGCTTTCTCGGCGCCTCGCTGGTGCTGGCCGCCGGGCCCTCCCTGGTCGAGCCCATGCAGCGATGGCTGGTGCCCACCCCGGTGGCCGAGCCGCTGTCCGGTTCCGTCGCGGCCTCCTCGTCGGCCGGCCGCCCCCTGCGGCTCTCCCGCCATGAGCTGGAGCAGCTGGAGTCCGCCACGGTGATGTTCCGCGAGTGGGACGCCCAGTGCGGGGGCGGGCTGCGCCGCAAGGCGGTGGTGGGCCAGCTCCACGAGGTCACCGATCTCCTCCAGGAGTCCCACCCCGAGGAGACCCGCCGCCGGCTCTTCGTCTGCGCCGCCGAACTGGCCGAGCTGGCCGGGTGGATGAGTTACGACGTAGGGCTCCAGCCCACCGCCCAGAAGTACTTCGTCCTCGCGCTGCACGCCGCCAAGGAGGCGGGGGACAAGCCGCTGGGCTCCTTCGTCCTCTCCTCCATGAGTCGCCAGATGATCCATCTCGGCCGTCCCGACGACGCCCTGGAGCTGATCCATCTGGCGCAGTACGGCAGCCGGGACTGCGCGACGCCGCGCACCCAGGCGATGCTGTATGCGATGGAGGCGCGCGCGTACGCCAATATGGGCCAGCCCAGCAAGTGCAAGCGGGCGGTGCGGATGGCGGAGGACACCTTCGCCGACATCGGGATCGACGGCCCGCGCGCCGAGCCCGACTGGATCGGTTTCTTCTCCGAGGCCGAGCTGAACGCGGAGAACGCCCACTCGTACCGCGACCTCGCCTATGTCTCCGGCCGCAGCCCGACCTATGCCTCACTCGCCGAGCCGGTGATGGAGCAGGCCGTCCGGCTCTTCGAGCGGGACGAGGTGCACCAGCGGTCGTACGCCCTCAATCTGATCGGCATGGCCACCGTCCATCTGCTGAAGCGGGAGCCCGAGCAGGCGACCGAGCTGGCCTCACGGGCGCTGACCGTCGCCAAGCGGGTCCGCTCCGAGCGGGTCAACACCCGGCTGCGCAAGACCGTGGACACCGCCGCGCGGGACTTCGGCGATGTGGCCGAGGTGGTGCACTTCACCGATCTGCTCACCGCGCAGCTGCCCGAGGCGGCGGAGGCCGTCTGATCCCCGTACGCCCTGAGCACGGCGTACACCTCCGTACGCCGTGAGCGCGGCGGCTGCCCCCGTACACCCCGAGTGTCGCCCCGAGCACCGCCCCGAGGCGGTACGCCGGTGAGGTCGCCCTCCCGCGTACCGCCTCTTCGCGTATCCGGCCCGCCGTCCGCCGTTCATGGCCGTGTAACACACCGGGGGCCTTCGTCACGGCCGTGAAACATCCCATCGCATCGGCCGAAACCGCGCTCCGCCACCCTCATGGCGCATAACCGGCCCGCACGCCCGATCCGCTCAGGCACCCGCCCGATCCGCTCTGGCTCCACGCGCACATGGCCGCACGACGACGAGGAGTCGCCCATGCTCCCAGGCATCTCGACGCTGGCCGCCCCGGCCCCGGAACTCTCCGCGGCCAATACCGGCTTCATGCTCATCTGCTCCGCCCTGGTGATGTTGATGACACCGGCGCTCGCCTTCTTCTACGGCGGAATGGTGCGGGTCAAATCCACCCTCAATATGTTGATGATGAGCTTTGTCAGCCTCGGCATCGTCACCGTTCTCTGGGTCCTCTACGGCTTCAGCATCGCCTTCGGCTCCGACATCGGCTCGGTCATCGGCTGGTCGGGTGAGTATGTGGGCCTCAGCGGTATCGGACTGACCGAACTGTGGGACGGCTACACCATCCCCGTCTATGTCTTCGCCGTCTTCCAGCTGATGTTCGCGGTCATCACCCCCGCCCTGATCAGCGGCGCCCTCGCCGACCGGGTCAAGTTCTCCGCCTGGGCGCTCTTCATCACGCTCTGGGCCACCGTCGTCTACTTCCCGGTCGCCCACTGGGTCTGGGGCGAGGGCGGCTGGCTCTTCGAGATGGGTGTGATCGACTTCGCGGGCGGCACCGCCGTCCACATCAACGCGGGCGCGGCGGCGCTCGGGGTCATCTGGGTCATCGGCAAGCGGGTCGGCTTCGCCAAGGACCCGATGCGCCCGCACAGCCTCCCCCTGGTGATGCTCGGCGCCGGACTGCTCTGGTTCGGCTGGTTCGGCTTCAACGCCGGTTCCTGGCTCGGCAACGACGACGGCGTCGGCGCGGTGATGTTCGTCAACACCCAGGTCGCCACGGGCTCCGCGATGCTCGCCTGGCTGGCGTACGAGAAGATCCGCCATGGCGCCTTCACCACCCTCGGGGCCGCCTCCGGCGCCGTCGCCGGTCTGGTCGCCATCACCCCCGCGGGCGGTTCCTGCTCCCCGCTGGGCGCCATCGCGATCGGTGTCATCGCCGGTGTGCTCTGCGCCATGGCCGTGGGGCTGAAGTTCCGCTTCGGGTACGACGACTCCCTCGATGTCGTCGGTGTCCACCTCGTCGGCGGTGTCGCGGGCTCCCTCCTCGTGGGACTCTTCGCCACCGGAGGGGTCCAGTCCGACGCCAAGGGCCTCTTCTACGGCGGCGGTTTCGAACAGCTGGGCAAGCAGGCCATCGGGGTCTTCTCGGTGCTCGCCTACTCCCTGGTGGTGTCGGCGCTGCTCGCCCTCGTCCTCGACCGGACGATGGGCATGCGGGTGGACGAGGATGTGGAGGTCTCCGGGATCGACCAGGTCGAGCACGCCGAGACCGCGTACGACTTCAGCGGCGCGGGCGGCGGCGCGGGCTCCCGTACCGCGGTCCCCGCGACGGCGGGTTCCCCGCTCACCCGCACCCCCGCCCGGGTCACCAGGGCCCAGGCCGAGGCCGACGGCACCGGGACGGATACCGGCACGGACAGCGGCACCGGCACCGGCACCGAGGCCGGACAGAACACGAAGGTGGACGCATGAAGCTCATCACCGCGGTCGTGAAGCCGCACCGGCTGGACGAGATCAAGGAGGCGCTCCAGGCCTTCGGCGTCCATGGTCTGACCGTCACCGAGGCCAGCGGGTACGGCCGTCAGCGCGGCCACACCGAGGTCTACCGGGGTGCCGAGTACACCGTCGACCTGGTCCCCAAGGTCCGGATCGAGGTTCTGGCCGAGGACGAGGACACCGAGGAACTGATCGAGGTCATCGTCAAGGCCGCCCACACCGGGAAGATCGGCGACGGCAAGGTCTGGAGCGTCCCGGTCGACACGGCGGTCCGGGTCCGCACCGGCGAGCGCGGGCCCGACGCCCTCTGATCGAACGGCCCGCCCGCGCCCGGGAACCCCCGGCGCGGGCGGGCCGCACAAGGCGCCGGCCACCGGCGACGACACGCGACGGACGACAGCAAGGAAGGCACGGGCGGGTGCGAGGTCGAGAACGCGTCAGCGAGCCGGATACGGGACCCATCGCCCCGGGGCCGTCCCCCGCCGTCCCACCGGACACACCAGACACGTCGGCCCCGGCCGCTGTGGACGCCACAGGTGTCACAGACGGCCCGGACGTCCCCGGTGGTACGGGTGGCCGCGACGGTACGGGTGACCCCGGCCCCCAGGGCTACGCCGAGGCCCGGCTGCTCCTCCTCGGCGAGAAGGAGCGCTCCGGGCCGCCCCGCCGCTCCGCCCTCGCCGGACTCACCGACCGCTGGCTCGCCGCCCTCTTCACCGCCGCCCTCCGGGCCACCGGGGTCCGCGGCGCGGCCCTCGTCGCCGTCGGCGGCTACGGCCGGGGCGAACTCTCCCCCCGCAGCGACCTCGACCTGCTGCTCCTCCACGACGGCCGCTCCGACCCCCGGGCCGTCGCCACCCTCGCCGACCGCCTCTGGTACCCCGTCTGGGACCTCGGGCTCCGCCTCGACCACTCCGTCCGCACCCCCGCCGAGGCCCGCCGCACCGCAGGTGACGACCTCAAGGCCCACCTCGGCCTGCTCGACGCCCGCCCCGTCGCGGGCGATCTCGCCCAGGTCGCCCGGCTGCGTACCGCCGTCCTCGCCGACTGGCGCAACCACGCCCCCCGCCGACTCCCCGAACTCCATGAGCTCTGCCGCGACCGCGCCGAACGCCAGGGCGAACTCCGCTTCCTCCTCGAACCCGACCTCAAGGAGGCCCGCGGCGGCCTGCGGGACACCACCGCCCTGCGGGCCGTGGCCGCCTCCTGGCTCGCCGACGCCCCCCGCGACGGACTCGCCGAGGCCCGCCGCACCCTCCTCGACACCCGGGACGCCCTCCACCTCACCACCGGACGCGCCACCGACCGGCTCGCCCTCCAGGAACAGGACCAGGTCGCCGCCGAACTCGGCCTCCTCGACGGCGACGCCCTGCTGCGCCAGGTCTACGAGGCGGCCCGGACCGTGGCCTACGCCACCGATGTCACCTGGCGCGAGGTCCACCGGGTGCTGCGGGCCCGCTCCACCCGGCGCCGTATCGGTGCCCGGCTCGCCGGAGGCCGGACCGAGCCCCGGCGCACCCCGCTCGCCGACGGGGTGGTCGAACAGGACGGCGAGGCCGTGCTCGCCCGTACCGCCCGCCCCGAACGGGACCCCGTCCTCCCGCTGCGCGCCGCCGCCGCCGCGGCCCAGGCCGGGCTGCCGCTCTCCCGCCATGCCGTGCGCCGGCTCGCCGAGACCGCCCCCGCGCTGCCGGTGCCCTGGCCCGCCGAGGCCCGGGAGGAGTTCGTGATACTGCTCGGCGCGGGCCGTCCCGCCGTCGCCGTCTGGGAGGCGCTGGAGGACCGGGGCCTGATCGACCGCCTCCTCCCCGACTGGGAGCGGGTCCGCTGCCGCCCCCAGCGCAACGCCGTGCACACCTGGACCGTCGACCGCCATCTCGTGGAGACCGCGGTACGGGCCGCCGCCCTCGCCCGCCGGGTCGGCCGCCCCGATCTGCTGCTGGTCGCGGCCCTGCTGCACGACATCGGCAAGGGCTGGCCCGGCGACCACAGCGTCGCGGGCGCCACCATCGCCGGGGACACCGCCGCCCGGCTCGGCTTCGACGCCGACGACACCGCCATGATCACCACCCTGGTCCGCCACCATCTGCTGCTGGTCGAGACCGCGACCCGGCGCGACCTGGACGACCCGCAGACCGTCCGCGCGGTCGCCGACGCGGTCGGCTCGCCCCGGGCGCTGGAGCTGCTGCACGCGCTCACCGAGGCGGACGCCCTGGCCACCGGACCGGCCGCCTGGTCGGCCTGGCGCGCCTCACTCGTCGCCGAACTGGTCCGCCGGGTGGACGCGGTCCTCGCCGGAGCCTCCCCCGGGGCGCCGGGACACCCCGGCGACGAGCACGAGCGGCTGGCGGCGGAGGCGCTGCGCACCGGCGGGCCGGTCCTCTCGCTGAGCACCCGGCCCGCCCCAGCCGGGTCCGCCGCTCCCGCCGGGTCCGCTGTTCTCGTCGAGCCTGCCGGGGTGCCCGAACCGGTCGGGGTCGAGCTGCTGATCGCCCTGCCCGAGCGCCCCGGGGTGCTGCCCGCCGTCGCCGGGGTGCTCGCGCTGCACCGGCTCACCGTCCGCGCCGCCGAGCTGCGGACCGTCACCCTTCCGGGCGCCCCGGACCCGGCCGGCCCCGTGCTGGTGCTGAACTGGCGGGTCGCCGCCGCGTACGGCTCACTGCCCCAGGCGGCCCGGCTCCGCGCCGATCTCGTCCGTGCCCTCGACGGTTCCCTGGACATCCCGGCGCGGCTCGCCGAGCGGGACGCCGCCCGGCCCCGGCGGCGCGGGATCCCCGCCCAGCCGCCCCGGGTCACCGTCGACCCCGCCGCCTCCCGGCACGCCACCGTGGTCGAGGTCCGCGCCCAGGACGCACCCGGGCTGCTCCACCGCATCGGCCGGGCGCTGGAGGAGGCCCGGGTACGGGTGCGCAGCGCCCATGTCTCGACGCTGGGCGCGCACGCGGTGGACGCCTTCTATGTGACCGGCCCGGACGGTCTGCCGCTGCCGGCGGAGACGGCGGCGGGGCTCGCCCGTGCCCTGGAGGAGACACTGAGCTGAGAGGAGAGCCCGATCCGGTACGGGGATGCCGGGCGGGTACGAGGACGTCCGGCCGGTACGGGGACGCCCGGCCGGTACCGGTACGGGGAGGGAAACCGGGCGGATCCGGATCCGTGCGCGTCCTCCCGTATCGCCTCTTGTCCCTCTGTATCACCTCTTGTCCCTGTGTTTTCCTGACCTCTCCCCGGAAGGGGACGGCGGGCACGGCGGACGGCCGGATACGCTGGAGGGCGATTACCCGCCTGCCCCCGACCCCGAGGACCGACGAGCGCCGTGTTCGACACTCTTTCCGACCGCTTGGCGAATACCTTCAAGAACCTGCGCGGCAAAGGAAGGCTCTCCGAGGCGGACATCGACGCCACAGCACGCGAGATCCGTATCGCGCTGCTGGAGGCGGATGTCGCCCTCCCGGTCGTCCGCGCGTTCATCGCCAAGGTCAAGGAGCGGGCCCGCGGTGCCGAGGTCTCCAAGGCGCTGAACCCCGCCCAGCAGGTCATCAAGATCGTCAATGAGGAGCTGGTGGCGATCCTCGGCGGCGAGACCCGCCGACTGCGCTTCGCCAAGCAGCCCCCGACCGTCATCATGCTCGCCGGTCTCCAGGGTGCCGGTAAGACCACCCTCGCCGGAAAGCTCGGCCGCTGGCTCAAGACCCAGGGCCACTCCCCGCTGCTGGTCGCCTGTGACCTCCAGCGCCCCAACGCCGTCAACCAGCTCTCCGTGGTCGCCGAGCGCGCCGGGGTCGCCGTCTACGCCCCCCAGCCGGGCAATGGCGTGGGCGACCCGGTCCAGGTCGCCAAGGACTCCATCGACTACGCCCGGACCAAGGTCCACGATGTGGTCATCGTCGACACCGCCGGCCGTCTCGGCATCGACGCGGAGCTGATGCGGCAGGCCGCCGACATCCGTGACGCGGTCTCCCCCGACGAGATCCTCTTCGTGGTCGACGCCATGATCGGTCAGGACGCGGTCAACACCGCCGAGTCCTTCCGTGACGGTGTCGGCTTCGACGGCGTGGTCCTCTCCAAGCTCGACGGCGACGCGCGCGGCGGTGCCGCCCTCTCCATCGCGCATGTCACCGGCCGCCAGATCATGTTCGCCTCCAACGGCGAGAAGCTGGACGACTTCGACGCCTTCCACCCGGACCGCATGGCGTCGCGGATCCTGGGCATGGGCGATGTCCTGAGCCTGATCGAGAAGGCCGAGCAGGCCTTCACCCAGGAAGAGGCCGCCCAAATGGCCTCCAAGCTGGCGAGCAGCAAGGGCAAGGAGTTCACGCTCGACGACTTCCTGGCCCAGATGGAGCAGGTCCGCAAGATGGGCTCCATCTCCAAGCTCCTCGGCATGCTCCCGGGCATGGCCCAGATGAAGGAGCAGATCAACAACATCGACGAGCGCGATGTGGACCGTACCGCCGCGATCATCAAGTCGATGACCCCGGGGGAGCGCCAGGACCCGACGATCATCAACGGCTCCCGCCGGGCCCGTATCGCCAAGGGCTCCGGTGTCGAGGTCAGCGCGGTCAAGAGCCTGGTGGAGCGGTTCTTCGAGGCCCGCAAGATGATGTCCCGCATGGCCCAGGGCGGCGGTCTGCCGGGGATGCCGGGCATCCCGGGCATGGGCGGCGGCCCCGGCCGGCAGAAGAAGCAGCAGAAGCAGGCCAAGGGCAAGCGCCGCAGCGGCAACCCGATGAAGCGCAAGGCGGACGAGCAGGCCGCGGCCGAGCGCCGGGAGCAGGCGGGGGCGGGCGCCTTCGGCCTTCCGGCCGTCCCCGACAAGGACTTCGAGCTGCCCGACGAGTTCAAGAAGTTCATGGGCTGACCTCTGCCGGGTCCAGGGGCCGACCGCTGTCGGCCCCGGCCCCGCTCGGCCCCCCTCCGCACCCCGGACGGCGGTGTCGGCACCCGCTCGCGCGCGGGGGCCCGATCGGCAGGGCGTGGGGGGGGGGAAG
>NZ_JBEPCY010000066.1:0-10561 GCF_040299965.1 Streptomyces sp. NPDC000594 | reverse complement strand
CGAGGGTGGCGGTGACGAGGTCGATGGAGCGGGGGAGGTTGAGGGCGATGTGGTGTTCGGGTCCGGCGCCGTGGTGGATGAGGTGGTGGGCGAGCCGGTTGGCGCGGGTGTTGAGTTCGGCGTAGGTGAGGGTGGTGTCGTTGTGGGTGAGGGCGGGGGCGTCGGGGGTCCGCGCCACCTGCGCCTCGAACAACGCCATGACGGACGGCTCGTCGTCCAGGGAGACGACGTGCCCCGTGCCCCACTCGCCCGTCAGCATCCGGCGCTCGTCGGCGTCGAGGATGTCCACGTCGAGCAACAGCCGGTCGGGGTCGGCGGCGATGGCCGTGATGAGCCGGGTGAGATACCCGATGAGCCGCTCGGCCGTGGCGCGGTCGAACAGGTCGGTGGCGTACTGCAGACCGAACTCCACGCCGCACGGCACACCGCCCTCGTGTGCGCGCTCCACCCCGAAGAATTCGAGGTCGAACTTCATCTGGCCGCTCAGGGAGCGCTCCACCGTGGAGCGGAGGCCATGGAAGTGCTCCGTCTTCGCAGGCTCGTTCCGGTACGCGAGCATGGTTTGGAAGAGGGGGTGGCGGGCGAGGGTGCGCTGGGGGTTGAGGGCTTCGACGAGGGATTCGAAGGGGAGGTCCTGGTGGGCATAGGCGGCGAGGTCGGTGTCACGGACCCGGGCCAGCAGGTCCCGGAAGGTGGGATTGCCGGTGGTGTCCGTGCGCAGGACGAGGGTGTTGACGAAGAACCCGACCAGGTCCTCCAGCGCGTCGTCGGTACGCCCGGCGATCGGAATACCGATCGGAATGTCCGTGCCGGCGCCGAGGCGGGTGAGGGTGGCGGCGATGGCGGCCTGGAAGACCATGAACATGCTCATGTTCGTCGACCGGGCCAGCGCCGCGAGCTGCCGGTGGGTGGCGGCGTCCACCTCGAACACCGCGAGCGCCCCCCGGTGCGACGGCTCCGCGGGACGCTGCCGGTCGAACGGCAGCGCCAACTCCTCAGGCACCCCGGCGAGAGCCTGCCTCCAGTACTGAAGCTGGCGCGCGAACAGCGACTCCTCATCGGCCGGGTCACCCAGGAGGTCCCGCTGCCAGAGGGTGTAGTCCGCGTACTGGACCGGCAGCTCCTCCCACACCGGAGCCGCACCCTCCCCCAGACGCGCCGTGTACGCCTGCCCGAGATCCCTCAGGAACGGCGCCGTCGACCACCCGTCCGAGGCGATGTGATGCAACAGCACCAGCACCACCCACTCCCCCTCCCCCACCCGGAAGAGAGTCACCCGCAACGGGATCTCGGCCGTCAGGTCGAACACATACCGCGAGCCCTCGGCCAGCCGGCCCGACAGTTCGTCTGCCGTGCAGGCGGTCACCTCGAACGGCACGTCCTGGCCGGGCGGGCGGATGTCCTGGAACGGCTCACCCTCCGCATCG
This sequence comes from Streptomyces sp. NPDC000594, assembly GCF_040299965.1. Classification (NCBI taxonomy): domain Bacteria; kingdom Bacillati; phylum Actinomycetota; class Actinomycetes; order Kitasatosporales; family Streptomycetaceae; genus Streptomyces; species Streptomyces sp. NPDC000594. The sequence continues at coordinate 9,134 of NZ_JBEPCY010000066.1, read as the reverse complement.
CCGATCACGGTCCGCAGGGCCTCGTGCCGGTCGGCCACATCACCGACCGCCGCCCGCAGAGCGGGCTCGTCCAGCACACCCCTCAGCCGGACCACCAAAGGCATGTTGTACGCCGAACCCGCCGCACCGAACTGACCCAGGAACCACAGCCGACGCTGAGCAAACGACAGAGGAAACATCAGAACTCCATACGTTGGGAGGCAACACGATGAATCCGGTTGCACTTGTCACGCGCATGGATGCCGACCGGGCAGTGTTCGCCTGAAAGTGAGAGTGCGGGGGGGCGAGAAATCGCCGAAGAAGCAAAAGAGGAGAGGGAAGGAAGAGGAAGCGAGAAGAGAGGAAGAGAGCGAAGAGAGAAGACGGCGGGATGTACCCGGTACTGCTGGTCAGTCCCAGCCGTTGTTGTTCGTCTTGTCGACGGCGGGCGCGGTAATCGCCGTGGAGGTCTTCGCCTCGTAGCTCAGTTCACCCGACTGAGGCAGCACCGTGAGCGAGAAAAGGGCGGTCGCGACGGCGGCGGCGGGGATGGTGACGAGCTTCTGGATGGCAGTCATCTGGTTCTCCCGAGGTTGCTTGGAATGCGGGGTGTTTCTTGGTGATGACTGCATTCTTGGCAACCGGCACGGGGGTGTTAAAGGGTTTCCGGCGACAGTCTCCTGTCACGGCAGCTCTTTGTCAGGGGTGCGCCCCGGGGCGTGTCAGCCTCCTGCCCCCCGCTCCCCGGGCCAGGTCGGACCGAAGGCGGGGGCGAACGTGGCCGTGGACGACAGCAGCCGGCCCCTGGGAGACAGCGGTTCCGGGTGGAGCTCCAGGAGGCAGAGCGCCCGGGCCGAGCTCTCGGCGTGGGCGAGGTCCGGTGCCAGGAGGAAGAACACCACGCTGACCTGCGTTCCCTCGCACTGCACGTAGACATGTTGCAGGCGGTGGTCAGCGGTGGCGTGCTCGTGCAACCGGCGTCTGACGCTTTCGGCGTCGGGCGCGGCGAGGTATTCCATATGGGCCTGTACGAAGTACATCTGATCCTTACTTATCCGAAAGCGGTCTACGCAAAGCGGCCTTGACCCGCGCGACGACCGCCTCCGCGGTGATCCCGTTCCGGGACAGCAGATGCCCGTGGCCACCGGTGCCGGCGGCGAAATGGTCGCCGACGGCCACGGGCCACACCGGGCAGCCGCCGCTCAGACGGCACACCGTCTCGGCCACCGCGGACCCGAGTCCGCCGACCGCCCAGTGTTCCTCCACGGTCACGATGCCGCCCGGCTTGTGTGCGGCGGCCGCCAGGGCCTCCGTGTCGAGGGGCTTGACGCTGTGCATGTTGAGGACGGTCACGTCGATGCCCTCCTCCGCCAGGCGGTCCGCGGCGTCCAGGGCCGTGAGCACCGGCAGCGAGCCCACCGCGACGAGGGTGGCGTCTGCGCCCTCGCGAAGGTGCTGAGCACGGCCGATGGTGATCGGCGGGACATCCTGGGCGAGATCCGGAGTGGCCTTGCGTCCGAGCCTCATGTACACCGGTCCGGGGAGCGCGTGCGCCTGCGAGAGCAGCTCCAGAGTCGATGGGCCGTCGGCGGGGACGACCACGGTCATGTTCGGGAGCATGCGCATCACGCCGAGGTCTTCGAGCGAGTGGTGCGTCGACCCGAGGTGGCCCGCGGACAGACCCCCGTGCGTCGCGATGATACGCACGGGGAGGTTGTTGAGGGCTATGTCGAGCTTGACGGCTTCCAGGGCGCGGGTCGCGGCGAACGTCGCCATGGTGTTCACATATGCGATGCGGCCGGCCTTCGCGAGTCCCGCCGCGACACCCATCAGGCCCTGCTCGGCGATGCCCACGTTGATGTAACGGGACGCCTGGTCACCCCACTCGACACCGTTGAACAGCCCGGTGTCGCTGTCGAGACAGACGACGCGCTCGTCCCGGCGCATCAGCTCCACCAGGGCATCCCGGTAGATTTCCCGCCCCGCCCGGGGCGCGGCCTTCTCCGTGGGAGCCGCCGCCGGTCCGATCGCCGGTCCGGTCGCCGGTGGCACCGTGGCCGTCATCGGCACTGTAGTCGTCCCCGGTGCTGTAGTCGTCACCGTCACAGCGCCGACCTCCTTTGCTGTTCGCTGTCGAGCACACGCAGTGCCCGCGTCACCTGTCGATCCGTCAATCGCGCGTAGTGGCTGCGTGCCTGGCCCTCGACCTGGGGGAAGCCGCGCCCCTTCACGGTGCGGGCGATCACCACGGTCGGCGGCCCGTCATCGCGCGGGGCGGTACGGAACGCGGCGCGCAGTCCGGCCGGGTCGTGGCCGTCGACCTCGCGCACGTCCCAGCCGAATCCGCGCCACCGGTCTGCGAGGCACGGCTCGCCCATGGCGGCCGTGACCGGCCCGGTGATCTGGAGGCCGTTGGCGTCGACGACGGCGACCAGCCGGCCGAGGCGCAGAGCACTGGCCATCATCGCGGCCTCCCACACCGATCCCTCCTGCAGCTCCCCGTCCCCAAGGACGACGAAGCAGCGGCGGTCGGTGCCGGACAGCCGGAAGTCGAGGGCCGTGCCCACGCCCAGCGCGAGACCGTGGCCCAGGGAACCGGTCGGCATCTCGACCCCTGGTACCGCCGGGTTGGGGTGCGCGGTGAGCGGGGAGTCGGGGCTGCCGTAGCCGGCGAGGAGTTCCTCGGGGAAGAAGCCTCGGTCGGCGAGTGCGGCGTAGAGTCCCAGCGCCCCGTGCCCCTTGCTGAGGATGAGGACGTCCCGGTCCGGGGCGTCCGGTGCGCCCGGGTCGATGCGCAGCACCGCGTGGTAGAGGGTGGCGAGGATCTCCGCCATGGACACCGAGCCGCCCAGGTGGCCGCCTTCCGGGTTGGCGCACATCCGCGCGACGTGTCGGCGTATCCGGTGGGCGTGCTCGTGGAGCAGCGCGTCCGGCGCGACGCTGTCGGAGTGGACTGCCTGCGGGGGTGTGGCCGTGGTCATCGTTCGCCGCCTTCCGTGACGACCGCCGTGGCGGGAGCGGGCGCGTCGGTCTTTGGCCCGAGGGTGCCGTCGGTCTTCCGCCCGAGGGCGGGCTGCTGCCCCATGCCCTCCAGGGCCGACGCGAGGATGCCGATGCCGTGGAGGTAGTCGGAGAGCACGATGTGCTCGTCGTCCGCGTGGTCGAGGGAGCTGTCCCCGGGCCCGTAGGTGGCCATCGGGATCCGCCATGCCTCGGCGAGGGTGTTCATGTCCGAGGTCCCGGACTTGACCTTCATACGGGGTCTGGCTCCGCGCGCGCGGATCGCCGCCGACAGGGACCGCACGACCGGGTCGCCGAGCCCCGTACGGCAGGCGGCCACCGCGCCCACGACCTCCAGAGTGCCCTGCGGGGACAGTCGGCGCCGGAGCTCCGTGACGAGCCCGTCGGTGTCATGGCCGAGCGGAGTGCGGATGCTGTACTCGGCTTCGGCGGAGACCGGATCACCGGTGACGGACACCAGGGTCGCGGTGGGCCGGTCGAAGCCGCCCGCGCGGGGATCGGCCGGATCCGAGCCGAGTACGGAGAGCACGGTGTGCCAGCCCGCCGCGACCTGTTCGGCGGCCTGCGGAGCGGGGCTGCTGGGGTGCGTCGCCGGGCACTCGACCCGGTAGCGCAGGTCGAGCTTGCCCTTGTACCCGAGAACGACCGTGTCCCAGCCGCTCGGCTCACCGATGATCAAGGCGTCCGGCTGCCGGTGGGTCTCCCTGACGAACACGGCACCCCGCGACCCCGGGGTTTCCTCCTCGACCGCGCCGACCACCACCAGGCGGCCGCGGAAGTCGGCGGCGTTGACCGCGGCACAGATCATGGTCGCCAGCGGGCCCTTCGCGTCGACCGCGCCGCGCCCGTACAGACGGTCGCCCTCGACCCGTACGGGAATATCGCCGCTGACGGTGTCCATGTGGCCGAGCAGCATCACCGTGGGACCGTCCCCGCGTACGATCTCGCCGACGGCGTTGCCCGCCTCGTCGACGCGGGCCCCGGTGAACCCCAGCTCGGTCATCGCGGTGACGAGGTGCCCGGCGAGCGGGGCCTCCCCGGACGAGGGGGACGGAATGCGCAGCATGCTGCGCAGCAGGCCGATCGCGTACGGTTCCGGGCAGCGCACGGCGGTGCGGGAAGCGGGGACGACCCCGGTCATCGCGGGACTCCGTTCGTGTCGGGGGAGCCGAGGACGACCCGGGTCACACCACGGGCGAGTGTGGCGCGGACGGGATCGGTGGCGCGGCCGTCGCCGATCAGCACGCGCCGCACTCCGCCGGTCAGCGCCTCACGGGCGGCCACCAGCTTCAGGCCCATGCCGCCGCCGGTGAGCGGCGGGGGGCCGTCGATCGGCACCGGGTACTCGGCCAGGACCGAGGTCTCGTCCGCCGGGTCGGCGAGGACACCGGCGGCGCCCGTCAGCATCACCAGGGTGTCGGCGCCCAGTGCGGCGGCGACAGCCGCCGCCACCCGGTCGGCGTCCACGTTCACCGGGCGGAAGTCCTCGGCGAGTGCCGGAGGGGAGACCACCGGGGTGTGGCCGTCGGCCAGCAGTTGCCGCAGCAGGTCCGCGTTGACCGAGGTCATACGTCCGCTGTGCTGGTCCCTGACCACTCGGGCGCGGCCGTCGACCACCGCGCGGTGCGCCGTCTTGCGACGGGCCCGCAGCAGGGCGCCGTCGACGCCGGTGAGACCGACCGCCGACACCCCGGCCGTGGCGAGTTCGGTGACCAGGCGCGGCTTGGTCACTCCTGCGAGCGCCATGTGCAGGACGCGCAGCATCGGCTCGTCGGTGTAGCGCGTCGACACGCCGTCGGGAGCGGTCAGCTTCCGCGGCCGCAGTCCCACGCGTTCGGCGAGCGCGTCGATGTCGGCCGACCCGCCGTGCACAAGCACGACATGCCGGCCCTCGGCCGTCAGCGCGGCCACGTCCCGGCACACGGCCGCCTGTTGCACGGCGGCGTTGCCTCCGCACTTGACCACGATTGTGTTCTGTCCCATCGGCTGTCCCATCGGCTGTTCTCTCGGCTCTTGTGCCGACCGTTCTTGTGTCGGCCGTCGCGCCGACCCCGGCGTGGCCGACGGGCCGTTCGACGGCCCGCCGGGGTCGGCGCGACGGCCGGGTGGCGGCCCGCCGGGTGGCGGCCCGCCGGGTGGCGGCCCGCCGGGTGGCGGCCCGCCGGGTGGCGGACTCGCTAGTTCGGGTGCAGGCCCATGAACTCCAGCCCGGCCTCCTCCGGCCAGCCGAACCGCACGTTCAGGCACTGGACCGCATTGCCCGCGCCGCCCTTCACGAGGTTGTCGAGTGCGCCGACGAGAAGCACCTCGCCACTCCGCTCCGACACGGCGAAGCCGACATCACAGAAGTTCGACCCGGAGAGGATCTTCGGCTCGGGGAGCCGGTAGGCGCCCCTCTTGTGCGCCACCACGCGCACGAACGGCTCGTCCCGGTAGGCGGAGCGGAACGCGGCCCGTACATCGGCCTCGGTCGCGTCCGCCACGAGCCGCGCCCACGCGAGCACCTGCACCCCGCGCACCGCCTCCACCCCGGTCGCGGTCATCCGCACGGGCAGGCCGGTGGCCTGCGCGATCTCCGCCTCGTGGCGGTGACCCGTCGGGGCGAAGACCCGCATCGCGCCGCTGCGCTCGGCGTGCAGATTGGCCGGACCGGCCGACACCCCCGACCCACTGGATCCGGTACGCGCGTCCAGCCGGACCGTGCCGTCCACCAGACCCGCCTCGACGACCGGCCGCACCGCGAGGATCCCGGCCGCCGCCATGCAGCCCGGGACCGAGATGCGGTCACTGCCGGCCAGCTCCTCGCGGTGCCACTCGGGCAGCCCCGTGGTGAACTCCGGAATCAGCGCGGTCTGTGCGTGCGGGATCCCGTAGTACGCCTCGTAGACGGCCGGATCCCGCAGCCGGAAGTCCCCCGACAGGTCGATCACCACATCCGCCAGAGCCTGGTATTCCGGCATCCTGAGCATGGTCCGGGTGTGCGGCATGGCCAGGAACAGCACGTCGTAGTGGGCGGCACCGTCACCGAGCCGCTCGTGCGCGACGAACCGCAGATCCGAGCGCCCCCGCAGGTTCGGGTGGGCCCCGTCGACCCGCCGCCCCGCGAGGCTGTCGGACGACACGGCCGCCACCTCGATATGCGGGTGCCCGAGCAGCAGGCGCAGCAGTTCGCCGCCGATGTAACCGGAGGCCCCGGCGATGGCCGCTCTCAGCATGAGGCTGCCCTCTCCTTCAGATGGTCCAGGACGGCGTCGGCCACCGGCACCGAGTCGCCGAGGGCTCGCTGGAATCCGGTGAACTCCACGCCGTGGTTGACTTCCAGGACGGACAGCGCTCCGGAGGCGTCCTCCACGAGATCGACCCCCGCGATGTCGGCCTCCACGCAGCGCGCCGATTCGACCGCCAGCTTCTCGATCTCGGCGGTCACCGGGCAGCGCACCGTCTCGGCTCCCCGGGCGACATTGGTACGCCAACCGCCGCCGCGCCGGTACACCGCACCGACGACCCGGCCGCCGACGATCACGACCCGGATGTCCCGGTCCGGCTTCGCGATCAGCTCCTGTACGTACACCAGGTGCGAGGACGGCCCGGGCAGCGCCGCGATGTACTCCATGACCGTCTCGGCGGTCTCCCGGTCCGGCAGCCGGCTCACCAGCCGCCCCCACGATCCGGTGAGCGGCTTCACCACGGCCGGATAGCCGATCGCCGCCAAGGCGTCCAACGCCGCCTCGGGCGTCAGCGCGAGGGCCGTACGGGGCGTGGGCAGTCCGGCCGCCCGCAGCGCCAGCGACGTGCGGAACTTGTCCCCGCACACCTCCGTCGCGGCAGCGGAGTTGACGACCACCGCGTTCATAGACTCCAGCGCCCGCGCCGCGTACACCGCCCGTGCGTGTCCGATCTCGCGGTTCAGCACGATGCGGCGGGGCCGGTCCGGGCCGGAGGGTGGCACGGGATCCGCGTCGAGCACCTGCCAGAACCGGCGGCTGTCGATGACCTTGCACCGCATCCCGTGCCGGTCGAACGCGTCGAGCAGCCGCTTCTCGTCCGTGCGGATCCGGGAGGCCACCATGGCGAAGGAGGCATCCGTACCGTCCGACGTCACTCGCCCCAGTCCTCTTCGATCTCGGGGGCGAGCGCCACCTGGAGCGGATCCAGCGAGAGGATCTCCAGCTCGGTGGAGCAGTCGCCGCACTCGACGATCTCGCTCACCCGCGGCGCATCGCCGACGAGGACGGATGCCTCGCACTCGGGGCACGCAATCACGTGTCACTCCTTGATGTCGGTGTGGTGGGGCCGGATCGGCGGCTCGCCGGTCGGCCTCGACGTCCGGCCTGTGCCGAACGAGCACCAGTAGAGCCCGCGCCGCACACCCGCCACATCCACCGCCTCGATGAAGCCGGGCGGAGCCGCCACGTCCACATCCGGTGCCGCGCCGTAAGCGGGGTGTCGACGTTCCCCCGGGGGAACGGGGCGCCGGGGCACCGATCCCCAGGTGCCCCCGTCCGCCCGGCATCCGGCCGGGTCTGGCAGCTAGTTGCCGGGGCGATGTCCTGACAAGACGTCCTCATGGTGCTCGCGCGAGGGGACGACAAGACTTCCTGCCACGGGGACCGGAAACGGCCGTGCCGTCCGGCGGGTCTTGGGATTCCGCCGCACACCCGGCTCCGGCAATTCGACGAACGGGCCTCTTCGCCAAGGTGGGAGAAATCGGAAATGGGAAACTCTCTGCTGCCGCTGCTGGCCGCACAGTCCGGCATCTGGTACGCGCAGAAGCTGGCCCCCGGTGAGCCCCTCTTCCGCCCGGGTGAATACCTGGAGATCCACGGACCGGTCGACATGCTCGCCTTCCGCACGGTCCTGGAGCAGGCAGTCGCCGAAACCGACACGCTGCGGCTGAAGTTCGTCGAATCCGCCGACGGCCCGATGCAGTACGTGGCTCCACGCGTGGACACCGGTCTTCATGTCGCCGACCTCAGCGCACTGCCCGACCCGCGCGCCGCGGCCGAACGCTGGATGCACGAGGACCTCAACCGCGTCCCCGACCTTCTCGACGAACGCCCCTTCTCCTTCGCCCTGTTCAAGCTCGCCCCGGACCACCACCTCTGGTACCACGGTTACCACCACATCGTCATGGACGGCTTCGGGGCGGCCCTGTTCGCGCGCCGGGTCGCCGAGCTGTACACGGCCGCGATCAGCGGCGAAGCGGTACCGGAGCGCCGCTTCGGCACGGTCGGGGAACTGCTCCTGGAGGAGAAGGAGTACGACTCCTCCGCCCTGTTCGGGCAGGACGAGGAGTTCTGGCGGGCGGAACGCGCCGCCGACCCGGCCGGCGACCACACCACCTGGTCCCCGCTGTCGAACGCGTCCGGCTTTGAGCGCTTCACCGCCACCGTCCCCGCCGACGCCACGCATGCCCTGCGCTCCCTGGCCGCGGATCTCGGCGTCGGCCTGTCCCGGCTGCTCATCGGACTGACCGGCCGCCACCTCCAGGCCACGTCCGGAACCCGGTACGCGGCCATGGAACTCCCCGTCACCGCCCGGACCACCCCGCTCGCCCGGAGCACCCCGGCGATGACGATGAACGGTGTCCCCCTCACGCTCACCCTGCCGCCCGGCATGGTGCTTCCGGAGCTGCTCCAGCACACCGCCGACCGGTTGCGGAACCTGCTTCCGCACCAGCGGTTCCGGGGCGAATACCTGCGCCGGGCGGGCGGCTTCCGGCCGGTTGTCAACGTCATGACCTTCGACTACTCGCTCACCTTCGGCGGCCACCCCGTCACCGCCCACAACATCTCCAAGCGGCGCATCGACGGCCTGTCGATCTCCACCTACACCCGTACCGCCGACGGGCCGCTCCTCGTCGACTTCGACGTCAACCGGGGGCTGCTGGAGGCCAACGAAGCGGCGGCGCAGCCGGACCGCTTCGTCCGGGTACTGGAGCAGGCCGCCGAACTCGCGGGCGCGCCCGAGCGCACCACCTTCCCGGTCGACGGTCTTGATGTGTTGACGCCGGTGGAGCGGTCGTCGGTGCTGGTGGGGTGGAACGACACGGCGGTGGAGGATGCCGCCGGGTCGGTGGTCGAGCGGTTCGAGGCGTGTGCGGCGGCGGCGCCGGACGCGGTCGCGGTCTCCTG
>NZ_JBEPCY010000065.1:0-10787 GCF_040299965.1 Streptomyces sp. NPDC000594 | reverse complement strand
GGGCGCCGCCCGGCCCCCCGGGGGCGCGGCGCGGGGGGCGCCCGTGCCCCCCCCGCCCCCCCCCGCCACCGGGTGCCGGACCGCCGTCAGCGGCCCGGCACACGATCTAGGACGCCGGGGGCAGCAGGGCCTCCAGCAGCCCGCGCAGCCGGGTGGTCCGGGGCGGGGCGGGGACCTCGGCCACGGCGCGGGGCAGTGCCTGATCGACTCCATGGACCACGGAGAGATGACGCTCGCCCCGGCCGAACGCCGTGTACACCCAGGGGCGGCTCAGCCCCGGTGCGGCGTCCCCGGGCAGCACCACCACGGCGGCGGGCCAGCGCACCCCCACCGCCTGATGGGCGGTGAGCGCCCAGCCGTGCCGGACCGTACCGGCCACCCGCTCCCTCGGTACGGTCACCCGCTCACCCGCACAGTCCAGATGGAGCCCCGCCGCGTCCGCCGAGACCACCGTGCCGGGCACGGTACGGCCGGGGGCGGGGGAGTGCGCGACCCGGTCGCCCCGGTCGAAGCCGCCGAACCGGCCGGGGCCGGGGTTCAGCCGCTGCTTCAGCGCCGCGTTCAGCGCGCGGGTGCCGGCGGCGCCGCCATGGCCGACCGTGATCACCTGGGTCTGGTCGGCGGGGACCCCGATCGCCCTCGGCACCGAGTCCGCCACCAGCTGCACCGTCCGGTGCACGGCCTCGCCCGCGTCCCGCACCGGGACCACCACGACCTCCTTGCCCGGCGCGGACACCGGGTGCAGCTCCCCGATGCCGATGCCCGACACCAGCTCGCCGATCGGGCCCGGGTCAGGGGTCCGGGAGACCACCCGGGGACAGACCGCGGCGGCCAGCAGATCTCCGAGGACCCGGCCCGCACCCGCCGGGGCCAGCTGCCCCGGGTCACCGCTCAACACCAGCCGGGCGCCGTCCGGCAGCGACTCCACCAGCACCGTGGCGCTCTCCACATCCAGCAGCTGGGCGTCGAGCACCACCAGCAGATCCAGTGCGAGGGCGCCGTCCGCGTCCCGGCCCGGACCCTGGGCGCCCGAGAGCAGCCCCGCGACGGTGACCGCCGCCGGGCCCACCGCGCGCCGGCCGTGCTCGCCGTGGACCGCGACCACCGGGGAGAGCCCCAGCTCCGCCGCGGCCCTGGCCAGCGCCACCGGCTCGGCACGGGCCGCCTCACCACCCGTGTGGACGACCAGCCCGCTCAGGGCGACGGCCCGCACCAGATCGGTGGGCCGGGCGGCCTCCCAGCGCTCGTCGGGGCCGGAGCGGGCCAGCCGGGCCAGACCGTCCGCCAGGCTCTCCTCGGCGAGCGCGTACCGGTCCAGGCCCAGCAGCGGCGGCGCGCCGGCGCCGCTCTCCGCGCCCGGCTCCCCGGGGTCCGGCTCCGGCCCGTCCGGTGCCTGCTGATCCGACCCGGTCGGGTCCGCCGGGTCCGTCCCGTCCTCGGCGCCGTCCTGGAAGACCAGGACGACACCGTCGGCGATCACCTGCTGGAGCGCCGCGTCCGGGTCCGGGACCCGCCACTCGGCCAGCGCCGCACGGACGAGGGAGGCCTCCAGCGCCGTATGCCCCTCCAGGGCGGCGCGCTCCAGCCGCCGGATCACCAGCGCCGCCGTCCGCCGCTCGTCACCGGGCCCGCAGCCGTCGCCGAGCAGTGCGCGGGCGAAGCCGTCGGCCTGCTCGGGGCGTACCTCCTCCACCGCGAGCAGCCGCCAGGGGTCCTCCCGCAGCAGCCGGGCCGCAGGCTCGCCCAGCACCTCGGCGGCCCGCTCGGCCAGCCCCTCGGGGGCACCGCCCTCGGCGAGCACCGCACGGACCGCCGCGACCGCCTCGGAGGTGACCGCCGGGGCCTGCGGGGGCCGCCGGTCCGCCGCCATGGGCCGGTCGCCCCGGGCGGGGGCCGCCACCGGGGGCGCGGGCCGCTCGGGAGCGGGGGCGAAGAAGGCGCTGCCGGACTTCTCCCCGCTCTCCACCGCGCGCACGGCGGCGAGCAGATCCGCCGCCGTCCCGCTGAGCCCGGCCCCGCTCGCCACGGGGGCCTCCCGCTCGGCCTTCCGCCGCTCGATCCGCTCCCGCAACTCCCGCTGCGCCGCCAGCTCGGCCTGCGCCTCGCTCGGCGCGTCACCGCCGTCGGCTCCCTCACGCGCCCCAGCCTCGGCATCGGCCCCGCCCGGCTCCGCCTCTCCGGTGCCGTCCCCGGCGGGCTCCGCCGGGGTGCTGTCCCCCGCCTTGACCGAATCGGCCTCGCCGGTGGCGCCGGGGGTCTCCGTCTCCTCGCCCCCGCCCGTGCCCGGCGCATGGCCGTCCCCGTCGTCGGGCCCGCCGGCCCCGGTCCCGCGCGGCTCCGCCTCGCCAGTGGTGTCCTGGCCTGCCCCGTCCGTGCCGGTGCTGTCCCCGGCGTGCTCCGATCCGGTCCCGGGGGTGGCCTCCCCGCCGGTCGCCCCGGTGGTGTCCGCGTCCTCCGTGGGTTCGCCGCCGGCTCCGGTGGGCTCCACCGAGGGGGCGGCCGTATCCGCCCCGGCCGGCTCCGGGCCGTCGGTCGTGTCGGTCTCCGGGTCGGTGTCGGTGTCGGGCCGGTCCGGTCCGGTGCCGTCCCCGTCCGCTCCGGCCGGGCCGTCGGCCCTGTCCGTCGCGGCCGTAGTCGGGTCCGGGGCCGCCCCGGTGGGTGCCGCCCCGGCGGGCACGGGGGTGTCCGCGTCGGACGGGGTGATCGTCACCTTGGGCTCGGCGCCGGGGCGGGAGCCCCGGGAAGACGCGGTCACAGCGTGCTCCAGTCGTGATCGGGATAGTGGTGCACAGGCGCCGACACATCGTCCAGCGCCCGGCAGATCTCGTCAGGAAGCGTAAGCGCCTCCACTGACAGCGCCGCCGACAGCTGGCGCGCGTTGCGGGCCCCGACGATCGGGGCCACCACGCCGGGCCGGTCCCGCACCCAGGCGAGCGCGACCTGGAGGGCGGTGGTCGCCAGGCCGTCCGCCGCGGTCAGGACCGCCTCCACGATCCCGTCCGCCGTCTCGTCGAGATAGGGCTCGACAAAAGGACCCAGCAGCTCGGAGGCGCCCCGTGAGTCCGACGGAGTGCCGTGCCGGTACTTCCCGGTCAGCACCCCGCGCCCCAGTGGCGAGGAGGGCAGCAGCCCTATGCCCAGGTCGAGCGCGGCGGGCAGCAGCTCCCGCTCCACACCCCGCTGGAGCAGCGAGTACTCCATCTGGGTCCCCGCCAGCCGGGCCCGCCCGCCCGGCGCGGCCAGCTGCCAGGTGCCCGCCTTGGCCAGCTGCCAGCCGCAGAAGCCGGCCACCCCCGCGTACCGCGCCCGCCCGCTGGAGACCGCCGTGTCCAGCGCCGCCAGGGTCTCCTCCAGCGGGGTGTGCGCATCGAAGCCATGGATCTGCCAGAGGTCCACATGGTCCGTGCCCAGCCGGGCCAGCGAGTCGTCCAGCGCCGCCAGCAGATGGCCGCGCGAGCCGTCGAACCGGCGGTCGGGGTCGGGCACACTGCCCGCCTTGGTGGCTATGACCAGATCCCGCCGGGGCACCAGCCGCTCCAGCAACTGCCCCAGGACGTACTCCGCGTCCCCGCCCCCGTACACATCCGCGGTGTCGACCAGGGTGCCGCCCGCTTCCCAGAAGACCTTCAGCTGATCCGCCGCGTCATGCTCATCGGTGTCCCGGCCCCAGGTCAGGGTGCCGAGCCCGATCCGGGACACACGCAGGCCGGTCCGGCCGAGATGCCTCTGCTCCATGAGCGTCGAGACTACTGGCCGCCGCCCCGCGAACAGAGGGCCTGTGGACAACCCCGCGCCGCTGTGCCCCCGTATCCGACCCCCTGTCGCGGGGGCCCCCGCCGCGTTAGAGTCCCGGGACCAAGACGTTACTGATGAGTAAGAGGAGCGGTCATGCGGCTCGGCATCAACCTCGGCTACTGGGGCGCGGGAATGGACGGCGACAATCTCGCGGTCGCTCAGGAGGCCGACCGGCTCGGCTATGACGTCTGCTGGGCCGCGGAGGCGTACGGCTCGGACGCGCCGACCGTCCTCGCCTGGGTCGCCGCGCAGACCGAGCGGATCGATGTCGGCTCGGCGATCCTCCAGATCCCGGCCCGTCAGCCCACCATGACCGCCATGACCGCCGCCACCCTCGACTCCCTGACCGGCGGCCGGTTCCGGCTCGGCCTCGGGGTCTCCGGCCCCCAGGTCTCCGAGGGCTGGTACGGCGTCAGGTTCGACAAGCCGCTCGCCCGCACCCGTGAGTACGTCGAGATCGTCCGCCGCGCCATGAGCCGCGAACGCCTCACCCACCAGGGGGAGCACTGGACCCTGCCGCTGCCCGACGGCCCCGGCAAGCCCCTCAAGCTCACCGTCCACCCCGAGCGCGAGCACATCCCCCTCTACATCGCCGCGATCGGCCCGAAGAACCTGGAGCAGACCGGCGAGATCGCCGACGGCGCGCTGCTGATCTTCCCCGCCGCCGACCATCTGGAGGCCACCGCGATCGGCCCGCTGCGGGCCGGGCGCGCGAAGGTGGGGAAGACCATGGAGGGCTTCGACGTCTGTCCCACCGTGCCGCTGGCCATCGGCGACGACGTCACCGCCCTCGCCGATATGTTCCGCCCCTACACCGCCCTGTACGTCGGCGGCATGGGCAGCCGCAAGCAGAACTTCTACAACCAGCTCGCCCGGCGCATGGGGTACGAGAAGGCGGCGGCGGAGATCCAGGACAAGTACCTCGACGGGGACAAGGACGGCGCGGCGGCGGCCGTACCGCATGAGCTGATCGACTCCACCACCCTGCTCGGGAGTGTCGACCGGATCGCCGACGGGATGCGGGCCTACGCCGAGGCCGGGGTCACCACCCTGACGCTCGCCCCCGCCGGATTCACCCGGGAGGACCGGATCGCGGCGGTACGGGCGGGCACCGAGGCCCTGGAGCGCGCCGGGCTCGCCTGACGGAAGACGGAAGCCGGCCGGGAGAACGGGAGACGGAAGAGGGACGGGAGACGGGGGGCGGACCCCGGGGCGCCGTGCCCCGGGGTCCGTCCCCCGTTCGGCGGAGCGGAGCCGCTCAGCTGTTGCCCGTCCGGTCCCCGCCGCCTTGACTCGTCTCCAGGGTGTCCTCGGGTGTCCCCAGGAGGTGGCAGTGATGCTCTCGGCCCGTGGCCTGTTCCAGGAAATCATCGACGACGACCGTGCCTTCCAGCTCTTCTGCTCCATCGCGGCCAGCGGTGAGGCCCAGGGCGGCTGGGAGAACGGGCGGATCGCCGCCCTTGTCCCCGACCGGATGCGGACCCTCGCCCCCCGGATCGCCCGCCACGGCGCCGACGAGGACAAACACGGCCGGATCTTCAACGCGCTGCTGCGGAAGCGGGGACTCGACCCCGTACCGGTGCCCCCCGAGACCGACTACACGATGCTCCTGGAGCGCCGGGGGATCGGTCTCGCCCATGACAAGCTGCGCCGCGAGGAGCCCCTCACCGAGCAGGACATCCTCGTCTATCTCTCCCACAGCAGGGTCACCGAGCAGCGTGCCGCCGACCAAATGGAGATGCTCGTCCGCCACTTCGGGGACCATCCCGAGGTCGGCAAGGCCATCCGGATGATCAGCAACGACGAGGACAACCACCTCGCCTACTGCCATGAGGAGCTGCTCGGGCTCGCGGCCGCCGGGCACGGCCGCGCCATCCACCGGGTGCTCCGCGAGTGCGCCCTCGCCGAGAGCGCCGTCTACCGCACGGTCAGCCTCGCCGTCATGGACCACATCGGACGGCTGCTGCGCTGGCCCCGGGCCAAGTCCACCGTGCTCGCCGCCGGGATCCACGGGATGTACGGGTACGAGAGGCTCGGCGGCTGGCACCGGATGATCAGCCTCACCATGCCCGAACGGCGCGGTGCCCTCGACGGCCCGCCTCCCGCGACGGTCCCCGCCGTCTGAGACCGGCCGTCTGAGACCGGCCGGGCCGTCTGAGACCGGCCGGGCCGTCCGAGACCGACCGGGCCGGCGCCCCGGCCCCCGGAGTGGACCCCCGGGGCGCTGGTCAGAGCCAGCCCCGCCGTTTGAACAGCCGGTACAGCCCCCACACCGCGCCCGCCATCAGCAGCAGCACCGCCGGATAGCCGCCCACCCAGCCCAGCTCCGGCATATGCGCGAAGTTCATCCCGTAGATCCCCGCCACCAGCGTCGGTACCGCAGCCATCGCCGCCCAGGCCGAGATCTTGCGCATGTCGTCGTTCTGCTGGACGCCCTGCTGGGCCAGATGTGCCGTCAGGATGTCCGACAGCAGCCGGTCCAACCCGTCCACCTGCTCGTTCACCCGGGTCAGATGGTCGCCGACATCCCGGAAGAAGAGCCGGGCCCGCTCGGGGATGTACGGCACCGGGGTGCTCTCCAGCCGCTCCATCGGCTCCGTCAGCGGCCCCGTGGCCCGCCGGAACTCCAGTACCTGCCGCTTGAAGCCGTAGATCCGCGCGGCCGTTCGCGGTCCGGCGGCACCCGAGCCCCTGTTCACCGGGGCGAACACCTCGGCCTCCAACTCCTCCAGATCCACCTGGAGTTCCCCCGCCACATCGAGATAGCGGTCCACCACCTCGTCGCCCACCGCGTACAGCACCGCCGCCGGACCGTGCCGCAGCACCCGGGGGTCGGCCTCCAGCCGCCGGCGCACCGCGGCCAGCGGGGCCGCCTCGCCGTGCCGGACCGTCACCACGAAGGAGTCCCCGAGGAAGAGCATCAGCTCGCCCGGGACGACCGTATGCCCCACCGGGTCGTACCCCACCGGCTTGAGGACCACGAAGAGCGAGTCCGCGTACACCTCCAGCTTGGGCCGCTGATGCGCGCGGAGCGCGTCCTCCACCGCCAGCGGATGCAGCCCGAACTCCGACCTGACCCGCTCGAACTCCTCGTCGGTGGGCTCGTACATCCCGATCCACAGAAAGGCGTCACCGCCCGCCCGGCACATCCCGAGGGCGTCCGAGAGATCGGCCGGACCCTCGGTACGGCGCCCCCCGCGATAGATGGCGCAGTCCACGATCACAGTGCGCATTCTCCCGCCGACCGGTCTCCCGCGCACGCCGGAGGGGTGACGTGGTTGTCCACAGGCGACCTTGTCCACAGGCCCCGCCGGTCCCGGCCGGAAGGGCCTACGCTGGCGGACATGGCCACCCTGATCCTCGTACGGCACGGACGCTCCACCGCCAACACCTCCGGGATCCTCGCGGGCTGGACCCCCGGGGTCCATCTCGACCCGCGCGGTGCCGAGCAGGCCGCCGAGCTGCCGCGCCGTCTCTCCGCCATCCCCATAGCCGCCGTGGTCAGCAGCCCCCTGGAGCGGTGTGTCCAGACCCTGCGCCCGCTCCTCGACGCCCGGCCCGCCCTGGAGCTGCGGACCGACGACCGGATCGGTGAGTGCCACTACGGCGACTGGTCCGGCCGCAAGCTCAAGGAGCTGGCCGGGGAGCCGCTGATGGAGGTCGTCCAGCAGCACCCCTCCGCCGCCACCTTCCCCGGCGGGGAGAGCCTGCGCGCCATGCAGGCCCGCGCCGTCGACGCCGTCCACGACTGGAACGAACGCGTCCGTACCGAGCACGGCGAGGACGCCGTCTATCTCATGTGCTCCCACGGCGACATCATCAAATCCCTGGTCGCCGACGCCCTCGGTCTCCACCTCGACCTCTTCCAGCGGATCCATGTGGAGCCCTGTTCCGTGACCGCGATCCGCTACACCCGCACCCGGCCCTTCCTGCTCCGCCTCGGCGACACCGGCGGCCTCACCGACCTCGCGCCGCACGGCTCCGGACCGGACGGTACGGGGGAGGCGGTCGTCGGCGGCGGAGCGGGCGCGCCGTGATCGCGGGGCGCAGTAGGGTGGAGCGCGCCGTACAGGTCGTCGCCGAGTCTTCAGGGAGAGAGCGTGTCCCGTCAGGTATTCCTCTATGACCCACCGGACCGATTCGTCGCCGGTACGGTCGGGCTGCCTGGGCGCCGTACATTCTTCCTCCAGGCGTCGGCCGGCGGGCGGACCACCAGCGTCGCCCTGGAGAAGACGCAGGTGGCGGCGCTCGCCGAGCGGATCGACGAGCTGCTGGACGAGGTGGTGCGCCGCACCGGGGGAAACGCCCCGGTCCCCGCCGTCGCCCCCACCGACATCGCCGACACCGCCCCCCTGGACTCGCCCGTCGAGGAGGAGTTCCGCGTCGGCACCATGGCCCTGGCCTGGGACGGCGAGGAGCAGCGCATGATCGTCGAGGCGCAGGCCCTGGTCGAGCTGGACGCCGAGTCCGAGGAGGACCTCGCCGAGGCCGAGGAGCGGCTGCTCCAGGACGAGGAGAACGGGCCGCCCATGCTGCGGGTGCGGCTCACCGGGGCGCAGGCCCGCGCCTTCGCCAAGCGCGCCCTGGACGTGGTGAACGCCGGACGGCCGCCCTGCCCGCTGTGCAGCCTGCCGCTCGACCCGGAAGGACATGTATGCCCGCGTCAGAACGGATACCGGCGGAGCGTCTGACCCTCCCGCTGGAGCTGCTCGCCCATGGGGAGCTGACCGTGCGCGGGCGGATCCGTGAGGCGTCCAACGCGGTGCTGTTCTGTACCGTCGCCCAGGACGGCGCCACGGCCGACTGTGTCTACAAGCCGGTCGCCGGGGAGCGCCCCCTCTGGGACTTCCCCGAGGGGAACCTCGCCCGCCGTGAGGTCGCCGCGTACGAGATCTCCGAGGCGCTCGGCTGGCGGCTGATCCCGCCCACCGTGCTGCGGGACGGCCCCTACGGCGACGGCATGGTGCAGCTCTGGATCGAGCCCGACCCCGAGGCCCGGCTGCTCGCCCTGGTCGACGGCGACGAGGCGGGCGACGGCTGGAAGGCGGTCGGCCCCGCCGAGGTGGGCGACGGGCGTACCGCGCTCCTCGTCCACGCCGACGACACCCGGCTGCGCCGGCTGGCGGTCCTGGACGCGGTGATCAACAACGGTGACCGCAAGGGGGGCCATCTCCTCCCGGCGGCCGGCGGGCGGCTCTACGGGATCGACCACGGTGTCACCTTCCATGTCGAGGACAAGCTGCGCACCCTGCTCTGGGGATGGGCCGGTGAACCGCTGACCGCCGAGGCGCTGGACGCCCTCGAAGGGCTCCGGGCCGCGCTCGCGGAGGGCGGGGAGCTGGCGGAGCGGCTGGGGCGGCTGCTCACCCCCGCCGAGGTGGAGGCGGTCCGTGCCCGGGTGGCGGGGCTGCGGGCGGGCGGTGTCCACCCGGAGCCGTCGGGGGAGTGGCCCCCCATTCCCTGGCCCCCGGTCTGACATCTGACACCTGGCACCTGACACCTGTCGCCGGCGCCGGGCCCAGCCCGGCACCGGCCGCGCCGGATCCCGCCGGCCCGGCGTGTTCGGGGACCCCCTGCGACCCGCATATCCCTGGTCATCGCGCAAGAGCGCGCAACCGGCCCGGCAGAGGTGATCCGGTTCGTAGACGGATCAGGTCTCCGGTTAGTCTCGATGCATGCATGCCTGGCCCGCTTCTGAGGTCCCCGCCCTGCCCGGCAAGGGCCGCGACCTCCGGATCCACTCCACCGCGACCGGCGCGGCGCTCACGCTCGCGCCCGGTCCCGTCGCCCGTATCTATGTCTGCGGCATCACGCCGTACGACGCCACCCACCTGGGGCACGCGGCGACCTACAACGCGTTCGACCTCGTCCAGCGCGTGTGGCTCGACACCAAGCGCCAGGTTCACTACGTCCAGAACGTCACCGACGTCGACGACCCGCTCCTGGAGCGCGCCCAGCGCGACGGGGAGGACTGGACCCTCCTCGCCGAACGCGAGACCGCCCTCTTCCGGGAGGACATGACCGCGCTCCGGATGCTCCCGCCGAAGCACTACATCGGTGCCGTGGAGGCCATACCCAGGATCGTCCCGCTCGTCGAACGCCTCCGGGACCTGGGCGCCGCCTACGAGCTCGAAGGGGACACCTACTTCTCCATCGAGGCCGACCCCCACTTCGGTGAGGTCTCCGGGCTCGACGCCGAGGCCATGCGGCTGCTCTCCGCCGAGCGCGGCGGCGACCCGGAGCGCCCCGGCAAGAAGAACCCCCTCGACCCGGTCCTGTGGCTGGCCGCCCGTGACGGCGAACCCCACTGGGACGGTGGCAGCCTCGGCCCGGGCCGGCCCGGCTGGCACATCGAGTGCGTCGCCATCGCCCTCGACCACCTCGGCATGGGCTTCGACATCCAGGGCGGCGGCTCCGACCTCGCCTTCCCCCACCATGAGATGGGCGCTTCGCACGCCCAGGCCCTCACCGGGGAGCACCCCTTCGCCCAGGCCTATGTCCATGCGGGCATGGTCGCCCTGGACGGCGAGAAGATGTCCAAGTCCCGGGGGAACCTGGTCTTCGTCTCGACGCTGCGCCGGGACGGGGTCGACCCCGCGGCCATCCGTCTCGCCCTGCTCGCCCATCACTACCGTGCCGACTGGGAGTGGACCGACCAGGACCTCCAGGACGCCGTGGCGCGGCTCGGCCGCTGGCGCGCCGCCGTCTCCCGTCCCGACGGGCCTTCGGCCGACGCGCTGGTGGAGGAGATCCGCGAGGCGCTGGCCGACGATCTGGACGCCCCGTCCGCGCTCGCCGCGGTCGACCGCTGGGCCGAGCGCCAGCGGGTGGAGGGCGGCGTCGAGGAGGGCGCGCCGGGTCTGGTCTCCCGGGCGGTCGACGCGCTGCTCGGCGTGGCGCTCTGACCCGGACCGCTCACGCGGATACGACGAACGCGGTGGTGGGGGGGGGGGGGCCGGGCCCCCCCCCACCACCCCAGAGCCCCCCCCCCG
>NZ_JBEPCY010000064.1:0-12175 GCF_040299965.1 Streptomyces sp. NPDC000594 | reverse complement strand
GGTCCGGGACCCTCCCTCGCCGGTACTTCTCGTCAACAGTCGCCCATTCGCTCGCCCTTGGCCGATCCGGCGGTACGGACTCCGGGGCTACGGGATCCGGGTCCGGCGGTACGGGATCGGGATCCGGCGGTACGGGATCGAGGCCCGGGGCTACGGGATCCGGGGACGCGGACGGCGACGGGGACCGGGCCCGGGAACGGCTGGCCCTCGCCCAGACCGCCCTTGTCTCCGCCCTGGTCGCGGGGACCCCGGCGCCCGAGGGGTTCGACCCCCGCCGACTCCGTGAGCAGCGCCGGGCGCTCCTCGCCAAGCGGGCCTCCGTGGTCGCCCGGATCGCGCCCGAGCTGCCCGAGATCCTGGGCGACGGCTTCCGCCCCGCGTTCCTCGCGTACGCCCGGGAGCGCCCGATGCGGAACGGCTACCGCAAGGACGCCCTGAGCTTCGCCGAGCACCTGCTCATCGCGGGCGGCCCGGCCGACGAGCGGGCCCGGCGCCGGCTCGCCCAGTGGTGGGAGTCCCGGGTCGCCCCCCGGGACCCCCGCCGCGCGCGCCGGATCGTCCGGGCCGCGCGCGCCCTTCTCGTACGGAGGTAGCCATGCTCATCGCCGCCGCGGTCTTCCTGCTCGTCTTCGGACTGCCCTGCCTCGCGCTGATCACCAGCCAGTACCGGACCCATACCCGGAAGGTCCGTGCCAGGCTCCCCGTCCTGCACGATGTCCATGAGGCGGCCTTTCTGACCGGGGGTCCGGCCAGGGTCGTGGACACCGCGCTCGCGGCGCTGGAGGCGGACGGGCGGATCCGGGTCGCCGACCCGGGGGTCGTCGCCACCGGGGAGGGGACCGCCGCCCCGGGCACCACCGACCATCCGGTGCACCGGGCGGTGCTCACGGCGATCGAGCGCGCGCCGAACGGGTCGCTGGCCCAGCTGCGGGGCGCGGTGATGCGCGACCGCGCGGTCCAGGCGATCGGGGACCGGCTGGCCTCCCGGGGGCTGCTCCAGCGGCCGTCGCGGGGCCGGGAGACCCTACGGATCTGGGGCGGCGTCCTGGCCGTCGTCTCGATCGTGGCGACGGTCGTCGCGGGTGTGCTCACCGGGATGAGTCATGAAGTGGACTGGGCGCGGACCGAGGTGCCCCTGATCCTGCTGGCGCTGCCGGTGACCTTGACGGGGCTGGTGGGCGGGATCACCCTCGCGATCCGCTGCGGCCGGCTGGTCACCCGGGACGGGCGGCTGGCGCTGGACACCGCCCGTACCCGGCACGGCACCACCGAGGACCCGGCGACCCTGCTCGCCCTGCGGGGCGCCCGCGCCCTGCCGGACACCCCCGCCCGCACCGTCCTCGTCGCCGCGGCCGCCGCCCCGGTCCTCCTCCTCGCCGCCCCCGCCGCCGCCGGGGCCGCCCCCGTCGCCGCCCAGTGGTGCGGCGCCACCACCGGATACGCGGGCTCCGACGGGGGCTCCGCCGGCACGGACGGTGGCGGTGGCGGAGACGGAGACGGAGGAGGAGGCGACGGCGGTGGTTGCGGCGGCTGCGGCGGCTGCGGCTGCGGCTGACGGGCCCCGAGGACCGGGTGACCCCGCCCGCCGCGGACCGGCGGAGTCACCCGGGGCGGCGGCCGGGGCGCGGGCCGGACCCGGTGCGGTGCGGGCCCCCGTACCCGCAAACCGCTCTCAGCAGGTGAAATTCGGTGGCGGGCGGCGGGCCGGGCGCGTAGAAGTCGGGCTCATGCTCTGGTTTCCTCTTCTGCTGGTGGCATGGATCGCCACCGCCATCGGATGTGTGCGGCTCTGTGCCGCGGCTGTGGTCGCCGCCGGGCCCGGGGGCGGGGGGCGGGCCGTGACGGGGCGGCGGCTCGCTCCGGAGGAGGCCGCGTTCCTGGTGGGCGGGCCGTACCGGGTGCTCGATGTGACGCTCTTCGGGATGCATCTGCGCCACCGGCTGCTGCTCGCCCACACCGGGTGGGCCACCGTCGTCGAGCCGGAGCCCGCCGGGGAGCTGGAGCGGGCGGTGGTGAGCGCGGCCGGGCCCGGCGGGCAGGAGCGGACCGCGCGGATACGGGAGCGCGCGGCCGGCTCCGCGCCGGTGCGGGCCCTCGGGGAGCGGCTGAGCGGCGACGGGCTCGCCGTGCCCCCCGCCGCCCGTGCGCTGATGGTCTCCGCGCTGCGCGGGGTGCGGACCGCCGCCGCGCTCACCGTGGGCTGCGCCCTCGCCGCGCTGGTCCTCCCGGCGGGCGGCCCCGGCCCGCTGCTGACCCTGCTCTGGTTCGCGCTCCCGCTCGTCGCCTCGCTCAGCTGTCTGGCCATCGCCCGCGTCGAGGTCCGCCCGTACACCCGCTGGGCCTCCCCCGCCGGGCGGTGGCTGCTCACCCGGACCGGGACGGACCCCGGCGGCGACGAGCGCGCCGCCCTGACCGCCGTCGCCCTGCGCGGCCCCGACGCCGTCACCGACCCCCTCCTGCGCCGCGCCCTCGGCCACCCGCGCTGAGGCGCACGCCGGGGGCGTGTCGGAGCCCGCCGACGCGACACCGCGCGGCGGTGCTTTACTCCCGGCACCGCCCGGCGAAGGATTCCCCGAATGCCCCGTACACACCGGCACGAAGGGACCTCGATGAGAGCAGCGGCGAAGGCCGGACTCCTGGCGGGCCTGGGCGCCCTGGTCGCCCTCACCGCCGCCGCCCCGGGGACCGGCGCCGCGCTCGCGGCGCCGGCCGAGGATCTCACCGTCGCCGCCGCCGAGGCGCGCGGCACCGAGCGGGCCGCCCGGCGCGCGGCGGCCGAGGGGGTCGACTTCGGCTCCTGCCCCGCCGCCGAGGCGCTGCCGGAGACGGTCCGCTGCGGCACCGTCGAGGTCCCCCTCGACTACGCCGAACCCGACGGCCGCCGCATCGCGCTGACCGTGAGCCGGGGCCGGGCGACCGGGCCGCGCGACGCGTACCAGGGCTCCCTGGTCTTCAACCCGGGCGGCCCCGGCGCCTCCGGTATGTGGTTCCCGCTGCTCGCGGAGGTCCCCGAGTGGGAGACGATCGCCCGCGCCTACGACTTCGTGGGGTACGCCCCGCGCGGTGTCGACCGCTCGGCGCCGCTCTCCTGCCAAGAGCCCGCGGAGTTCCTCCGTTTCCCCACCGCCTCCCCCACCCACCCCTCGCCCGCGTTCAAGCGGGAGCGGATCGCCGAGGCCCGCGCCTATGCCCGGGGCTGTGCCGAGCGGACCGGCGACGCGCTGCGCCACTACACCTCGCTCAACAACGCCCGCGATCTCGACCTGGTGCGCGCGGCCCTCGGCGAGGAGCGGCTGACCTTCGTCGGGGCCTCGTACGGGACCTACTTCGGCGCCCTGTACGCGACGCTCTTCCCGTCCCATGTGCGGCGGATGGTCCTCGACTCCCCGGTGAACCCGGCCCGGGAGAAAATCTGGTACCGGAGCAATCTCGATCAGTCCCTGGCGTTCGAGGGCCGCTGGGCCGACTTCCGCGCCTGGGTCGCCCTGCACGACGAGGTCTTCGGCCTGGGGACGACCCCCGAGGCGGTGGGCCGCGCCTATGACGAGGTACGGGCCCGGCTGGCGGTGCGGCCCGCGGGCGGCACGGTGGGCCAGGGCCAGCTCCAGGCGGCGATGCTGGCGGCGGCGTACAGCGACGACTTCTGGGAGCCGAGGGCACGGGCGCTCGGGGAGTTCCTGCGCGGGCGGGAGGAGGAGCTGGTCCGCCAGGCGACGCCCCGGAAGAGCGCCGCGCGGGCGGTGGAGAACGGCACCGCGGTCTATACGGCCATCGAGTGCAATGACGCGCCCTGGCCGGAGGAGTTCGCCGTCTGGGACCGGGACAACACCGCGCTGGCCCGCCGGGCGCCCTTCGAGACCTGGGACAACGCCTGGATGAATCTGCCGTGCGCCTACTGGGGCGCGCCCCGGCGCCAGCCGCTGGAGGTGCGGACCGCCACCGGTGAGCTGCCGCCGGTGCTGATCCTGGCGGCCGAGCGGGACGCGGCGACCCCGTACGAGGGGGCGAAGGAGCTGTCCCGGCGGCTGCGGGGCTCGGTGCTGATCACGGAGGAGGACGCCGGGACCCATGGGATCTCCGGAGGGTCCAACGACTGCGTGAACGCGCATCTGGAGGAGTATCTGCTGCGGGGGGTGACGCCGGTGCGGCGCGCGTCATGCGCGCCGCACCCGGAGCCGGACCCGGTGTCGCTGGAGCGGCGGGCGATGGGGCCGGTGCCCCGGCCCGCCGTCTGATCTTCCGGGTCGAGAGGCCAGGGGCCGCCGGAGTGCGGCCCTGGCCTTCGCTTCCGCGCCGTCCAGACCCTGGCTGGGCTCCGGTACGGGCGTCGCTCGGACCCGAAGGGCCCGGCGAAGGGATGTTACGCGAGGTCGGTCCCCGGGTGGGAAACCGCCTTCGGATCCGCGCCCGGCCGGCGCGGTCCCGGGCTTACGCGAGCCCGGCCACCAGCTCGGCCACGGACCTGCGCCGACCGGTGTAGAACGGCACCTCCTCGCGGACGTGCAGCCGCGCCTCGGAGGCCCGCAGATGGCGCATCAGGTCCACGATGCGGTGGAGTTCGTCGGCCTCGAAGGCGAGGATCCACTCGTAGTCGCCGAGGGAGAACGAGGCGACGGTGTTGGCGCGCACATCGGGGTAGCCGCGGGCCATCTTCCCGTGGTCGGCGAGCATCCGGCGGCGGTCCTCGTCGGGCAGCAGGTACCAGTCGTACGAGCGGACGAACGGGTAGACGCTGACATAGTCGCGCGGGTTCTCGTCGGCGAGGAACGCCGGGATGTGCGACTTGTTGAACTCGGCGGGGCGGTGCAGCGCCATGTTCGACCAGACCGGCTCCAGGGCGCGGCCGAAACGGGTGCGGCGGAAGAGGTTGTACGCCGCCTGGAGCTCGTCCGCGGTCTCCGCGTGCCACCAGATCATCAGATCGGCGTCGGCGCGCAGTCCGGAGAGGTCGTAGGTGCCGCGGATCCGCACATCCTCGGCGGCGAGCCGGTCGAACAGTTCCTGGACCTCGTCCGCCCAGCCGGAGCGGTCCTCGGGCAGTACATCGCGCAGCTTGAAGACGGACCACAGCGTGTACCGGATGACCTCGTTGAGGTCCTTGGCCTTCTTGCCTGCGTTCGGGATCTTTTCGGGCGCACTCATGTGCCTATTGTCCCGTGCCGTGATCCATGCCCCGCGCCAGGGTCGGCGTGGCGAGGATCTCGTCCGCCGCGCGGGTGCCGTCGGCGATGCAGGCGGGGATGCCGACCCCGTCGTAGGCGGCTCCGCAGACGGTCAGTCCGGGAAGTTTGGCGACCTCGGTACGGATGCGGGCGACCCGCTCCGGATGGCCCACGGGGTACTGGGGCAGCCCGCCGATCCAGCGGGTGACGACCGTGTCGACGGGGTGGGCGGTGAGCCCGGTGGCGGCGCGGAGGTCGGCGAGGGCGACCCGGACGAGGTCGGCGTCGTCCCACTCCAGATGCTGTTCCTCGCCGTAGCGGCCGATGGAGGCGCGCAGCACGGTGAGGTCGGGCGCGGCGTCGGCCACCCAGGACCACTTGCGGCTGGAGAAGGTGGCGGCCTTGATGGTGCGGCCGTCGACGGGGGGGACGAGGAAGCCGCTGCCGGCGGGGAGGCCGGTGGTGTCGGCGCGCCGGAAGGCGAGGGTGACCAGGACCATGGAGGCGTACTCGATGCGGCCGATCTCCGCCGCGGCGGCGGGTGACTCGGCGGCGAGGAGTTCGGCGGCGGTCCAGGCGGGGGCGGCGAGGACGACGGCGTCGGCGCCGAGGGTGCCGCACTCGGTCGCCACCCGCCAGCCGCCCTCGGGGGCGCGGGCGAGGCCCAGGGCGCGGGTGCGGGTCAGCAGGGTGCCGCCCCCGGCGCGGACGGCGGCGGCGACGGCCTCGGGCAGGGTGCCCATGCCGCCGTCGAGGCCGGTGAAGACGGGTCCGGTGGCGCCGCGCGCGGCGGCCTCGCGCTGGACCTCGGCGACGGCGTCGAGGAGATGGCCGTGGCGGCGGGCGGCGGCGTACAGCGCGGGGACGGCGGCCCGCAGGGAGATCCGGTAGGCGTCCCCGGCGTAGACCCCGCCGAGGAGGGGTTCCACCAGCCGGTCGACGACCTCGCGGCCGAGGCGTTCGGCGACATGGGTGCCGACGGCGGTGTCGTCGTCGAGGACGGCGGGGGGCAGTTCGCGTTCGCGGGCGACCCGGGCGACGCCCTCGGGGGTGAGGAGTCCTTCGAGGGCGTCGGCGGTGGCGGGGACGCCCATCACATGCCCCTGGGGCATGGGCCGCAGGGCGTCCCGGGTCCAGATCGAGGCGGTGGCGGTGGCGGGGGGCTGGAGCCGGTCGCCGAGTCCGGCGGCGCGGGCCAGCGCGATGCCCTCGGGGCGGCGGGCGAGCATGGACTCGGCGCCCAGGTCGACGGGGGCCGAGGCGATCTCACCGGCGTGCAGCTTGCCGCCGGGGCGCCCGGAGGCTTCGAGGACGGTGACCCGTGCGCCGCCGGTCACCAGCCGGTGGGCGGCGGCGAGTCCGGAGATCCCGCCGCCGATGACGACGACATGGCCGGGTGCGGTCCCGGGCGCGGTGGTGCTGTCCGCATGCGGGGAAGGCTGCATGGCCCCACTCTCTCAGACGCCGTTCCGTGTCCCGACCGTGACCTCTTCGCAGCGGGCGGGGGCGAACGCGGGGGCGGCGGGCTCCGTCGAAGGAGCGGTGGGTGTCGCCCACCGGGAGAGCACGGACGGCACGACGGTGGCCCGCTTCCCGGAACAGGGGCGGCGCCGTGGATCACAGGGGGTCGGTATGCGGATACGGTACGGGGTCACCGCGCTGGTGCTGATCGGCGCGCTGGGGGTGGCCGGGTGCTCCGGGGAGTCCTCGAAGGACGCGTCGTCCTCGGCGGCCCAGGCGCGGGACGAGGCCGGGTCGGGCGGTGCGGCGGCCCGGAAGAAGGTCGACGGGGTACGGTCCGGGGGCTCCGCGGCGGTGGAGCCCGCGCCGGGCGGGCGGGCGTCGGGTGCGCACATCGTGCGGACCGCCTCGCTGGAGGTGCGGGTCAGGAGCGTGCCCCGCACGGTGGCCGAGACACGGAGTCTGGTGACGGCGGTGGAGGGCCATGTCGCCGATGAGTCGACCCGGCTGGTCGGCGGGGGGCGGATGGAGTCGATCATGGAGCTGCGGGTGCCGCAGCGGCGCTATGACACCACCCTGACGGCGCTGGCACGGAGCGGCAAGCTGCTGAACCGTTCCTCCACCGCCGAGGACGTCACGGAGCGGGTGGTGGATGTCCGCAGCCGGATCTCCAGCCAGCGGGCGAGTGTGGCCCGGGTGCGGGAGCTGATGGACCGGGCCGGGAAGCTGAGCGATGTGGTGACCCTGGAGGGAGAGCTGAGCAGGCGTCAGGCGGAGCTGGAGGCGCTGCTGGCGAAGCGGGAGTCGCTGGAGGGCCGGGCGGAGCTGGCGACGATCACGCTCTCGCTCACCGAGCAGAAGCGGCGCGACGACAGCGGGAAGCGGGGCGGGGACGAGGACGGGCCGGGCTTTGTCTCCGCGTTCGGCGGCGGGGTGGGCGCCCTGGTGGCCACCGTGCGCTGGGCGGGGGTGGTGATCGGGGCGGTGCTGCCGTTCGCGGTGGTGCTGGGGGCCGGGTTCGCGGTGTGGCGGTGGTCGGTGCGGGCCCGGTCGGCACGGTCGGCCGGCCGTACGGGGAACTCCGACCGTACGGGGGACTCCGGCGGCACCCAGGGCTCCGGCGGTACGGGGGACTCCGGCGGGCGGTGATCCCGTACCCCGTACCGGGACCGGGGACGATCCGCCCGTACCGTGATCCCCATGACAGCGGAGCGACTGGTGGTCATCGGGGGCGACGCGGCGGGCATGTCCGCCGCCTCGCAGGCGCGCAGGCTCAAGGGCCCGGACGAGCTGGAGATCGTCGCGTTCGAACGCGGCCACTTCAGCTCGTACTCGGCCTGCGGGATCCCGTACTGGGTGGGCGGACAGGTCTCCACCCGGGACGAGCTGATCGCGCGGAGCCCCGCCGAGCACCGGGAACGGGCGATCGATCTGCGGATGCGGACCGAGGTGACGGAGATCGACACGGCGGGCGGCCGGGTCCGCTCCCGGGATCTGGAGAGCGGGCGGGAGGAGTGGACGGGGTACGACCGGCTGGTGATCGCGACGGGCGCGCGGCCGGTGCGCCCCCCGCTGCCGGGCATCGACGCGCCGGGGGTGCACGGGGTGCAGACCCTGGACGACGGCCAGGCGCTCCTGGACGACCTCGGCTCGGTCCCCGGGCGGCGGGCGGTGGTGGTCGGCGCCGGGTACATCGGGGTTGAGATGGCGGAGGCGCTGCTGAACCGCGGCTTCGAGGTCACCGTCGTCAACCGGTCCGCCCAGCCCATGGCCACCCTCGACCCGGACATGGGGGAGTTGGTCGGCCGGGCGATGGACTGGCTGGGCATCACCACGGTGAACGGGGTCGCGGTCACCGCCGTACTGACCGGGCCGGACGGGCGGGTGCGCGCGGTGGCCGCCGGGGACCGGGAGTTCCCGGCGGATGTGGTGGTGCTGGGCCTCGGGGTGGAGCCGGAGACGGAGCTGGCACGGGCCGCGGGGCTGCCGCTGGGCGCGTACGGCGGGCTGCTCACCGATCTGTCGATGCGGGTACGGGGCGAGGACGCCGTCTGGGCGGGCGGTGACTGTGTGGAGGTGCTGGACCTGGTCTCGGGCCGGGAGCGCCATGTGCCGCTGGGCACCCACGCCAATAAGCACGGCCAGGTCATCGGCGCCAATGTCGGGGGCGGTTACGGCACCTTCCCCGGGGTGGTGGGCACCGCGGTGAGCAAGGTCTGCGACCGGGAGATCGCCCGGACCGGGCTGCGCGAGAAGGACGCGGCGGCGGTGGGGCTCCAGTATGTGACCGCGACCGTCGAGTCGACCAGCCGGGCGGGCTACTACCCGGGGGCGGCGGGGATGACGGTGAAGATGCTGGCGGAGCGGCGCTCGGGGCGGCTGCTCGGGGTGCAGATCGTGGGCCGGGAGGGCGCGGCGAAGCGGGTGGACATCGCGGCCGTGGCGCTGACGGCGGGGATGACGGTGGAGGCGATGACCGCACTGGATCTGGGGTACGCGCCGCCGTTCTCCCCGGTGTGGGACCCCGTGCTGGTGGCGGCGCGCAAGGCGGTGACGGCGGTCCGGGCGGCGGGCTGAGCCACGCCCTGCGGGACGGGGCGGCGGGGCGGGTCTTCCCGGCCGCCGCCCCCGTCCCGTACCGGGTTCAGCGGGCGGTGCGCTCGTGGACGTGGGCGACCAGCCGGGTCAGCGCGTCCGGGTCGGTGGTGGGCAGCACCCCGTGGCCGAGGTTGAAGACATGGCCCTCCAGGCCGGCGGCGGCGCGCAGCACCTCGTCGGCGGCGGATGCCACGGCCCGCTCGCCCGCGAAGAGCACGGCGGGGTCGAGGTTGCCCTGGAGCGCCTTGCCGGGGCCGACCCGGCGGGCCGCCTCGTCCAGCGGGACCCGCCAGTCGACGCCGACGACATCGGCGCCCGCCTCGCCCATCGCGCCGAGCAGCTCACCGGTGCCGACACCGAAGTGGATCCGGGGGACCCCGTACCCGGCGACCGTGTCGAAGACCTTGGCCGACGCGGGCATGACCGAGGCCCGGTAGTCGGCGGGGGCGAGCGCCCCGGCCCAGGAGTCGAAGAGCTGGACGGCCGAGGCCCCGGCCTCGATCTGGACCTTGAGGAAGACGGAGGTGATCTCCGCAAGGCGGTCCAGCAGATCGGCCCAGAGCTCGGGGTCGCTGTGCATCAGCGCCTTGGTGTGCTCGTGGTTGCGGGAGGGACCGCCCTCCACGAGATAGCTCGCGAGGGTGAAGGGCGCTCCGGCGAAGCCGATCAGCGGGGTGGTGCCCAGCTCCTCGGTGAGCAGCCCGATGGCCTCGGTGACGTACCAGATGTCCTCGGGGGTGAGGTCCCGCAGCCGGGCGAGGTCGGCGCGGCTGCGGATCGGCTCCGCCACGACGGGACCGACGCCGGGCTTGATGTCGAGGTCGAGCCCGATGGCCTTGAGCGGGACCACGATGTCGCTGAAGTAGATGGCGGCGTCGACCTTGTGGCGCCGGACCGGCTGGAGGGTGATCTCCTTGACCAGCTCCGGGCGCATGCAGGAGTCGAGCATGCCGATGCCCTCGCGCACCTTGAGGTACTCGGGGAGCGAGCGCCCCGCCTGCCGCATGAACCAGACCGGAGTGTGCGGCACGGGCTCCCGCCTGCACGCCTTGAGGAAGGCGGAGTCGTACGGCTTCGGCTGCTGCTGGCCCGCGGGGCTGCCCTGGAGGCGGTCGTCGGTCGTCACGCCCCAAATCTTCGCACGGCCCGGAGAAGTGGCGGCCCCGGCCCGGGTGTCTTGGCGAGCGCCCGGGACCCGTACCGCCTAGTCTTCCCCGCATGGCTGCGGCGCAGGGACATTTTTCCGATCATCCTGATCATTCGAACGGCACCGGGGACCCCGACGGTTCCGGAGGCGATACG
Organism: Streptomyces sp. NPDC000594; assembly: GCF_040299965.1. Classification (NCBI taxonomy): domain Bacteria; kingdom Bacillati; phylum Actinomycetota; class Actinomycetes; order Kitasatosporales; family Streptomycetaceae; genus Streptomyces; species Streptomyces sp. NPDC000594. Next base: position 1,652 of record NZ_JBEPCY010000064.1, on the reverse strand, counting down.
GTCCCGCACGCGTTCCGGCGGGCGGTGGAGGCGCTGCGGGCGGCGGCGCCCCGCCCGGAGATCACGCTGGAGCCGGCCCGTCCGCCGCAGCGGCTGGCTCCGTACGCGTATGCCCTGGAGGCGACGGTCTCCGAGGGGGAGGACGCGCTGGCCGACGGCCGGCTGGTACTGCTGCACGCCCCGGACGGGCACGAGGGGTGGGCGGGGACCTTCCGGCTGGTGACGCTGGTACGGGCGGAGCTGGAGCCGGAGATGGCGGCCGATCCGCTGCTGCCGGAGGTGTCCTGGTCCTGGCTGACGGGGGCGCTGGAGGCGCGCTGCCCGGGGTACGGGGAGCCGAGCGGGACCGTCACCCGTGCGGGATCTCACTATTTCGGTGGACTGGCCGACCGGCGGCCCGCGACCCAGATCGAGATCCGGGCCTCCTGGACGCCGGCGACCGGCCGGGACGGGGTGCCGGACACCGGTGCGCATCTGGTGGCCTGGTGCGATCTGCTGGCGCAGATCGCGGGTCTTGAGCCGTCCCCGGTGGCCGGTACGGAGGCGGGGGCGGGTGTGGTGACCCTGCCGCAGCGCCGGGGGCCGCAGCAGCGGTGAGTACGGGCGGGCGCGTTCGCGTGGGCGCGCCCGGGGCCGGCGGGGCGGCGGGGGCGGTAACGCTCCGTCAGCTCGTTCGTAGGATGATCGATCATCCGTCCGAATTGCACCATTTATCACTCACTAAATCGTGATCTTTCCCTAAAGGCGATCACGTTTGGTGCCGAAGAGGTCAGTGACCCGAACCGATCGGTTCGCCCCGGCTTCATCCCCGAGCCGGCCCGTCCCGAACCCTTCCCCCAGGAGGCCTGGTGTCCGTTCTACTTGAGCAGCCCGCAAGCCTGGTCGCCTACCGCCCGAACAAGCCGACGGCCATGGTCGTCGTGGCCGACCCGCGCGTCCGCTCCACCGTCACCCGCCATCTGTGGGCCCTCGGAGTGCGTGATGTGATCGAGGCGTCGTCCATCGCGGAGGCCCGTCCCCGCGTCGGCAACCCCCGCGACATCTGCGTTGCCGACGTCCATCTGCCCGACGGCTCCGGGCTGACCCTGTTGTCGGAGACCCGCGCGGCGGGGTGGCCCAACGGCCTCGCCCTCTCCGCCGCCGATGACATCGGCGCCGTGCGCAACGCGCTCGCCGGCGGCGTCAAGGGCTATGTCGTCACCGGTACCCGGACCAATATCGGCCATCCGACCCGGCCGGGTGCCGCCCCCATCGGCGCCGGCACCCGCCTCGGTCACCGCCGCCCCCCGGGTGCCCCGAGCCACCCGGGCGGCTACCGGGAGCTGTCCGGACGGGAGGTCGAGGTGTTGCGGCTGGTCGCGGAGGGCCAGTCGAACAAGGCCATCGGCGTCTCGATGGGGCTCTCGGCGCTCACCGTGAAGAGCCATCTCGCCCGGATCGCCCGCAAGCTCGGCACCGGCGACCGCGCCGGGATGGTGGCGGTGGCACTGCGTACCGGCATCATCCACTGAGCGTCCCCGGACGGAGTGCGCCTGTCGACGGAACGTTCCGTCGACATACATCCGCAACTCGGTGAAGGCCACCGTCGACGCCTACGACGGCACGGTGAACCTCTACCAGTGGGACACCGAGGACCCGGTCCTGAAGACCTG
>NZ_JBEPCY010000063.1:0-17439 GCF_040299965.1 Streptomyces sp. NPDC000594 | reverse complement strand
TTCGGGCGGCCCTCCCACACCTCATCCGCACCCTTCTGCGAACGCTTCCGCAAAACATCCTGGGTCGGCGGGAAGTCGGTGTGCTCATACCGGCCCCCGACGCGGGAGGCATGAAACAAAGCCATCACATCCGGGACCGCACGCCTGATCAGCGCGGCACGAGCGGCGTCCACATCACCATGGTGCACGGCCAGCTGGTGACCGACGGCGTCGCGGATCCGGTCCGCCAGGGGCCCGCCGGGAGCGGGCCGGCGGAGCGCAGCGCCGCCCACAGACACAGCCGAAACCGCAACCGAGGCTGGGGCAAGGCGCACCCCCCGCACCGGGCCAGCCAGTGACAGCGGAGCGGCAACCGGAGGCGCAGAAACAGGCTGCTGCTCCTGGAGAGAGGGAACCGGGGCAGGAGCGGCGGCAGGCAACAGTGCGGGAACAGAAGCCGGAAGCGGTACAGGGACGGCAGCCAGAGGCGGAAGCTGAGCGACAGCAGAGGCCGGAGCCGCAGCCGGTACGGCGACGGAAGCCGGAGGCGCAGCGACGGCGGCGGGAGCCGAAGCCGGAGCAGCGGCGAGGGACAAGGCCGGAGCAGCCAGGGCAGGAGGCGGAGCGACGGCGGGGGCCGGAGACGCGGGAGCGGGCTCCTGCCCCACCAGGGCAGCGGGAGACGGGGCAGCAGGAGACGACGGGACGGCGACGGCGACGGCGTCAGGAGCGGAAGCCAGCCCAGGAACAGGAACAGGAGCCGGGGCAGCCGACGACGGAGCCGAGGACGGGGGCGGGGCCGGGGGCGGGGCCGGGGGCTCCTGGTCCTGGGGAGCGGGTGCGGGTGCGGGTGCGGCGGAAGCAGGGACAGCCGGGGCGGGGGCGGCCTGTGGTGCCCGGCGGGCGGTGATGCGGTCGGCGGGGAGCCTGGAGACGGCGTGGGAGGGCCCCGCCAGCAGATCCAGAACCGTCATGCCCCAGTGCGCCGCGAGCGCGTCACACTCGTCCAGCGACCAGTGAGCCTGCCCCGACTGACGACGGGACACTTTCAACTGCGACAACCCACACCCGGCGCCTACGTCGACCTGACGCTCCCCGGTGAGCTGCATGATCGCCGCCACCGTCAGACGCAGAATCCCCTCAGTACCCAGCATGAACCCCACCCTAACCCCACACGGCAGTCGTTTTACGACTACGACACCTGATTTCCGCACGGAATGGTGGGGGCAGGCTGGTCGTACGAGCCACACCCACCACACCCCACCACCACCCACGACAAGAACTGCCCAGCAGGCCACCCAAGCCACCCGAGCGACCCGAGCAGCCACCACAGGCCACCACAACCACCACCGCGCCACCGCCGGGCAGCCCGGCAGACACCAGCCGCCGCGGCGGCGGGCACGGCCAAGGCCGCCAAAACGGCCGGGGGGCCCGGCAGGCACGGCCAAGACCGCCGGAGCGGCAGGCACGCGACACGGGCAGCCCGGGCAGCGGGCACGCAAGTACAGGATGCGGGACGCGGGCACGCGACACAGGCGGCGCGAGACACAGGCACGCGATGGACAGGGACACGGCGCGCGAGCGCAGGACACGGGGACACAGACACACACCAGAACAGTGCTCGCCCTGGTCGATCAGCCCGCCCCGACCGGCACCCTGCCCCTCGCGGTCACCCACAGCAGGCACCCGCCCGGGCCGCCCACCCACCGGACACCCGACCTCCACCCAGGCAAGGCCCAGACAGACGCGAGGAACGCGAGGAACCCGTTCACACATGACGCTCCGGTCCACAGAAACGACACCACCACGAGCATGCGACTGCACCGACCACCACGACCAGGACCGCCAGGACAGCAGACACAACAGCCGGAACAGCACAGGAAGACAGCCAGGACAGCAGCAGCAGGACAGCGCGGGAGGGACGGACCCTCCCCCTCAAGCCCCCGCACACAACCCCGGCCAGAGCAGGCCGCCCGGGCAAGCGGTACACGACCGGGACACCCCGCACAGCCCGCCCAGACCCGCCACAACCACCCAGACCCACACCCAGGACCACACCCAGAACCGGGGGGCAGGGGCAGAACCGGGGGGCAGGGGCAGAACCGGGGGGCGCAGGCGGAGGCGGGGGCAGGACCAGAGGCAGGACCAGAGGCAGGGGCAGGACCGGGGGCGCAGGCGGAGGCGCAAGCGGGGACGGAGGCGGGGCGGAGGCGGGGACGGAGGCAGGGCGGAGGCAGGGCGGAGGCGGGGACGGAGGCAGGGCGGAGGCAGGGCGGAGGCGGGGACGGAGGCAGGGCGGAGGCAGGGACCGGGGGCGGGGACGGAGGCGGGGACGGCGAGAAACCACACCCGGGCCGGGAACCCGCACCAGAGCCCGCCGACCCAGACCCACCCGTACCCGGAACGGGTGATCGGCCAGCGGATCCAACACCCGGCCGTCCTCACCCTGCTGGAACGGTTCGGGGCCCGGCCCAGATCCGCCGGGCCGGACAGCGACGGCTGATCACCCTGATACGCCCGAAGGCCCCCAGGATGGCCGAGCGCCCGGTCGACGACATCGTCACCGCGCTCGACAGACGCCACCGCGCTGATCGTCCCCGGCCTCGCCACCTCGCTCCAGGCAGGGCTCGACCAACGCAAGATCCTGAACGGCCGGATCGAGGAACTCCTGGAGAACCCAACCTCTTTCGAAAGTCCTGACCTCGATACCCGGCATCGGCGCCAGGACCGGAGCCCGCATCCTCATGAACGACGGCGACGGCATACGGCTCGTTCCGGTCCTGGTGAATGCGTTTGGAGAGGGCCAGTTGCTCTCCGGCGGCCCGGCAGGCGACAGATGCCGGCCACGGAACGGCTGGGACGACAGGGCGGCCCGCCGTACCTCCCCGGCGGCCCCGGCCGGGGAACGGTGACCACCCCCTGGTCGGCCGCGAAACCTCTGAAGTCCATGCCCAGACGCCACCGCCGTGCTGAACAGCCCCCGCAGCGGGCAAGCTCGGTGGAGCGCGTCCAGTCGGTGGGGTCCAGCAGCGTGGCCATGGTGATCGCCCCGGAGCCCCAGGCGCAGGCGTTATCGTAGAACCTCGCCACACCGGGCCCCCGCCACCGCAAAGGCACCCATCCACCGGGAAGGCCGTCCAGCCTCGCCCCGCACCGACAGGGTTCCCGGGCACCGCCGGTCCGAGACCGGTGATATCTACCCGCCGACAGCCGGAGGCACAGGGCGGAGCGGCGGGGGCGACCGCAGGAGCCGTTTCTGTTGTGGAGACCTGCGGAAGTTCGTGGATTTCCACGATGCCCGGATCGTCTCCTCAGGACATTCTGGCTCTGCAGCCGAAATCCCAGAGGGACCAGGGAACCGGACCCGGTCCCGTGGCTGAGGTAGGGGCAATCACCACACCGATGCGGGGAGACCGCGTTGTCCTCTCAGAACCGGGTACGTGCGCCGGCCCTCAGTCTCACCATGGCGCCCTCCGCCCCTGCGGACAACTTCCCCACCAGCTGAACCCCATTCCCTCACCCGCCGTGTGCCCGGACGCGCTCACCCGGCGCCGTTCCGGGCGCGCCCTGCCCGCTGGGCCCGGTCGGGCGACCGGAAGGGCCGCTCCCCCACGTTCAGCGCGTGTCCCATTCCCATTCACCCCGGGATGCCCCGCTCGGGTATCCCGGAGAGGAGTCAGTCATGAGCATCACCCGATCCCTGACAGTGGCCACCGCAGCTGTGTGCGGACTGGTCCTGGGCGCGTCACCCGCCGCTGCCGAGGTCGAGCCGGGCGGGTGGACCCAGGTCCTGCCGCTCCCGACGCCGAACCTCCAGGAGCGGGGGTGTGGTGTGATCACGGCCAATGTGTTCGAGCTGACCTGTTCCACGAACAGCGGTGACCAGCGGGCAGAGTACCGGTATCCCACGTACACCAACGGTACGCACCAGTTCGAGGGCCGCTTCCGGGTGGAGTCCATCGGCGGCAGCCGGATCAGCCTCAAGCAGACGTTCCGGGAGAGCCCGAACGCGGGGTCGTTCTTCCTGCTCTCGGTCGAGAACGGCGGCCGGCTCTACTCGGTGCACGGCGGGGACACTGTCGCCCCGACCGGCACCGCCGCCGTCGGTACGACCGTCCGGGTCAACACCGTTCACCAGGTGGGGGTCGCTCACCGGACGTACATCAACGGCTCGCTGGCGCATACCGACACCACCAGCGTTCCCGGGAGCTACTACGACAAGCTCGGCGCGTACCGCACGGCGAGCGGACAGGGCCCGGTGAAGGTCACCTGGGGCGGCGTCAAGATGTGGACCAAGTAGCACCGGCGAACAGGAGTCGACGATCATGCCCCGCACCCGACCGCTGAGCCGGACCGTGCTCGGAGCGGCTCTGACCACCGTTCTGGTCTCCGGATGCACGGACGGCGGCGGCGACGCGTCACCGCTGTCCGGGAAGCGGAACACCTCCCCAGACCGGGGGGTGACCCTGTCGGCCAGGCTCGACACACCGACCGATGTCACCTTGCGCTGGAACGGTCGCGACCCCGAGGCCGCGGGGCAGATCGTCGAGTTCGCCACCGAGCCCAGGGGCGCGTACACAATCCTCGAATTCGCTCCCGGGGGACAGAGCCTCTTCAAGCATCCCGATCTGATGCCAAGGACCCCCTTCTACTACCGGCTGCGTGCCTACGGAGGGCCGGTGTCGCCCGCAGTGGACATCGCCCTGCCGAAAGGAACGCTGGGCAGAAAGGACCAGAACCGGTCTCATGAGTGGGCGGTGCCGAGGAAGCTCTCGAAGGCGGGATCCGCCGCAGAGCGCCACCGGGTCCGGGGCGAAAACACCGACCGTGCCGCGCCGACCAGGCTCAGGGCCACGGTCAAGCACGCCAACGGGGTCCTGCTCACCTGGCGGGACCAAGCCCGCGACGAGGACGGATACCTGGTCGAGGTCCGCCCCGAGGGCGCCGCTGACTTCCGCGTCGCCGCAGTGCTCGACCCGGACATCGAGTCCACAGGGCTGATCACCCTGCCGCAGGAGAAACGGGCGTCGATCCGAGTCCGGGCCTTCTTCTACGGCGACCGGTCGAATGTGGTCCACCGCACCACCGGGGAGCAATCCGCCGGCTGAGCATGCATGTCCTCTCCACCGGACGGTAACTCTGCTGGAAGAACCGGCGACCCGCCGCCCACGACAACATGGACCAGGTCCCAGTCGCCGTGCCGGTGGGTCGGTGGGCCGGTTCACGACTTCGGCGTCGGTCATGGCGAATCGCCTGTCACTCACGGATGCCGTCCTGCTGGACGACCTGGAAGCGGCCCGGTTGCCTGCTCTGCCTCGGGGCGGGTACGGCGGGTACGGCGAGGCACCGACAGGCGTCGGTGAAACCGGAGAGCTCCGGATCGGCTGGCGGCGCGGCGCCGGCTGCGGACCCGCTCCCTGAGGGCCCCACGCGGTAGAAGAGTTCAGTGCCGTGTCTGCCGACCGAGGCGGGAAAGGGGGGCGCCGGGGTGTCGGCTGCGCTGTCGCCGGGGTCGGCGGCGGACGGGAGGAGCTGGGCGCCGGGATTCCAGACATCAGCGAACACAACAACGGCCGGAGCCAGGGACGCTGGCTTTGTTCACTAGGGCCTGTCTGGAGTTGCGTTCATGTGGCGGGGCGGAGGCTGCGGATCCAGATGACTGATCCGCGAAGCTGAAGTCCCGCCATGTAGCTATCGGGTGTCTCGTCGTATCGGGTGGCCAGGCCACGACACGCTTTGATCTCTCGTCTGCGCAGGTAGGCGCGGTTGGCCCGGAAGGAGTACGCCTTGTCGGCGGCCTGCCCGGGAGCGAGCACGAACGTCAGCGGACGGCAGCGCCGGTCCGCGACCAGATGGACCTTGCACGTCAACCCCGCCGCGCGAGCGTCCCCATGCATCCGCCGTCAGGCGGGCGCGATGCCGACGCCGGGTTCGTCGGCGCTCGGCCCGCTCGTCCTGGCTTGCCTGTTCCTGCTCGGTCAGCGGGCCGATTTGCCCGGTATCGGCCGCCCCTTTTCCTCAGCCACGGCCTGCTCCAGCGCCGCCAGCACCGCCGGATCCACGACCATCCCGGCCGCGTCGTGGTGCGTCCGGGCCACCGTGGAATCCACGCTGCCCAGCGACAGATCCGCCTCACTGCGGGCGGCAGCCTCCGCGATCACCCCGCCCATCAACGCAGCGAACACCCCAGCGTCCCGCCACTGCGAGAACCGGTCGTACACCGTCTGCCAAGCGCCGAACTCCTTGGGCATCTCCCGCCACTGACTCCCAGTCCGGAACCGCCAGATCACACCCTCGAACTGCTCACGCAACCGCTTGGGATAAGGACCGAAACTGAACCGATCACAAATCTCAACACGCCCTAGGCGAAAGAGCGCAGTTCGAAGCTGATCCCTCCGCGGTCGGCCATCCGTAGCACACGCCCGCCGTATCGCGGCGGCTGGCGCAGGTGAAGGGTGAAACTCCAGGCGCTGAACTTCAGGAGGAAGCCGTCGCCCTCCAGGTACCACCGCCTCTCGCTGCGGGGGAGCGTCGGCCCCACCTGTTGCAGCCTCCTCATTCGTAGCGGCAGCTGGATGGAGCGCAGGTCGCCGGATATCGACCCCACGCAGTCGAAGACCAGCGTGGCCGGTGAAACCCAGAACTTGACGTCCGGCCAGGGCGACGGCGGCTTGACCCGGCGCACGATGTAATCCAGGTCGAGGTGCAGTTGCAGGGCCGAGGGTGCGGTGTCATCGATGTCGTCCTGCTCAAGGAACTCCTCGGGGGTCAGGTCGTCGGGCGGGCCCTCGTCGTCGGTGACGGCGAGGGCGTGGATCTGGCACGAGTCAAACGACATCGCGTCAAGGTCCCGCTCCGTCCAAGTGGCCTTGCTCAAGCCTGACTCGGGGTGGACCACCATCTTCATACCGCGAGTATCGACCAACACGAGCACATCGGAAAGGAATCACAACTCCAAAAGCGGCCTAGTGCCGCATCAGGCAACGTTCGCCCTGTCGACGACTTGGCGTAGGGGTTCGTGGGTGTTGTGGCGGTTTCGCCAGAGGATGTAGCGGCGGATCATGCTGCCCTGCTCCTTGTGGCTGGTGTGGTCGGTGCCGTCCGGGGTGGGGCTGGAGGTTGAGCGGGCCGAACTCGTCCAGGCAGAAGATGACGTCGGGCTCGCCTTGCTCGGGTATGATCTCGCCCTCGGCGATCCTCAGCACGTTCATGCGCTGCGCGGATAGAGCACGCGCACACGTTCAGCCACCTGGGCACCCTGGCACGACGCGCCGCCCGGCACGGAACCCGGCAGCGCGTCACTCACAGGAGGGCGGGCGCGGCCTGATCTGGCGTCATACGCCGGTGGTGCCGTCGATGCGCTCCCGGACCAGGTCGGCGTGGCCGTTGTGGCGGGCGTACTCCTCGATCATGTGGACGTAGATCCAGCGGAGGTTGACGTCCTGCTCCATGAAGCGGCCTACGTCGGTCAGAGCACGGTCGGCGCAGAGCTCGCGGGCGCGGGCGATCTCCGCCTGCCAGGTGGCGAGGGCGTCGTGCAGTGTGGCGCCCTCGGCCAGTTCGAAGCCGCCGTCGGGGGCGGACGGGTCGGCCTGCGGGTCGTAGATGGGTGGGGCCTGTTCTCCGGCGAACACTCGGCGGAACCAGTTCCGCTCCACCTCTGCCATGTGCTGGACGAGGCCGGTCAAGGTGAAGCCGGACGGTGGCACGGACGCGACGGCGGCCTGCCCGTCGTCCAGGCCCTCGCACTTCATGGCGAGGGTGGCCCGGTGAAAGTCAAGCCAGCTTTCGAGCACGGTGCGCTCGTCGGCGTTCAGGGGCGGCAAAGGGCGTTCGATGGCATTCATCGGTCGATTATCGCCAGCGGCCGAAGCCGTCGACGGGCAGGGCCGCCGACAGGGCGAATGTTGCCTGATGCGGCACTAGTAGTGATGTCGGTCATGGTCGGGTGATGTTCACGAGTTGTGACAGCACTGGGGTACTTGCCAGGCAGCATCGGGGTGCTCCTGGTGAAAGGTCCTGGTCATGCCGCAGATGTCCAAGGTCGAGCTGTACGCGGCGATCCGGCGTGACCACCGTGCTGGCATGGAGATGCACGAGCTTGAGCGCAAGTTCACCCCGGTCCACGACGCCTGGTGGGCCCAGGCCCGCAAGGTTCACGGCGAGCGGGACGGCACCCGGGCGTTGATCGGAGTCCTGCTGCTGAACGGGCCACCTCGTCCACGAGCATGTGGTCGCGTGCTTGGCACCGAGGCGGCCGTGAAGGGCTACCGTGTCCGCTACGCGCCGGCCACCAAGCTGGTCAACGAGCTGGTCGAGGCCGCCGATGAGAAGCAGCTCAACAAGACGATCACCCGCTACGGCCGCGTCGATCTACTCTGCATCGACGAACTCGGCTACATGGAACTCGACTGGGCCACGGAGCCGAGCTGCTGTTCCAGGTACTGACCGAGCGGGAGGAAAAGAACAGCGCGGCCATCGTCGACCGACTCACCTTCAACGGCACCTTCCCCGCCCTGGGCGGACCCCACTCTCACGGGCGGTTTCCGCCAACAGAAAGTATGACCTCTGCTTCCATTGGTCCGCCGTCATACGCCAGATGACATCGATCCCCAATTCGCCAGGAGCGACGGGCCCTTCAGTTGCTCGTATGCGCTCGACCTCAGTGAATCCCAAGCGGCGGGCGACGGATCCGCTGGCAGGGTTGGCGGCATCGTGATGGATCTCGATGCGGTCGATGCCCGCGAGCTGGAAGCCCTGGCGGACAAGAGCCGCTGCCGCCATCGTGGCCAGCCCCCGGCCGGTCCAATGAGGGTGGAGCCAGTAGCCGATGTCGAGTCCGCCGGCTCCGATGCGGCGCATGAGGCCGCAGCTGCCGATCACCGCGGCATCTGATGTGATCGCATAGCCGAAGGCTTGCCTGGTTTCCCACTCGTCCTGGTTGCGGGCGAGGAAATCAGAGGTTTGCTGTCTGCCGGAGTCGGCAGCCCAGGGCATCCACGGCACCAGATGGTCCAGGGACTCGTAGATCGCCCTTTCCAAGGCGTCGAGATCGCTCATGCGCCACCGGCGCAGCTCAACCTGGTCGGATATGAGGCTTTCGGCAGGCTCTTCCATGCATCGGATGCTCCCGCAGCCCAGCTGGGACCGACAACGCATTATCGGTTGTCCGTCGCTCAACCAGGCACGGTTGAGACTCCTCGGCCAAGAGCGATGTCATTTCTCGTGAACGTCTGCGGAGGCTCCGGCCCTCCGTCGCCTCCCAAACCGGTGGACAGGCGTTGCTACGGAACGCGAACGAAGCCAGGGTGCGGCCTGCTTCTGCAGGCCCGGGCCCGTGGTGCTCTTCGTGTGGACGCCGGACATCACCCGCCCGCGGGCCCCTGGGCCAGGTGGGGCACCTCGCGGGCCCCTGGGCCCAGGGGGAGAGTGCGGTGCCAGGGCACGCGAGCCCAGCAAGATCCATAAGAGACGACCTAGGTCACTGGGCGTCTTCCGGTGTTCGACATTGGACCACCGGACGCCCTCGGCGTCGGTCGTCGTGCGGGCCGCGAGGTCGGAGACGAGGATGTCGGCGAAGTGACGGTCGTCGCCGCGTTCGACCTGGCGGTCGCAGGCGAGGGCGAGGACGCCGGCGGTGCCGCAGCAGCGGCCGTTGTTGTCCCAGAAGCCGGGGCGGATCCGTCGTGGGATACCGGAGTTGACGATGGTGTGCCAGCAGCGGTCGGCGAGGGCGGGCCAGGCGGGATCGTCGGGCAGGACGTGGGTCAGCAGGCGGAATGCCTGGGCGTCGCCGGCTGGGCCGTGGCACCAGCCGTAGTTGTGGCGTTCGATCTCCCCGTGCTGCTGAGGGTCGGAGTGCGCGACCAGGAAGCCGTCCGGGCCTGCTTCGTTGCGGGAGACGACGTCGGCGGCTCCGGCCGCCGCGAGGTCGACGGGTTCGGGGCGGTCGGCGGCCCGGCCGACGGCAGCGAGCGCGTAGACGATGCCGAGGGTGCCGTGCGACGTGTGGTGCAGGCGGGGGACCATGCCGGCCCGGATCTCCCACCTGCAGAGCTTCTTCGCAGTTCAGCGGATATGCAGGCCGCCTTCGGCTGATCCTTTGCTCCGCCGCAGAGGCAGAGGACCAGCGCCAAGGCCGTGGTCGTGGTCGTGGTCGTGGTCGTGGTCGTGAGTACGGTGCGGCACGACGTCCTGAGGAATGCGCTCACGGAAGCGTCACCCTTCCGGTCGGAGCGCCTTGGCCGGGGTGGCCCACCACAAGGCAGGCACCGGGCCCCGCAGAACAGGCTGGCAGACGACGACGAAGATCAGCACACTGAGCACATGCGATATGAAACGAGAGCCGAGAGAGCCAGGCTCAAGGGCGTGAAGGCCCTCATCTCACTGGCTGTCCTCGTCGCCTCGCCCGTGTTGCTGATAGCCGGAACACCGATCCGCCGCCGCTACCTCCGCTACATCTACCGTGATGAAGCCCCGCAGATCCTCGACAAGGAGCGCGGCCAGGTCAGCGCCCACTACTTCGTGGTCGGTCACCCTCTTCTCGCATGGCTCTGCCGGCCCACGGAGGCACTCGCCCACCTCATCGAGCGCCGAAGCTCACCGTCCGGCCACCGCACTCGCTTCACACACGGGCCTGCCGACCCGCCGATCATGCGGGGCTCAAACTCCGCCGTGCCGGGCAACTCGACACCCCCGTCGGGGAGTCCTCCCTGCTGACAGAGTCGAGCGAGGGAGCCGGGGATGCCAGCAGGAACAGTCCGCACCGCACTCATCACCACAGTGGCGGCACTCGTCAGTGGCGTGCTGGTGGCAGGTGCCGCCGCGCATCCCACCGGGGGCGGGGGAGGCGGGGACCGGCATGGGGCCACTCAGCGGGCGCTCGGGCAGGCGGTGCGTGACGGGGTGCCAGGCGCGGTCGCCCAGGCCCGGGACCGGGCCGGAAGCTGGAGCGGTACCGCAGGTGTGGGTGAACTGGGTACCGGGAAAGAACGGACGGCCCGGGACCGGTACCGGATCGGTTCCATCACCAAGACCTTCGTCGCCACCGTCCTGCTCCAGCTGGAGGCCGAGGGGCGACTCGATCTCGACGACGCGGTGGAGCGGTGGCTTCCCGGTACCGTCCGGGGCAACGGTCACGACGGTCGGCACATCACTCTGCGCCAGCTCCTGAACCACACCAGCGGTATCTACAGCTACACCTCCGACCCCGGCTACCAGGCGAAGATCTTCGGCGAGGGCTTCCTCCGGCACCGCTACGACACCTGGACCCCCGGGCAGCTCGTCGGCCTGGCGATGCGCCACAGACCCTCCTTCGCTCCCGGCGCCGGCTGGCAGTACTCCAACACCAACTACACCCTCGCCGGGATGGTCATCGAGAAAGTGACCGGCCGGGGGTACGAGGCCGAGATCGAGCGCCGGATCCTGCGCCCGCTCCGGCTCCGTGCCACCTCCGTTCCCAGAACCGATCCCCGGATACCGGCCCCCGCGAGCCGTGCCCACTCCCCGCTCTCCCCGGATCCGGCTGCGGAAATCCATGACGTGACCGGCCTGAACCCGTCGCTGGCCGGGGCCGGGGGCGGCATGATCTCCGACTCCGGAGACCTCCAGAAGTTCCTCCGCGCCCTGCTGAACGGGAGGCTGCTCCCACCCGGACAACAGGACGCGCTGACCACGACCGTGCCGATCGATCCCCAGCGGCCCGAGTACCGATACGGCCTCGGTATCCAGTCCGTCCGGCTCAGCTGCGGCACAGAGGTCTGGGGCCACGGCGGAGGTATCCACGGCTCCCAGTCCGAGGCATTCGCCACCCGGGACGCGCGTCATACACTCGCGCTGAACCTCAACGGAGACTGGGCAGGCGACACCACAGCAGTGATCGAAGCAGAATTCTGCAGATGACCAGCCCCTCCCCCTCCCCGGCGGACCCGGGCCGGAGTGAGCCGTCCGGGCTCGGCGGACTTCTCCACGGCCGCCGCACGTCGGCGGCAGGGCACGTCCACGTTCCCGCGGGCGCCGTGCCCGTGCCGGTGCTCGGCCAGCGGCGTCAGGTCCACCGGTGAGGTCACCCTCCCGAAGGGTTTCCCGGGACCGGCATCGGACAGCGGCCTGACCCTCACCGCCTTCGTCTTGCGGACGAAGTCGGAGAGGTCCTCCACATGGCTGGTGACCCACCAGATGCGGCCGAAGGGGTCGTCCTTCATACGTCGGCCACCAACACGTTCAGCAGACTGGGCATGGCGGGCCAGAGGAATCCTCCTGTGTCATCGTTGACCACCCAGGGCGCGATGGTCGTGTAACCCTGCGGGGCGGTATTGGCACCCCTCGGCAGGGTGCTGTTGTTCGGGGCGGTTCGACGTGCAGGGGCAGGCGCAGGTTTGCACCTGCCGTAGCGTCATGTGATCAGGTGGAGCTGTCCTCGTTCGTTGGTGAAAGGTCCTTCGCTGATGCCCATGTCCTTCTTCGTGTCGCGACAGTCCAAGATCGGTGACGTGGCGGCCCTCGTGGGCACGACACCGCGGGCGATCCGGCACTACCACGACATGGGCCTGATCCCCGAGCCCGGACGAGGCGGCGACGGCCGCCGACGCTACGGCTTCCAGGACGTGGTCCGGCTGCTGTGGATCCGGAAGATGGCCGATGCGGGAATCGCCCTGGACGACATCCGTGAGGCCTTCACCACCACCGGGACCGGGACCGTGGCCGGTACCGGGACCGGCGCAAGTGGAGGTGCCGGCATCGAGGCCACCCTGGCCCGGCTGGAGGAGGCACTCGCCGCCCAGGAGGCGGAGCTGGCACGCCAGCGGGCCCGCGTGCGGCGGATGCGTGCCGAGGGCAGTCGGATGGGCCTGCTCTCCGAGGCAGTCACCGGCCGTCTGAAGAATCTTCCCGAGGGCTCGCTGCGCCAGGCGGACCTGGACACTCTGCTCGTCACCGAGCGGATCTTCGGCGCTCTCGGCGCGGCCGTGCAGGCATCCCGGTTCATCGCGCTGGCCACCCATCCCGAGCTTCGGGCCGAGTCCGATCGCGTGGACACCGCCGAGGAAGCACTCGACGACACCGTCGCCGTCGATGATCCGCGCGTCGCCGAGACGGCCGCCCAGCGCCATGCCTTCGAGAAGGCCCTGATGGCGGTGATCGAAGAGTCAGGGATCGCGGAGGACGAAGCAGCCCTCCTCGACGCCCTGGACGCCGCGCACACCGAGGACAGCGAAGACACACCGGAGCCGGATGAGCCGGATTCCGAGGATGGTGGCATGAGCGCGTTCGAGGCGGTCACCAAGCTGCCCCACGACTTCTCCCCGGCCCGGGTGCGCTGCGCGGAACTGGCCCAGGAACTCGCCGCCGACGACTGAATGCCCGTACCTGAGCCGCGCATGCCAGGGCACATGTGGTGAGGGATGTCTGGGCGCGGGGGTGGGGTTCCCGCATCAGCCGCGTACTTCGGCTGGGTCCCCGAAGCCGATCCTTCCGCAAGCGACGCGGGAAGGCCTCTTCGGCCTGGAGACGGATCAGCGTGCCTTCGATGAGAGTCGCGTTCGATGTCGGGCCATAAACGTCAAGCTAGGGTGGCGGAACGCACCGGCATCGGGGGGCCGCATGGGATCGGCCGACGGCACCAGCGGTGAGCGCCGGTCCGCGCTTGCCGCCGCACTGCGCGGGTTGCGCGCCGAGCGGGGCTCGCCGCCGCCGCGGGCCGTCCTGCGCGAAGCGCACCGGCACGGGCTCCACACCCTCACCCCGAACGTTCTCGACAACGCCTTCACCGGGCGGCGGGCAGTGGACGCCGACATCGTCGTCGACCTGGTCCGGGCCCTGATGCTCCACGGCGGCGGACACCGGGAGCTGCTGCCCGCCGACGATCCCGCGCTCCGGCCCTGGCGTGCCGCCTGCCGGTCCCTCCCCGCGACAGGGGCCGCCGCCGTCGGTTCGGTGCGGGAGCCCCGCTGGTACGCCCTGTGGTTCGGGAAGCATTCCGGGGCCGTCGGCTCGCTCGCCTTCGCCCCGTCCGGCGCCCTGCTCGCGACCGCCGGCTGGGACCCGGTCGTACGCCTCTGGGATCCCGGCACCGGGCGGGCCGCCGCGCCCCCGCTCCAGGGGCATACGGGTCCGGTCACCGCCCTCGCCTTCGCCCCGTCGGGCTCCCTGCTCGTCAGCGCCGGATGGGACCGTACGGTGCGGTTCTGGGATCCGGTCTCCGGGGAGTCGGCAGGCTCCCTGACGGGCCATGACGGCCGGGTGCGGTGCCTGGCGTTCTCGCGGGACGGCCGGACGCTGGTGACGGGGGGCAACGACGGAACCGTCCGCCGCTGGGACGTCGCGACCCGTCGTCCGGACGGTGAACCGCTGACGGGCCACACCGGCCCCGTCACCCGCCTTCTCTTCTCCCGCGACGGCCGCGCCCTCGCCAGCACCGGGGAGGACCGGACCGCACTGCTCCACCACCCCGTCACCGGACGGCCCCTCGCGGACCCGATAGCTGTGGACGTGGCGGGCCCGGACGCGCTGGCGTTCTCGCGCGACGGCCGGACGCTGCTGACCGGGGGCAACGACGGCACGGTGCACCGCTGGAACACCAGCATCGGCCGGCCCGTGGGCAAGCCCCTGACCGGTCATACCGGCCCCGTCACCCAGGTACTCGTCTCCCCCGACGGCCGTACCCTCGCCACCACCGGACACGACCGGACCGTACTGCTCCGGAACACCGCCACCGGACAGCCGACCGCAGGCCCGCTGACCGGTCACACCGGGCCCGTCGGCCACGCCGCGTTCACCCCGGACGGGCGGCTGCTGGCGACCGCCGGCACCACGGACCGCACGGTACGGGTGTGGCACACGGCTACCGGTGCGGCCCTCGGCGAACCACTGACCGACTCCACGACCACCGTCGCCTCCCTCCTCTGTTCCCCCGGCAGCACCCTGCTGGCCGCGGGGAACCGGGACGGCACCGTCGGAGTCCACTTCCTGCCCCCGGACCTCCCCTGAACCCGCCGCGGTCGCGGCCCCGTGCACTGTCGTCCATCCGTCCGGAACCGCCGCCGGTTCCGCCCCAGGTCTGGGCCGACTCCGCCGGCGCCCGCGAGCACCTGCCCGCATGGATGGGCGACCGGCCGTGGATCTCCCTCCGCCCGGTCCGGCGGCCACAGGGAAGCCGGGGGCCGGCCTGGCCGACGGCGAAATTCCATGGACGGCGTTCCTAGGATCGTCCTATGAGCACTGTGATCCGTTCACTGCGCGCCGACGACGTCGAGACGGTGGTGTCCTTCGCTCTGCGCTCCTGGGAGCCAGTCTTCAGGTCCTTCGAAAGGATCCTTGGCCCGAGGCTGTTCAGGGCCGCCTATCCCGACTGGCGCGCGAGCCAGGCCGCGGAGATCCGCGACAACTGCCGACCTGGAAAGCAGCCGTGCTGGGTCGCAGAGCACGAAGGCCACGCTGTGGGCTGGGTGGCTCTCGTGCACGAGGCCGGTGCGCCTGTCGCGATGATCGAAATGCTGGCGGTCGATCCCGCGCACCAGGGCAAGGGCATCGCCACCGCACTGATCGGGACTGCGATGGACGAGGCCCGCTCGCGCGGCTGCACCCGGATCGAGGTCTGGACCGGAGGCGACCCGGGCCACGAACCGGCCCGCCGCACCTACGACAAGGCCGGCTTCACGGCCTTGCCGGTAGTCCACTACTACCGCGAGCTGTAGCAAACGGGTACGACAGCCCCGCTGCTCCTCCAGGTGGCTCGGGGCGACAGGAGCGGCCGGGTCGGAGCCCTGCTCGCCGGCTTCTGGGTCGGCTCGCGGAATGGCCCGTACCTCCGAACAGCGCCCACCGCACATGCAGCCGCACCCGTACCCGCCCACCCGGCGACACCCCGTACCCCGGCGGCCTGTCGCGCATCACCGACATCAGCACCGACCGGCCCGCAGAGGTGGCGGGGGCGAGTGTCCGAACCCCTCGCCGTGGTCGGTACGGGTTCCGTCGCCGGGGCGGTTCCCACGGCCACCGGCCAGTGGCACGATGAGAAGACCACGCACGGTTCCTGACGCTCCACCGGACAGGGGGAGCGGGGCCTCGCCGCCCGGTCATGGCCAGCGGTCGCCCACCCCCGGTTCGCTCACTGTGAGTTCGGCTCAGCAGCGCCGCGATGTATTTCCGGGACCCAGGGCGAAGGAGAAACATGCCGAACGACCGACCCGACTCGTTGGACCTCGTGCTCGCACGGTCACGCCCGCAGCAGGGCGAGGTTCCCGCGGAGCTGGGCGACCCGCGCAACCATCTCGTGTTCGACCGGCTGCCGTCCGCTGCGGGCGGATCCGGCGGCGCGGCCACCCTTCTGACCGAGGACTCCGGGGGCCGCCCGGCCGTCGGTGATCGCGACACCGTCCTCGGGATCGTCGTCGGTGCCGTGGAGCCGGTGACCCCCGAGGCCGTCGCGGCCGAGTTGGCCGGGCCGCAGCCGGCCGGCGCCTCGGGAACGGACCGCAAAGGCACTGACCGTGACAGCTCGGCGTACATACCGGAGTGGACGGCCGTCTCCGCGACACCGGCCCTGGCGCCACGCGCCGAGCGGACCCGGTTGGTCCGCCGCAATGGGAGGCGGGTGCGCCCGGAGTGGGTGTTCCCCCCGGAGGACCGCTCGGCGTACTACCCCAACACCTATCCGTTCTCCCTCGTCGGCCGGCTCTTCGTCTGGTGGGACGCGTCCCAGCCGAACTGGAGCTGGTGGGGGACCGCCTCGCTGCTGCACACCCGGACCATCATGACGGCCAGCCATGTGGTGCCGTGGGGTTCCGCCAACTGGAAGGCGCTGTTCGTACCCGCCTACTACGACGGCTCCTCGGTGCACGGTACGTGGGCGTCCTCATGGGTGACCAACGCCCGGGGGTACAACCCGCACGCGCAGGGCGACGACATGGCGGTCATGCGGCTGGCGGTACCGCTCGGCAGCAGCCTCGGCTGGTTCGGGTTCCGGACGTACAGCAGCTCCTGGCAGAACTTGAACGTGTGGACGCTGCCGGGCTATCCCCACGACAAGGACAGCGGCAACCGGCCGTGGCTGCATCTGAACTTCCCCATCACCGACGACGACAACGACGGGGCGGGGGTTGAACTGGAGTACCGCGCGGACACCGAGAGCGGGCAGAGCGGCTCCCCGGTGTTCGCCTGGTTCAGTGGCTCCCCCGATGTGGTCGGCACGCACTCGGGCGGCGAGGACAACTTCGGTGAGCCGCGGCAGAACGTCGCCGCGGGCGGGAACGCGCTGACGAATCTGCTGCACTGGGCGCGGGCCAACTGGCCGTGACCCCACCGCCGCCGCATGCCTGCGGCGGTCGTGGTCGGCATCGAGCGACCCGGACGCGACTGGGTCTAAAGGCAATGCCGTTGCGTTACGGGCTTGCGGGTGGGGGTCTGGTGATGAGGACGGCTTGGGGGCCGGTGCGGGCCGGCTGAGGCCAGGCACGGTGCTCG
>NZ_JBEPCY010000062.1:0-17495 GCF_040299965.1 Streptomyces sp. NPDC000594 | reverse complement strand
GACGGTCTTCCACGGCCCGAAACGTTCGGGCAGGTCACGCCACTGCACCCCGGTCCGCACCCGGTGCAGAATCCCGTCGATCACCTGCCGGTGATCCCGCCACCTGCCACAACGCCCGTTACTGACCGGCAGGAACGGCCGCAGTCGTTCCCACTCGGCATCGCTCAGATCACCCCGCCCCATGCCCACAGGAACGACTCGGGCACGGAGTAGTCACATGATCGGCCGGACAAGTCCTAGGCGGCCAGGCCGATGTGTTGCGCGACCTTTCGGAGGTCGTCGCGCCATACGGCCTTCTCGCGCTTCAGGAGATCGGCGACTGCCTCTCTGACCAGCGGCGAGAAGATCATCTCCTCGGGAGACTGTGTGATGAGCTTGCTCAGGATGTGCACCGTGCCGTAGTCGTCCCGCTGGATCCGGTTCAGGTTCATCACCTCGATCAGATAGCGAGTACGGCGCTCAAGGGGCAGATGAGGACTGACGTGGACGGTGTCGGCCGCGCGGAGGGCTTCGCTGACATCGCCCTCCTCCGCCTTGATGTGCACCTCGTGCATCGCCACGTTCGTCGGACCGAAGCTGGTGTGCCAGTGGTTGAAGTCGCTCCCGACCCTGTCGGCAGCGAATTGCGCGCCTCGGTACATGTCCCAGGCAACAGGGCCCTTCGTCGCGCGTGTCGCGGCGATGGCCCCTTGAAGATGCAATGCCCCATAGGCAGACCAGTGCTCGACCGAGGAGTCATCGTCCGGTCGGCACATGGCGATGGTCTGTCGAACCAGTTCGAGGCTGTCACCCACATCCCCCGCCGAGGTGAGCACACAGGCGAGGTTCCACGCAGCCGCCGCCAGAAGCGCGGGGTCGTCGGCCCTGTCCGCAAGGGCCAGGCCCCGGTCTGCCGCGATCCGGGCGAGAGTCGGCTCGCCCACCCGCCGGAGCCAGATCTGATGAAGTCCGTACAAACTGATGAGCTGCGGCAGAACCTTCAGCTCGTTCTCAGTGGACACGTCCCGCAGGACCGCGTGCCCCTGGCGCAGGAGGATCGGCAGCCGAGAGCCGACATCCTGGTAACGCCTCTCGGCCTGCGTCTCGTACACCGTCCACGCGTCCGCGACGGACGCGGCGAAGTCCTCCGCCTCGATGGTGTCCAGCCGGAGCGGCAGAAGCGACGTGGGCAAGGACAGTGCCTTTCGGATGTCCGGTACGAAGCTGTGCTCGGCGATGCCGGTGCCGACGGCCGAGATGTATCCGCCCGTCAAGTCCTCCATCTGGCAGCGAAGCACCTGACACAGCGTGACGAGGACCGAGATCCGGTTCACCGGCATCCGATCGTGCTCGACCTTGAAGACCCAGTTCTCCGACCTGCCGATCAGCTCGCCCAGCGCCCGCTGTGAGATCCCACGCCGCTCGCGCAGCCACTTGATCCGCTTACCGATACTGAACAACTCTGCGTCACTGACCATGAGTTCCCACTCTTCGTCGTCAACAGACTTCACACAGAGCCTATTGCCCAGGCTTGCCGCGCAAGGGTGATACTGAGCCCACCGCAGACAGAGCCATCGGCGCTCTATGTGCAGGATTACCCCGGTCAACCCCTTCGTTATCAGATCTTCTGTAAGGAGCGTCCTTGTCCAGCTACCGTGGCTTGATTCTCGACTTCGGAGGGGTACTCACGACGCCCATGCGGCTCAACGGTGCGGCCTTCGAGAGGTCAATGGGTCTGGAGCCCGGCGCCTACTTCCATGCGCTGAACGAGAACCCCACGGGCGTCGCCATCTACGCCGCTCTCGAAGTCGGAGAAGCCACGCAGGATGACTGGAACCGCGTTATCGGCGGCATCCTCAACATCGACCCCACCGATCTGATGCGACGGGCCCTCGCCAACCTCCGCCCCGAACCCCGCATCGTTGCCGCAGCCCAGCGAGCCAGAGCGGCGGGCATCAAGACCGCGCTGCTCAGTAACAGCTTTGGTCTCCACCCCTACAACCCCTATGAGGATCTGGGCATGTACGAGGGCTTCTTCGACGCCATCGTTCTCTCCGAGCGGGAAGGCGTACGCAAGCCCTCATCTCTCATCTACCAGCGCGCCCTGGACGCCCTGGGCTTGACCGGCCCCGAATGCGTGTTCGTCGACGACCACGAGCACAACCTACCGCCGGCCGAGGCCCTGGGCATCCGAACCATCCACCACACCACGGATCCCATAGGCACAGCCGCGCAGCTTGACAGCATGCTCCTCGAACGCGCCACTGTTTGACCAGCACCGCACCATCAGAGGGTGGAGGGGACGTGGCTGCTCAGCCACGCCCAGTGGTCGCCCAGGGTGCTGTCGGTGGGTTCTCCGGGGGCGCGGTCCGGGGCGGGCACGGTCAGGTCGGCGGCGGGCCGGGGGCGGGTTTCCGCGAGGACGGCGTGTCCGTCCCGGGCGTCCCGCCACGGCACGGTCGGGAACACATACGCGGCCCCGATGCCCAGCGGTGGATCGTCCTCCGTCCGGGTGACGGTGACGATCCCGGTCACCGTGCCCTTGAAAACGCGGCCGACCCGCACCTCGTACAGCTGGGACGGGATCCCCGCGATCGTTCGCGCGCCGAGCCGGCGCCGGACGGTTCCGTGCCAGACGTCATCGGCGGCAGCCGCGACCTGCTGGTCGTCGTCCGGGTCATGGAGGGTGACGGCGTCGAACTCCGAGGCCGTGGGCCCGGTCAGCCGCTCGTGGACGGTCGCCGCCACCGCCCCCAGGACGACGACGGCGGCGGCCGAAACGGCGATGAGACGCATGCGCATGTCAGCCCCACAGTGCCTGGTAGTCGCGCCGGTCACGGGCGGTCGGCCGGCCGTCGGCGGCGCCGTCCCGCAGGCGCGGTGCCATCAGCGTCGCACCACCCCGTCCCGGGTCCTTGTGACAGAACCCCAGGGCGTGCCCGAGCTCGTGCGCGGCGATCTGTCGCCGGTCCGCCTTGTTGCCGTGCCTCTTGCCCCGGCCCACGTACGCACGGTTCAGGGCAAGGGTGTCCGTGCCCGGCATCCCGATCCAGGCGCCGCCGACATTGCGCCACTGCCCGTCCTTACGGTTCACATCCGCCCACTCAAGGTCGGCGACCCGGGTGGCGTCGTCCTCGGGGAACCGGATCCGCTTCAGGCCCCGGCCGCTCCACGCGGACATCGCGTGCCGCCGGGCGTCGTCAAAGTGCGTCTCGTCCTCCCAGGAGACCTCGCCGTCATCGACCGACGACCGCCCCCGCGAATCCCGCTCCCCGCCGATACAGGATGCCGGAGCCACCGCCAGCGCGACAGCCTCGCTCGCACCCAGCACGGTCACCGCCGCCGTGAACAGCGCCACCCACGGCACACACCGGGCCTCGCCCCTCCCCGCAGATCCCACGGCATGCCAACGAACAAGGAGTCCGACAGGACACGGCCGCAGCTCACCGCGCCACGTCCGGGCGTGGGCCAAGCTAGGGCGGCATAGTGGGTAGGAGGTCCAACTCGGTAGGTTTGACTGTGACGTTCGCCGTAAGCCCCGCGTGCGCGGGGCCGATGTGCCCGGAGTCGAGCTAGAGCTAGTCGCGCGCGGAAGACCCCCGCGTACGCGGGGCCGATGCGGACAACGGCGGGGGTGACATGTTTGCCCAGGGAAGACCCCCGCGTGCGTTCTCCTGGATCTCCGCCCATGAGTCCCGGGTACCACATGCCGTCGAAGCGGGTGATGACGGGCCCAGGTTATCGGCGAGCGGGTCAGCAGGTCGGCGTGGCCGTACCCCGCCCCACCCGCAACAGGACCGCCGACGCCTCCCCCGCCAGCGCCTCCTCACCCCACCGCCGGAACGCCTCCAGACACCGCCCGGCCAGCCGCCGCGCGAGCTGCGTACGCTCCAGGGCGAGCTGTGCCTGGGCCAAGCGCAGGCGGGTGGCCTCCTGCCACAGCCACAGCCGGCGGACGTGGAACATGCCGAACGCGGCCTCCAGCTGGTCCACCGCCTCCTGGGGGCGGCCCGCGCCGATGAGGACCCGGCCCAGGAGGTAGCGGGCGGTGGCGGTGGTGCCCTCGCCGCCCAGTCCCTCCTTGATACGGAGGTTCTCCCGGGCCGCCTCGACCGCCTCGTCCAGCCGGCCGAGATCCAGCAGCGCGGGTGCCAGATTGCCCAGGGCGCTGCCCTGCGGGAAGCGGTCGCCCCGCTCGTACCAGACCGCCAGCGAGGCCCGGAAGTGCGCCACCGCCTCGGCCGCCCGGCCGGCCGAACGCGCCGCGATGCCGAGCCGGTTCAGCGAACGCCCCAGGGTGACCGCGTCCCCGCACTCCCGGCTGAGGTCCCGCGCCGACCGGAAATCGTCGGTCGCCGCGTCCAGATCCCCCCGGCGGTAGTGCGCGTAACCGAGGAGGTAGCGGCCCCAGCCCTCGGCCCGCCGTTCGCCGCGCGCCACGGCGGTCTCCACCAGCAGCCGGACGACGGTGGTGTAGGGGACGAGGTCCCCACCGGACTCGGTCAGATACTCCAGACAGGTCAGGATCTCGGCGACGGAGACAAGATCGGTGCCGGTACGGGTCAGCGCCCCGCGCAGCAGCCGCAGGATCCCCTCCGACTCGGCCAGCAGCCGGTCCACGGCGCCGTCGAGGTCCACCGGGTCGAACTCCGGCAGGCGGGTGGGGGCGACACCGTCGGGCACCGAGTCCCCCGGGTAGAGGAAGCGGTCCAGCCCCCGGGCGGTCGCCAGCCACAGGTCGAGCAGCCGCTCCAGCGCCTCGTCGCGCTCCTGCGGGGTCTCCCGTTCCGCACAGCGCTGGCGGGCGAAGTCGCGCATCAGATCGTGGTAGCGGTAGCGGCCGGGCGCGGGCGACGACAGCAGCGACCCGTCCACCAGCTGCTCACAGACCTCCTCCGCCGCCTCCGGGGACAGGGCGAGCACGGCCGTGGCGGCGGCCCCGGAGAAGGTGTCGCCCTCCAGCAGCGACAGCAGCCGGAAGGCGCGGCCCCGCTCCGGCGACAGCCGGTCGTGGGAGAGGGCGAAGACCGACTCCACCGACAGTTCCGCCATCCGGAGCTGGGCGAGCCGGCCGCGCTCGTCGGCGAGGCGGCGGCGCAGCCACTCCAGGGGCCAGCGCGGCCGGGCGCAGAGGCGGGACGCGGCGATCCGCACGGCCAGCGGGAGATGGCCGCACAGCTCGGTGATCGCCGCCGCCTCCGCGTGCTCGGCCCCGGTGCGCCGCTCCCCGGCGATGCGGGCGAAGAGGGACAGCGACTCCCCCGGGCTCATCGCGGTGAGGGCGACGGTCCGTCCGTCGGCGGTACCGCCGAGCCAGGAACGGCTGGTCACGATGGCCGCGCAGCCGGAGGTGCCGGGCAGCAGCGGCCGGATCTGGGCGAAGTCCCGGGCGTTGTCCAGGACGATCAGCACCCGCCGCCCGGCGAGCAGGGAGCGGAAGGCCGCCGACCGGTCCCGGGTCGACTCGGGGACGGCGGAGGCGGTGGCGCCCAGGGCGCGCAGGAAACCGTACAGCGCCGTGCCGGGGGGTACCGGTTCGCCGTCCGCGCCACGGAGGTCGATGAACAGCTGGCCGTCGGGGTAGTGGTGCCGGATCCGGTGGGCGACATGGACGGCGAGTGTGGTCTTGCCGACGCCGCCGAGGCCCACGACGGCGACGAGGGAGGCCGTGGGTCCGGGTCCCGCCGCCTCGGCCACGCGGCGGACGGAGTCGTCGCGGCCGGTGAAGTGGCCGATGTCGGCGGGAAGCTGGGCGGGAGGCCGGGCGGGTGGGACGGTCCGCCCGCCGTCGCCTCCGCCGTCACCTTCGCCTTCGTCGTTGCTTTCGTCGCCGTCGCGTAAGTCGGGTACGTCGCGTGCGTCAGGTACGTCGGGTACATCGGGTACGGGGGGTACGGGGGCGGGGCGCGCTCCGCCCACCGCCTCGCCCGAGATGATCCGCTGGTAGAGCGAGGCCAGTTCCGCCGTCGGCCGTAAGCCCAGCTCCTCGTCCAGACGCCGTCGCAGGCCCGTGTAGACCTCGATGGCCCCGGCCTGCCGCCCCTGTGCGTACAGGGCCCGCATCAGCAGCCCGTGGAGCCGTTCGTGCAGCGGCTGCTCGGCGCAGAGGGCCGCCAGCTCGGCCCCGGCGCCCGCCGCGTCCCCGCCGTCGAGCCGCTGTTCGAGAAGGGCTTCGACGGCGTTCTGCCGCAGCCCCGTGAGCCGTAACCGCTCGGCCGCCGCCCAGCGCCCGCCCAGCCCGAGCAGGGCCTCTCCCCGCCAGAGCGCCAGCGCCTCGGTCAGCGTCCCCCGGTCGCACAGGGCCAGGAACTCGGCCAGGTCCGTGGGGTGGGCCGGCATCGCGTACCCCTCGCCGTACCGCCGCACGGCCCCGGCGCCGAACAGCCGTCGCAGCTGGGAGATGTACGTCTGCACCGTCCGCAGGGCCGTGGCCGGCGGCCGGTCCTCCCACACGGCCCGGATCAACCGCTCCCGGCCCACCACCCGGCCCCCGGCCAGTACCAGCACCGCCAGTACCAGGCGCTGCTGTGGTGTGCCCAGCGGTACGGGCTCCTCGCCGCGCCAGGCCCGTACCGCCCCCAGCACTCCGAAGCGGAGCCCGGCCCCGGCCGCCCCCTCCGCCCCCTCCGCGCTCTCCGTCTCCCGGCCCCGGTCCGCCCGCCCCGAATCCCCCGGCACCTCTGTCCTCTCCTCCCCCGTGCGCACATGCGCCACCGTGGTCGGGGGCATCCCTTCGAACGACCCGAATGGTCCCTTCCGCCTTACCGCGTGAGATCTACCGGCCCGCCGACACCCGAGTCACCTGGTTCCCCGGCGTGTCGCCCGCCCGCCCCAGACCGACCGGAAGCCATCGGTCCGCCCGCCCCCGGGTCGCCGGGGGCGCCGCCCGGGAGAGGCTCGGTGCTGCCCGACGGCAGTGCTTCTGACGGGGAGCGAACCCCCGCCGACCTTATAGTCGTTGGGCGCCGGGGGCTCAGGAGCACAAAAGAGGTACACGAGGTACACATGGGGGAGGCACGCGCGGAGGCGGTCCGCCCCCTGGCCGGGTCCCGCTCGACGCCTGCCCCCGTACGAAGATCACCGGACTCCGTCAGGACACCACACAACCAGCCAACGAACGTTGGGAACCCGCCACACGATCGTTGAGGCGATCGAACGACCCGCATAGGGTGCGACCCATAGTCAACACACCCCTGGAGCACACGCCGTGAAGCCTGAACTCCCCGAGACCCTTCTGCGCCTGAAGGAACTGATCAGGGCGCAGAACCTATCGGAATCGGACTACTTGGACCCGGTGCGTCTCGGGGCCGAGACGGCTCTTCCCGTCATGACGGTGGCCAACCTCCTCGCCGGGCGCAGCGCCCCGGCGGACACCGTCAACGAGCGGGTGACCGCCCGTCTCAAGAAGCTCGCCCAGGACCATGTCGACCGGACGAAGCGGTCGACGAACCAACTCGCCGCCGACATCGCACGAAAGCTGGGGATCTCCGAGAACTGGGCGCGTCATATCTGCAACGGGACCAAGGTCCCCAATATCGGGATCCTGAGCGGTCTGGTCGAGTACTGGAAGGTCGACGGTGAGGCGTTCTTCACCGTCTCCGCCGAGGAGGCGCTCAATCGGGTGCTCGTCGTCCGGCTGGGCCAGCTGGAGCGGCCGGAGAGCGACCCCTTCCGGCTGCTGATGGAGAAGCACGGGCTCAAGGCCATGGACATGCGGCATTCGCCGCTCAGCTCCCCGGATCTCGAACGGCTCATCGTGGGTGTCATCCAGTCCGTGCTGAAAGAACCGAAGGACCAGCCGGAGGGCCAGCCGAAGAACCAACCGGAGGACCAGCAGCCATGAGCGTGCGGGAGATGAAGAAGTTCCTCGGCGCGCTGGGCCGCCTGGCGGCCAAGGAGATCAGTGTGCCGGCGGAGCCCCATGTCGTGATGGACGCCTTCTGTACGGCGATGACCGTCCGGACCGGCCGTCCCATCCAGCTGGTGTTCCGGGCCTTCCCCGACGCGGTCGGTGTCTCCGGTCTCCGGCTCGCCCTGGAGGACCGTTCCGTCATTGTCGTGGAGGAGCGGGTTCCGCCCGCCGCCCAGCTGGTCATTCTCGGCCATGAGCTGTGGCACGAGCACCAGGGGGACTGCGGCCACCACCTGGGCACCGCGTCGGCCGCGGCCCGGTCCGCCCCCGAGGACCCCACGGCGGTCGAGCGTGCCGTCCAGCAGATCCTGGCGCAGACGGAGGTCCCCCAGGAGGCGCTCCAGGCCGTGGCCGCCCGGGCGGAATCCAGCGACTCCCACGAGACGGACGCGGAGACCTTCGGCCTGCTCTTCGGCAGCAGGGTACGTACCTGGCTGACCGGACGCTACGCGCGTGGCGGGGCGACGACCACCACCGTCGAGGGCCGTATCACCGCCTCCCTCAGTGGCAGGCACGGCATCCTCTGATGAACCTCGACGACTTCCAGATCTCCTACACCCTCACCATCGTGCTGCTGGTCCTGGCGCTCTCGGTGAAGATTCCCACCTTCCTCCGGGCCTGGCGGCACGACGCGGACATCCGCGCCACCACCACACTCATCTTCCTGGCGCTCGCGGTCTTCGTCTCCGTCACCCCCACCAGCATCGAGTGGATCAACGACACGGTCGGTGTCCCGAACATCGCCGCGCCCTGGGGGTACTCGCTCCTCACCGCGTTCTGCGCCAACTGCCTCACCATGATCATCAGATGGCGCGAGGGCCCGACCGACGCCCGCAGGCGCAAGATGCGGCTCGTCTACTGGAGTTACAGCGGGATCATCGTCGCCCTGTGGCTGACGTTCCTCCTCGCGGATGTGCCCGATGAACGCATCCTCGACCTGGACACGTACTACGCGAACACGCCGTGGATGCGCGAGCACATCCTGCTCTATCTGATCGCCCATATGATCTCGGCCCTGGCCGCCGCGTACATGATCGGCACCTGGTTCTCGCAGGTGGAAGGCGGCTGGCTCCGTACGGGCCTGGTCTTCCTTCAGGTGGGCTATGCCTTCGGCCTGGTCTTCGACATCCTCAAGCTGATCGCGGTCGGGGCCCGCTGGACCGGTACGAACTGGGATGTCCTGAGCACCAAGGCCGCCCCGCCGTTCGCCCTGCTCGACGCCGTCCTGGTCGCGGTCGGTTTCATCCTCGCCCATGCCGGTCCGCATCTCCAGGAACGGATCCGTGACCAGCGCGACCATCACCGGCTCCGCCCCCTCGCGACGGCCCTGCGCACCGTCACCCCCGTAGCCGCCCAGGTCCCCACGGGGTTCCTCACCCCCATCAGCATCCGTCTCATCAAGCGGCAGCAGCGCTGTCATGACTCCCTGCTCAGGCTCGCGCCCCATATGGACCACGACCTCTACCGCACCGCCTATGAGGCCGCGCTCACCCGCCACGGGGAGGAGCAGGCCCGCGCCATCGCCGGGGCGGTCACCATCCAGGCCGCGGTCACCGCCCATGACGCGGCGGGCGTGCCCACCACGGACACGGACGCCACGCCCGCCGCGACGATCCACCACATCACCGACCACATCGACGCGATCTCCAGGGCCCTGCGCCATCCGCGCCGTCTCGACCGGCCGCGCCCGACGGCCACTACCCAGAAAGCCTGACACATGACTGAAAGACCCACCGCGGTTGTCGTCGGGGCCTCTGCCGCCGGTCTCTTCGCCGCCCGTGCCCTGGCCGCCTTCGCGGATGTCACCGTCGTGGAGCGCGACGCCCTCCCTGCCGGGCCCGAGCCCCGGCGCGGTGTCCCCCAGGCCCGCCACGCGCATCTGGTGTGGTCCGGCGGTGTGCTCGCCTTCGATGCCCTCCTCCCCGGGCTGGTCGACGACATCGTCGCCCGGGGCGGGCGGCTGGCCCACATCATGGGCGACATGGTCAGCCGGGCACCCAACGAAATATGGTTCCGCCGGTTCACCCGGACCCACCATCACAATCTGGTGTGTTCCCGCGATCTCCTGGACGCGGCCCTGAGACAACGTGTCCTCGCCGACGACCGGATCACCCTGCTGCGGGCGAACGCCATCGGTCTGCACGGCGACGCCTCCCGGGTCACCGGGCTCCGCGTCGACGCCGACGGCCGGGAGAGCACGCTCATGGCCGATCTCGTCGTGGACGCCGCAGGCCGCGGCTCCCACGCCCCGCGCTTCCTCACCGAACTCGGCCTTCCCCGGGTGACCGCGCGGGAGGTCAACGCCGGGGTCGCCTACTCCACCCGCGTCTTCAGGGCCCCGGGCACCACCGCGACCTCCGGCTTCCCGATCGTCAACGTCCAGGCGAACCCCACCAGCGCCCCCGGCCGGGGCGGCATCATCCTGCCCATCGAGGACGACCGGTGGATCGTCACCCTCTCCGGCACCCGGGGCGGCGAACCCCCCAAGGACGGTCCCGCCTTCATCGACTTCGCCCTCGGCCTCGACGACCCGGTCATCGGTGAACTCCTGGAGCACGCCGAACCGCTGGGCGAGGTCGTCACCACCCGCACCACCGCCAACCAGCGCCGCTACTACGAGAAGATGCGGCGCTGGCCCGACGGCTTCACCGTCCTCGGCGACGCCATCGCCGCGTACAACCCCGTCTACGGCCATGGCCTCACCGTCGCCGCCCAGTGCGCCCTGGCCGTCCGCGATGTGCTGCGTACCCACCCCCTCACCGCGCCCGGCACCGCGCGCCGCCTCCAGAAGGCCGCGAGCCGGCCCGTATCCGCCGCCTGGGACCTCGCTGTCGGGCAGGACGCCCGCTACCCGGGCGCCGCCGACACCCCCCCGACCACCGCCGAGCTGCTGCTGACCCGCTATGTCGACCGCTGTGTCCGGACGGGCGCCGGCAACCCGAGGGCGCTCGGTGCCCTGCTGGATGTGATGAGCCTGGAGAAGCCGCCGACCCGTCTGCTCTCGCCGGACATGCTCGTGCCCATGCTCCTCGGGCCCCGGAAGCAGCCCCCGGCCGGGCCGCCGCTGAGCGAGGCCGAGCGGAAGACCGCGGTGCCCTGACGGGGGCGGGGCCCGAGCGGTACGGGGCCGACCGGTACGGGCCGTGCCCTGACCGGGCGGGGCCGGTCAGGGGGCCAGGAGGTCACGCCCCGGTCAGGGGTTCGGCGACGGCATGGCCGAGCCGGGGGCGGATCCAGCCGTCGTCGTCCTCGATGCCCAGGACACCGCCGAGGAAGACCATCTCCCGGTCGCCTTCCGGGGTCTCCCACCCGAAGGGCACCCGGGACACATGGGAGGGCAGATCCTCCTCGGCCAGGGTGCCGGGGCCGAACGACTCCCGGGGCAGCGGTCCGTCCTCCGTGTACCGGTGGGCGAGGAAGGCGGTGATCCAGCCGGTGACCCGGTTGCCGGAGGATTCGGACCGCCACTTGTAGAGCGAGCGCCAGAACTCCTCCCGGACGCCCCAGCCCGACGCGGTCGCGGCGATCTCCTCCAGCACCGGCTCCAGGGCGCTGAACCACGGCCGCAGGCCCTCGAACCACTCCCCCAGCTCCCGTACCCGCGCCGCCAGCAGCCGCCAGTCGCGGTCGGTCCCCTCCAGCCGGATCCGGGGAATGCCGCAGAGGGTCAGCACCTCGAAGCGGTAGTACGGGGAGACCGCGTCCATCAGCGCGATGAGCACGGCCGTGGCCTCGGCCCGCCCGGTGGTGGAGAAGGACGGCCGGAACAACTCGGCCACATCGGCACCGACCCGCTCCCGCAGGGGCTCCTGGAAGAGACCGAGGGTGTGCTCCCAGTCCCGGGGAGCGTTGTCGTCACGGACCCGGATGGTCCGCCGCTGCCCCGGGGTGTCCGTGAACAGGCCCGCGTAGGTGTCGGGGTGCAGCCGTATGTGCGTGGCGACTTCGTGGACGACGGCGTACCACAGCAGATCGGGCGAGAGGCCGACCGGGAGATGCGCGGTGAAGGCGAGGTGCAGGGCGCGCAGCAGCAGGCTGGAGCTGGGCTCCGCACCGGCTTCGGGGTCGGCGGACGGCCGGTCACCGGCCTCGGACTCGGGGTCGGTCTCGGCGGACGGCCGGTCACCGGCTTCGGCTCCGGTCTCGGCGGCTTCGGACCCGGCGGGCGGGCCGATCAGCCGGTCGGTACTGCGGTGGTGCAGGCGGGCCGGTCCACGGAGCACGGCCCGCAGAAAGGCCTCGTTGCCGACCTCCCCCAGCCCCGCCGCGAGCCGGGCGGCCTCCGCGTCGGCCTCGGCGTCCGTGCCGAGCGGCAGATCGATGACGAGCGGCATCCCTGTCCCCCTGGGTCCGGGGCGACCGCCCCCGGCCGTGATCGTAGGCGTCGGCCCGGGCTGGAAGACACCAGATTTCTGGGATGGGCCGGGTGGGGCCGGTGGCGCGACAGTGGTCCGACGGGGGCCGACTGTACGAGGTCGGCCGTTACGGGGCCGGGGCCCGGCACCAGGGCTCCGGCCCGGCCGGGTGGTGGGCCCCGGCGCACCCATCGACGGACGGGGCTGTTGGATCATGAGGACCGATCGTTGGACCCTCCAGGGGGAGTCCCCGGAATCGAGGTACGAACAGTTCATGTCGAGTGCGGAGTTCGACCCCGGCCTGGTGGCGTGGTGCGCCCGGTGGCTGGGCGCGGTTCCGGTGGAGCCGTTGCTGACCGTCGCGCAGATGTCGGAGGTCACCGCGGTCCGTCTGGACGACGGGCGCGAGGTCGTCGTCAAGTCCCGCCCCGACCCCACCGGCCGCACGGTCACCTGTGTGGAGGTCCAGCGGCGGATCGCGGCGGCGGGCCTGCCCTGCGCCGCGCCCCTGACCAGGGCGGTCCTCGCCGACGGTGTCGCGGTCCACGCCGAGGAGTGGCGGCCCGGCGGCACGATGGCCGACGGCGACGGCGTCGCCCTCGCGGCGAGGGCCGGCCGGCTCTACGCCACCTTCGCCGCCGTTCTCGACCACTGTGTCGTACCGCCGCCGCTGCCCAACCCGGAGTGGGTCCGGTACGACCACACCGACCCCGGTGTCTGGCCCGCCAACCCGGTGCAGGACAGCCGCCCGGGGGCCGACAGCCTCCCCGCCGAGCTGGTCTCCGTCGCGGTCCGCGCCCGGGCCCGGCTGGCCGCTTCGCGCGGGCTCCCCTGTGTGCTGGGCCATGCGGACTGGGAGGCACAGAATCTGCGCTGGCGCGGCGACCGGATCCATCTGGTCCACGACTGGGACAGCCTGGCCTGGCTCCCCGAGGCGGCGCTGGTCGGGGCCGCGTGCGGTGCCTTCGCCAGTGGATCCGTACCCACGCTCGCCCCGCTGGCCGGCTCGGAGGCGTTCATCACGGCGTACGAGGAGCAGCGCCGCCGTGCCTTCACCGCCGGGGAGCGGCAGGTGGTCTGGGCGGCGAGTCTGTGGCCCGCGCTCCACAACGCGCGGGCCGAGGTGTTGTGGGGGCGCCCGCACACCGCCCTGACGGAGCTGCTCGGCCAGGGCGGGGAGCGGCTCCGCCGGGCGGGTGCGTGACGGTCGGGCACCCGGTGCGGGTGGGTGTCAGATACGGCCGAAGAACAGGGAGCCGGCGGCGCCCGCGTCGGCGGAGTGGAAGTACTCACGGCTGGCCCGGATGAACTCATGGCGGGAGATGACGCCGTTCCCGTCGGTGTCCAGCTGGGCGAAGGAGTCCAGGGCGTCGGGCGCGTCGACCCGGCAGACGTCCCGGAGATAGCGGGCGAACTCGTCCTGGGTGATCTCGTGGTCGCCGTCGGCGTCGATGCAGTCGAAGATCGCGTGGCTGGATCCCTCGACGATGTTCACCCGACTGGTGTCGATGGCGGCGAGACGGTTGGCCTGGATGAACTGTTCGCTGGTGAGCCGGTCGCCGGCCACGTCCGCGTGGCGCAGCAGCTCCAGCCAGAAGATCTGGAAGAAGGCCCGGAGTGCCCGGACCCGCCGGTCGTCCGTGTCGAGCCCGTACGCCTGGGTGAAGCGGTCGACCAGGGCCTGGTAGTCCGCCCACTCGACGTGGTCGTCCCCGTTGGCGTCGAGCGTCCGGAACGCCCGCTCGTGCTTGGCACCGACGACATCAGCCGTAGCCATTCGCGTCTCCTCCGAGAGAGGTGAACTGCCTGACTGTTCGAACGCCAAGACTGGCCGCCCTCCGGCCGGGAGGAAACCTCCGTACCGTAAACCACTCGTTCGAGTGAATTAGCCCGGTGATGAAACCGCCATCTCCTGACCAAGCAGGATGTAATGGCCAGGGGATGGGCCACCGAACCGGGCCCGCCGGAGTCATCTCCGTTCGACTCCGGCCCCGGCTCCCCCGACCCCCGGCCCCCGATCCTCAGCCCTCAGCCCTCAGCCCTCAGCCGGGGTCATACGAAGTCGTAGGTACGCCAGTCCGCGACCGGGACGTACCCCAGGCGCTGGTAGAGGGCATTGCTGGTGGGATTGGCCGCGTCCGTGAACAGGACGACGTCCGTGGCGCCCTCGTCCAGCGCGGCCTGGCTGACCTCGGCGGTGACGGCGCTCGCATAGCCGTGGCCGCGCAGCTCGGCCGGGGTGTAGACGGGATCCACCTGGACGAGACCGGCGACCATCGGGTTCGCGCCCGCCAGGGAGACGGGCCTGCCGTCGGGGGTCTCCCAGAAGGTGTAGCGCTTGTCGGCGTAACGGGAGCCGCCCCAGGTGTCGACGGTGTAGGAGACGGTCTCCCCGACATCGGCGGCGAAACCGTTGCAGTAGGCGACGAGTCGCTCGCGGTCCTGGTCACCCACGATCCGGCCCCGGCCCTCCGGGAACGGCTGGGGCGGAATGAGCGTACCGAGGCGGTTGAGGCGGAGCCGGACCCGGAGTTCCGGTGTGGCGCCGGTATGCCGCCGCCAGGCCTCGGCGAAGGCCTCGGCGGTGTCCTGGTCCGCGCTGACATAGGGCAGGGCGTACCCGAGGCCGGCCAGGTGAGCGGCGAGATCGTCGGCCTCCTCGGCGGTGAGGGGGGTGAGTCCCAGCCCGAGCCCCGGCAGCCGATGGAGCGTCGCCCGGATGCCGCCCGCCCGCTCCAGCCGCCCGAAGAGCGGAGGCTGTGTGCCGTACCAGGCCGCCCCGCGCACCCGCAGTCTCGCGGTCACCGTCAGCGCCATGATGTGCGGAACGGGCCGCGAGCGCAGGAACTCCCCCGCTCCGGCGAGGAATTCGTCGAGGTCTTCGGTGAGGTACCAGCCATCCGGTCGCATGGTTCATGATCGCCGACGCGCTCGCCACGGGGAACCCCCATGGACCGGTACCGGGGATCGGCCACCCCCGCCCCGGCCGGACATGCGTTTGAGGAACGGAGGGATCCCGGGGTACAGTGATCTTGTTGCTCGCGCCGGTGAATACCGGTGGCGGGACCGGCGTTGGTGGTCCAAGGAAAGACACCCCACTTCCCGTGGGGGGATGCAGGTGCAAGGCCTGCCCAGCGCTCGACCGGGCCCCGGTCTCCTCAAGGAGACCGGGGCCCACTGCTGTTTCGGGGCCGTCCCGGCGGGACGGGGGCGCCCGAAGGCGACCGGCTCCGGGTGCTCACACCCCATCAAGGACCGAATCAAGGAAATTAAGTTCCAGGCGTTGACGCCTTAAAAAACTCAAGATACAAATGAACCTGAGAGAGTCGCCGAGGGTTAAGGGGCCGAGGGTGGACTGGCAGGAGCTGACGGACCTGACGCAGGGGCAGCCGTTCGTGGTCGAGCGGGTCCGTCTCGCGGGCAGCGGTGTCGCGATCGAGGGGCAGTTCGAGCCGCCGCAGCTGGCTCAGCTCAGCATCGACGACCAGGTGTTCGTCGCCGCGTTCGTACGGTCGCACGGTTCGATCAAGGAGATGGAGCGGATCTTCGGGGTGAGCTACCCGACCGTCAAGTCCCGCTTGAACCGGATCACCGAGCGCCTCGACTTCGTCGACACCGACCCGGCACCCACCGGCGCCGCCGATGTCGTCGACCGGCTGCGGCGGGGGGAGATCAGCGCCCAGGAGGCACTGGCCGAGCTGGAGAAGTCCCGGTGATCCCGCAACTGGTGACGGTGGGGTGGCGCCGCCCCGACGGTCGTCGGCGGCGCCTGTACATCCCGGTCCTGCCGGTCCTGCTGCTCCTGTCACCGCTGCTGGTGCTCGCCGTGGTGGCCGGGCTGATCGCCTGCCTCGCCACCCAGGTGAACCCGGCGGGCGCGCTGAGCGGCATCGGGCGACTGCTGTGGTCGCTCCCCGGCACCCGGTTCGACATCGCGGAGGGCCGAACGGCCTTCCTGGTAAGCGTCAGATGAATCACGAGGGGAAGAGCAGAATGAACGAGCAGCGACGCCAGATCCTTCAGATGCTGGCCGAGGGCAAGGTCACCCCGGACGAGGCCGAGCGGCTGATCAACGCCCTCGAACGCCAGCGGCCCGAGGCACCGCAGGGAGCCCCGGCGGCCGGCTCCAAGGCCCGGCCCAAGTACCTCCGTGTGGTGGTGGCGGATGAATCCGGTACCGACGGAGCGAGCCGGATCAACATCCGTGTCCCGCTCCAGCTGCTGCGCGCCGGGGTCCGGCTCGCCAGCCTTGTCCCGCCGCAGGCGCTCACCAAGATCAATTCGGAGCTGAGCAAGTCCGGGGTGCCGATCGACCTCACGGAGCTGAAGCCGCAGCACCTCGAGGAGCTGATCGAGCAGTTGGACGACGTCAAGATCGACGTTGACGACAGCACGTCCAAGGTGCAGATCTTCTGCGAGTGACACCGTCGCGGCGGGCGGGCGGGCACGGGAGCGCGGGAGAGCCCTCGGCCGCCGCAGCAGCCGATTCCGTAGCCGCCACAGGCCCGTGGACCCGCAGGTCCGTAGCCGCCACCGGCCCGTAGGCGCGTAGGCGCGTAAACACCGCAGGCCCGTAACCGCCGCAGGCGCGTGGGCCCATAGCCGGAGGCCGGCACCGCCGCCCGGCTCAGCATCGCCCCGGGCCCGGGCAGAGGCGCGCCTCACGCGACGCCACCGAGGCCCCGGAGCGGGCCGACGACACCGTCGGCCCCCCTGCCCGTACCGTGGCCGTACCCCCTCCCCCGTACCCGGCACGGCGACATCCGGCGTCAGCCGCGCCCCGGGGCCGAACCACCCGATCCAGCCCTCACAAGGGAGAACTCCATGCCTTTAACTGTCATGTCCACATCCAAGCAAAGTGGGGACCCGCAGGCTCCCGCCGCCGTGTCCGCCATCGGTCTGCGCAAGTCGTACGGCGACAAAACAGTGCTCGACGGCATCGATCTGCGGATCCCGGCCGGGTCCGTGTTCGCACTCCTCGGTCCGAACGGCGCGGGCAAGACCACCGCCGTGAAGATCCTCTCCACCCTCATCCCCGCCGACGGCGGACAGGCCCAGGTCGGTGGCCACGATCTGGCCGGCGACCCACAGGCGGTGCGGGGGGCGATCGGTGTCACCGGGCAGTTCTCCGCCGTCGACGGTCTGATCACCGGCGAGGAGAACATGCTCCTCATGGCGGATCTGCACCATCTCCCCCGCCGGGAGGGACAGCGGGTCGCGGCCGAACTGCTGGAGCGCTTCGACCTGGT
>NZ_JBEPCY010000061.1:0-23889 GCF_040299965.1 Streptomyces sp. NPDC000594 | reverse complement strand
GGGGCCCCCCCGCCGCGCCCGCCGGGCCCCACCCGGGCGGCCGGGACGCCCAGGCTCTCGCCGGGGGCGATCCGCACCCCGCGGGCCCAGTCGGCGGCCTGCATCGGCTTCTTGCCCTGCGGCTGGACCCAGAGCAGCTCGACGGCGTACGAGCCGGTGCCGACATGGACGTCCTTCTTGGTCACCGCGAGGGCGCCGGGGGCGAGGCCGGTGCGGTCGGGCACCGGGCGGGCGGCGACCAGCTTGAGCCGCTCGCCCCGGAACTCGGTCCAGGCGCCGGGGGCGGGGGTGCAGCCGCGCACCACCCGGTCCACCCGCAGCGCGGGCGCGCTCCAGTCGACCCGGGCGTCCTCGACGGTGAGCTTGGAGGCGAGCGAGACACCCTCGGCGGGCTGGGGCACGGCGGTCAGGGTGCCGTCCTCGATGCCGTCCATGGTCGCCGCGAGCAGCCCGGCACCGGCGAAGGCGAGCCGGGTGAGGAGGTCCCCGCTGGTGTCGGTGGGGCGGACCAGCTCGGTGAGCACGCCGTAGACCGGGCCGGAGTCCAGCCCCCGCTCGATGAGGAAGGTCGACGCCCCGGTCACCTCGTCCCCGGCGAGCACGGCGTGCTGGACGGGGGCGGCGCCGCGCCAGGCGGGCAGCAGCGAGAAGTGGAGGTTGACCCAGCCGTGGGCGGGCACGTCCAGGGCGGTCTGGGGCAGCAGGGCGCCGTAGGCGACGACGGGGCAGCAGTCCGGGGCGATCTCGCGGAGCCGGGCGAGGAAGTCCTCGTCCCTCGGGTGGGCGGGCCGCAGGATCTCGATCCCGGCCTCCTCGGCACGCTGGGCGACGGGGCTGGCGACCAGCCGCCGCCCCCGCCCGGCGGGCGCGTCCGGCCGGGTGACCACGGCGGCCACCTCATGGCGCCCCGACGCGATCAGGGCGTCCAGGGCGGGGACGGCGACCTCGGGGGTGCCTGCGAAGACGAGCTTCATCGGTGCTGACTGCCTCTCGGGGTGCCGGACTCGGCGACAACGATCACCGCCGCACCAGTCTAGGTCCTGTGCCCCGACCCCTTGTGGCCACCCGCGACCGGATGCCTTGCCGTGCCCTCGACGGTGGCCTCAGTCCGGCCTCTCCGGCCGCTGAGGGGCAGGGGCCTCAAAAATCAGCCCCATGGGGGTCCCCCCGGACGAAGTCTGGGGGAGATTGAGAAGCGGGGGCCTCAAAGTCAAGCCCCTCCGGCGCTTGAGGAGCGGGGTTCGGGGCTGGCCCCGACGTCCGGCCGAGGTGACTCGGTGCCGAGGTCCGTCCTCAATCGCCGGACAGGCTGAAATTGACCGACCCGGGGCCGGGGTCCGTCCTCAAACTCCCCCAGACCTCGTCCGGGGGCACCATCGGGCTGAAAACGCGACACTCGGGCCCGAGGTCCTGAAAATGCGGCCCCCCGGGGCCGAGGCGCGGGGGTGGTGCGGGGGGCGTA
The DNA here is from genome assembly GCF_040299965.1 of Streptomyces sp. NPDC000594. Lineage (NCBI taxonomy): Bacteria > Bacillati > Actinomycetota > Actinomycetes > Kitasatosporales > Streptomycetaceae > Streptomyces > Streptomyces sp. NPDC000594. The sequence continues at coordinate 22,427 of NZ_JBEPCY010000061.1, read as the reverse complement.
CGGGAGTCCGCGCGCCCTGGGTCTTCGCGCTGACGCCCCCGCAGCGTGACCAGATCACCCGCTGGCGCGTTGGTCAAGAGAGATTGACCCGAAGCGGGCCGCCCGGAAGCGATACCGGACGCGATGCGGCCCGACCCTTTCAACGCCGGTTCGAGAGGCTTCCCCATGGCCGACCACGCAACCCACGACGCCCAAGCCCGAGCAAGTCTGCACTTGTTGGTGCGGGACATCGAGCGGGTCCGCCGGCAGGTGGACGCGTTGCGCACCCTCACCGCCCAGCTGGGCAATGTCTACCGCCCGCGCCGCTCCGGGCCCTCCACGGGCTTCGTCGTCTACGGCAGAGCACCCGCCCCGACCGTCCGCCTCGCCCAGGAGCTGCGGGACAGCGTCGAGACCCTGGTGACCGCGGCGGTCGACTTCGACCGCTCGCTCGGCTTCTCCTGGGACGCGGTGGGCTCGGCCCTCGGCGTCACCAAGCAGGCGGTGCACCGCCGCTACGGCGCCCGCCGGGCCACCCCGCAGACCGTCACCGGCGAGGACCGCGCCCCCGAGCCCGCCGGCACCCGCACCCTGCCGGGCCCGCTGCCCGCCGCACTGCCCGCCGCGGTCCCCGCCGCCCGGGTGATGCCACCGCACCTCGTCGGCGGCCAGCCGCTGCGGGAGGACCCCCGCCCCGGCGCCTTCCCCGGCCCGCGCAACGGCTGAGCACCCACCGCCGGGCGGGCCCATCGGCCTGGATCAGCCGATGTCGAGAGGATCGACCCGCACCCGGACCTGAGGCGCGCCGCCCCGGGCCGTCCGGGCGGCCTGGGCGGCCTTCAGCGCCGCCGCCAGCGGGGCACCGCTGCCCGGGGGCACCCGCAGCAGCACCCGCTCCCAGACCTCCCCCGGCGGCGGGTCACCGGGCCGCCGCGGCCGGCCCGGCGGTGGCGACGGCAGCCGCACCGGCCCCAGCACCTCCGCCTCCGGCGGCAGCCCGGCCGACGCGACGAACGCCTCCACCGCCGCCAGGGTCCCCGTCACCGACGCCATCCGCGACACCGGCGGAAAGCGCAGCTCGGCCCGGTCCGCCAGCTCCCGGCGGGCGTGCCCCGCCGGATCCCAGCGGACCAGCCCCTGCACCGGCCGCAGCGTCGGCTCGGCGACGACCACCACCGTGCCGCCCTCGCTCTGCGGCCGGACCAGCGCCGCCGCGTCCAGCCAGCGGCGCAGCGCGTCCTCCCCCGCCCGCAGATCGGGCCGGCCCAGCAGCGCCCAGCCGTCCAGCAGCAGGGCCGCCGCATAGCCGCCCTCGGCGACCGGCTCCGCCCCCGGGGTGCTCACCACCAGCGCCGGCCGGTCCGGGACCGCGTCCAGCACATGGTCGCGCCCGGAGGTGCGCACCGGGACCGCCGGGAAGGCCCGGCCCAGCTCCTCGGCGGTGCGCTGGGCGCCCACCACCCGGGCCCGCAGCCGGAAGCCGCCGCACTCGGGGCAGTGCCAGGCGGTCTCCTCCCGGGCGCACCAGCGGCAGACGAGATCCCGCTCACCGGGCGCCTCCAGCGGACCCGCGCAGTGCCGGCAGCGGGCCGGGGCCCGGCACCGCTCACAGCCGAGGCCGGGCACATAGCCCCGCCGGGGCACCTGGACCAGGACCGGACCGGTGCGCAGCCCGTCCCGTACCGCCTGCCAGGCCAGACTGGGCAGCCGGGCGGCCCGGGCCGCCTCGTCCCGGGCCAGCTCCTGGTCGCCGACGGTACGGACCAGCGGCGCGGCGGCCCGGACCTGCTCCCGCTCGGCGGCCAGCGGCAGCGCCCAGCCGCTCTCCACCAGCTGGGCCGCCTCCACCGTGCAGCCCAGCGAGCCGAGGAGGAAGCCGCAGCGCTCCTGGGCCGCCCGCAGTTCGAGGACCTCGCGGACATGGGGGAAGGGGGCGTTCTCGTCGCTGTGGCTGGAGTCCCCGTCGTCCCAGATCGCGACCAGGCCCAGGGCCTCGACGGGGGCGAACATCGCGGCCCGGGTGCCGACGACGGCCCGGACCGAGCCCCGGCGGACGGCGAGCCACTGGCGGTACCGCTCGGCGGGCCCGGACTCGGCGGTCAGCAGGGCGTGCCGGCCCTCCCCGAGCAGCGCGGTGAGCGCCGCGTCCACCCGGGCGGCCCGCTTGCCGTCGGGGACCACGACCAGGGCGCCGCGCCCGGCGGCGAGGGTGGCGGCGACGGCGCGCGCCAGCTCGTCCGGCCAGTGCGGCCCCGGCAGCGCGGTCCACACCGCCCGGGGGGCGCCGCCCTCCGCGAGCGCCCGCAGAAAGGCCGGGCCCCGGGCGTACCGGGACCAGCCGCCGGGTGCGGGGGCCGGGGGCGGCGGCAGCGCCGGGGGGGACGGCTCGGACTCGGCGCGGCCGTTCCGCGGCGGGACGGCGAGCTGGAGGACATCGGCGAGCGATCCCGCGTACCGGTCGGCGACGGCACGGGCGAGTGCCAGGGTCCCGGGGCCGAGGACCGGCTCCGGTGAGACCACATAGGCCAGCGCGGCCAGCGCCCCCCGGTAGTCCGAGGTGGCGCGGCGCTCCACGAGAAAGCCGTCGACCAGGCCGCCGCCCTCGCGCCGCCCGTCGCGCACCCGGTGCGCCCCGGCGCCGAAGCGCACCCGCACCCGCACCCCGGGCTGTGCGTCGGCGTCCAGCTCGGCGGGGACGGCGTAGTCGAAGTACTGGTCGAGGTGGAGCACCCCTTTGTTGACCACCACCCGGGCGACGGGCAGCTCGGGGGCCAGCTCGGCCCCCCGCCAGGTACGCGGCTTGGCCCGGGGGGTCCGCGCCTTGCGCACGGTCTCCCGGATCAGCGCGAGCTGCTCGGGCGCACCGGCCCCGGGCTCCTCGGGCTGCTTCTCTTCGCTGCTCACAGCCTCATTCGTACCAGAGGGCACCGACAGTGCGGCGGGACGCCGATGGCCCCGGCCGCCCCCTGAGGGGCCGCCGGGGCCATCGGACCGGGAGGGGACGGCTCAGAGGCCGGCCGCCGCCCGGAGGGCGTCCACGCGGTCGGTGCGCTCCCAGGTGAAGTCGGGCAGCTCCCGGCCGAAGTGCCCGTACGCCGCGGTGCGGGCGTAGATCGGGCGCAGCAGATCCAGATCACGGATGATCGCGGCCGGACGGAGGTCGAAGACCTCGGCGATGGCCTGCTCGATCCGCTCGGTGTCGACGGTGGCGGTGCCGAAGGTCTCCACGAAGAGTCCGACCGGCTCGGCCTTGCCGATGGCGTACGCGACCTGGACCTCGCAGCGGGCGGCGAGACCGGCGGCCACGACGTTCTTGGCGACCCAGCGCATGGCGTAGGCGGCGGAGCGGTCGACCTTGGACGGGTCCTTGCCGGAGAAGGCGCCGCCGCCGTGGCGGGCCATGCCGCCGTAGGTGTCGATGATGATCTTGCGGCCGGTGAGACCGGCGTCACCCATGGGGCCGCCGATCTCGAAGCGGCCGGTCGGGTTCACCAGCAGGCGGTAGCCCTCGGTGTCCAGCTTGATGCCGTCCTCCACCAGCTGGGCGAGGACATGCTCGACCACGAACTCGCGGATGTCGGGCGCGAGCAGCGAGTCGAGGTCGATGTCGGAGGCGTGCTGCGAGGAGACGACCACGGTGTCCAGACGGACCGCCTTGTCACCGTCGTACTCGATGGTGACCTGGGTCTTGCCGTCCGGGCGGAGGTAGGGGATGGTGCCGTTCTTGCGGACCTCGGTGAGCCGGCGGGAGAGCCGGTGCGCGACGTGGATCGGCAGCGGCATCAGCTCGGGCGTCTCGTCGCAGGCGTACCCGAACATCAGGCCCTGGTCGCCGGCGCCCTGCTTGTCCAGCTCGTCGTCCCGGTCGCCGGCGCCGCCCTCGACGCGCTTCTCGTAGGCCGTGTCCACGCCCTGGGCGATGTCGGGCGACTGTGCGCCGATGGAGACGGAGACACCACAGGAGGCGCCGTCGAAGCCCTTCTTCGAGGAGTCGTAGCCGATCTCCAGGATCGTGTTCCGCACCAGCGTGGGGATGTCGGCGTAGGCCTTGGTGGTCACCTCGCCGGCCACATGGACCAGGCCGGTGGTGATGAGGGTCTCCACGGCGACGCGGGAGGTGGGGTCCTCCCGCAGAAGAGCGTCGAGGATGGTGTCGCTGATCTGGTCGGCGATCTTGTCGGGGTGACCCTCGGTCACGGACTCCGAGGTGAAGAGACGGCGGGACACATCGCTCCCTGGGGTTGCAGCGGCTGCTGGCTGATCATTGGCGGAGCGGACGGGGAGCTGCGCCCCGTGCCGTTCCTGGGCTCAGTTTATCCACCACCGCCCGGCTGAGGACCACCCCGTCTCGCTCCGTGGGAGTCGAAGGTCCATGTGGAGGGGGCCAAAGTCGGGCGGAGACGGGGCCTGAGGTGCTGGTGGGACTCCTGGGGAACATGGGACGAAGGTCCCGCGGGCGCGCGGCGCGGCAGTGGGTGGACCGGCCGCGGGCGCTCAGCGCAGCAGCGGGTGGACCAGGTCCCAGACGGTGTCCGCGAGGGCCTCCTTGGGCCCGTGCGGTACGGGGGTCTCGGTGCCGTCGGCGGCCAGGACCACCGCCTCGTTCTCCTCGGCGCCGAAGGTCCTGCGCTCCCCCACCTCATTGACGACCAGCAGGTCGCACCCCTTGCGGCGCAGCTTCGCGCGGCCGTTGGCGAGCACGTCGTCGGTCTCGGCGGCGAAGCCCACGATCACCTGATCGGCCCGGGCCCGTTCGGCGGAGATCTCGGCGAGGATGTCGGGGTTGCGGACCAGGGCGACGGGCGCGGGCTCCTCGCCGTCCTTCTTCTTGATCTTGCCGCCCGCGTACACGGCGGGGCGGAAGTCGGCGACGGCCGCCGCCATGACCACCGCGTCGGCGTCCCGGGCCGCCGCGAGGACGGCCTCGCGCAGCTCGACCGCGGTGCCGACCCGGACGATGTCCACGCCCGCCGGGTCGGGCAGCTGGGTGTTGGCCTCGATCAGGGTGACCCTGGCCCCCCGGGCGGCGGCGGTACGGGCGAGGGCGTACCCCTGCTTGCCGGAGGAGCGGTTGCCGAGGAAGCGGACCGGGTCCAGGGGCTCCCGGGTGCCGCCCGCGCTGATCACGACATGGCGTCCGGCCAGGTCGGGGGCGGCGGTGCCACGGGCCAGCACCCGGCGGCAGACCTCGAAGATCTCGGCCGGGTCGGGCAGCCGCCCCTTGCCGGTGTCGACGCCGGTGAGCCGGCCGACGGCGGGCTCGATGACGACGACGCCCCGGCGGCGCAGGGTGGCGACATTCTCCTGGGTGGCCGGGTGCTCCCACATCTCGGTGTGCATGGCCGGGGCGAGCACCACCGGGCAGCGGGCGGTCAGCAGGGTGTTGGTGAGCAGGTCGTCGGCGAGGCCATGGGCCGCCTTGGCCAGCAGGTCCGCGGTGGCGGGGGCGACGACGACCAGATCGGCGCCCTGCCCGATGCGGACATGCGGCACCTCGTGGACATCGGACCAGACCTCGGTGGAGACGGGCTGTCCGGAGAGGGCCGACCAGGTGGCCGCCCCGACGAAGTGCAGCGCCGACGCGGTCGGCACCACCCGGACCGCGTGCCCCGACTCGGTGAGCCGTCGCAGCAGCTCGCACGCCTTGTAGGCGGCGATGCCCCCGCTGACGCCCAGGACCACCCTCGGCTTCTCCACTGTGCCTCCCCGCACTCCGGCCTCCCGCACTGCGCGGGCGTACCGCTCCATCACACACCACAGGCCCGGCGGGGGTGCCGCCGGGCCTGTGGTCATGACGCTCTCGGGGTCGAGCCGCTGTCTCCAGCCGCCGCGAGCCGAGCGCTGTGTGGAGCGCGTGGGACTACTGCGCCGGGCCCTCGATGGCCTCGGAGGTCAGCAGACCGGCGTTGATCTCGCGCAGGGCGATCGAGAGGGGCTTCTCGTGGACGTGGGTGTCCACCAGCGGACCGACGTACTCCAGCAGGCCCTCGCCGAGCTGGGAGTAGTACGCGTTGATCTGACGCGCACGCTTGGCCGCGTAGATCACGAGGCTGTACTTCGAGTCCGTGGCCTCGAGCAGCTCGTCGATCGGCGGGTTGATGATGCCCTCGGGCGCGGTGATGGAAGAGGACACGCTCTACCTTCCGAATGATGGGAAAAGATCGTTGGTGTTTCTCTGACCGGAGTGTTCTTCCCGGGCGGGATTCCTGAACGTGCTGCCCGGATGTTTTCCCCGGATGGGCTTCCCGTGTACTCCCCGTGACACGTGCTGTGCACTTGTCGTGCACTCAGCTGGACCGGGAAGTCCGGACCGGGAAGTTCACTCGAAAGATCACTCTCCGGAAGACACCGTCATCAAGGCTAGCAGCTCACGCGCCACATCCTCGACGGAGGTGTTGACCAGGGTGGTGTCGAACTCCGCCTCGGCGGCCAGTTCGATCTTCGCGGCCGCCAGCCGCCGCTCGATCACCTCGGGGGACTCGGTGCCCCGCCCGGTGAGGCGACGGACCAGTTCGTCCCAGCTCGGCGGGGCCAGGAAGACCAGCTGCGCCTCGGGCAGGGACTCCTTGACCTGGCGGGCGCCCTGGAGGTCGATCTCCAGGAGGACGGGCTCGCCCGCCTCCAGCCGCTCCAGGACCGCCTGGCGCGGTGTGCCGTAGCGGTTGCCCGCGAACTCGGCCCATTCCAGGAGCTCACCATTGGCGATGAGCTTGTCGAACTCGTCGTCGGCGACGAAGAAATACTGCACGCCATGACGTTCGCCGGGGCGCGGTTTTCTGGTGGTGGCCGACACCGAGAGCCAGACCTCGGGGTGGACCTTGCGCATATGCGCGACGACCGTGCTCTTGCCGACCCCGGAGGGGCCGGAGAGCACGGTCAGCCGCGGACGTACCTCTACTGCCATGCAGCGATTATCCAGGTTCCCGGGGGTGCCCGGGAACGTCAGGCGGGACCACCGCCGAACTCGCGTTCCAGGGAAGCGATCTGGTTCGAGCCAAGACCGCGCACCCGGCGGCTCTCGGAAATGCCCAGTCGCTCCATGATCTGCTTGGCGCGGACCTTGCCCACGCCGGGCAGGGACTCCAGCAGGGCGGAGACCTTCATCTTGCCGATGACGTCGTTCTCCTGGCCCTGCTTGATGACCTCGTGGAGCGAGGCGCCGGAGTGCTTGAGTCGATTCTTGACCTCGGCCCGCTCCCGGCGAGCCGCGGCGGCCTTTTCGAGCGCGGCTGCGCGCTGTTCAGGGGTAAGGGGCGGAAGAGCCACGCCTACGTCACCTCGGATGTCGAACTGTCGGATGAAGAGCGGTGAGGAACCCAGTAGCCCCACACCAGGGGAGCAACGAGCAACACAGTTGCGCGTTCGCTCTTCGACGGAGACTAGCGGGCCGCACCGCTCCAGTCAGCGAGAACAAGCGAAAAGTCCTGGTCAGCATCGGCCGACCAGGACTTTTACGACATATCGGCCGTGATTTCGGCCAAGTTTTTGTCAAGAGGGCGGATACACGCGTTTCACCAGCGGCCCTTGCGTGGTTTTGCCATGGACTTATCGGACCCCGAACGGAGTATCCGCATGGTCACCGAGGGCGTTTTTCTGTCCTCCGCGCCCCCCGGTGACGCCCCTTTCACTCCTACACGCCCCCTCGAACGGCGGCAGCGATCTCCTCCGCGAACCGGTCCGCCGCCGCGCGCAGCCCCGCCGCGTCGGGTCCGTGCCGCAGCACCCCCCGGCTCACGCTGGGCACGACCTGGCCCAGCGCCGCGCCGAAGACCCGGGGAAGGTCGGCCGGGGTCGCGCCCTGGGCACCGATCCCGGGGGCCAGCAGGGGCCCGTTGATCGCCAGATCCACCCCGGCGTCGCCCAGGGTGGCGCCGATGACCGCGCCCACCGAGCCCAGCGGCTCGGCACCGGCGTTCTCGGCCGCCATGTGGTCCAGCATCACCTGGGCGAGCGGACGGCCGTCGGCGACGGTGGCGCGCTGCACCTCGGCGCCCTCCGGGTTGGAGGTCAGCCCGAGGACGAAGACACCCGAGCCGGAGGCCGCGGCGGCGTCCAGCGCCGGCCGCAGCGAGCCGAAGCCCAGATACGGCGAGACGGTGACCGCGTCGGAGAAGAGCGGCGAGGCCGGGTCGAGATAGGTGGCGGCGTAGGCGGCCATGGTGGAGCCGATGTCCCCGCGCTTGGCGTCCATCAGGACCAGCGCGCCCGCCGCACGGGCCTCGGCGACGGCCCGCTCCAGGACGGCGACGCCCCGGGAGCCGAAGCGCTCGAAGAACGCGGACTGCGGCTTGAGGACCGCGACCCGGTCGGCGAGGGCCTCCACCGTCGTCCGGGTGAACCGCTCCAGACCGGCGACCGTGTCGTCCAGACCCCAGTCGGCGAGCAGGGCGGCATGCGGGTCGATTCCCACACAGAGCGGGCCGCGCTCGTCCATGGCGGCGCGCAGCCGGGTGCCGAAGGGGGTCACGCGGCGCTCTCCTCGGTGGGGACGGACGGTGCGGTACGGGCCTCTCCGGCGGTACGGGCCTCGCCTGCGGTACGGACGGAGGCGCCGACGGCCTCGGCGAGGGTGGCGTAGGGGCTGGCGGCGAGCCGGGCCGCGAGGCCCCGGTGGATCGCACGGGACCAGAAGGGGCCCTCGTAGATGAAGGCGCTGTACCCCTGGACCAGGGTGGCCCCGGCGAGGATGCGCTGCCAGGCGTCCTCGGCGGTCTCCACGCCGCCGACGCCCACCAGGGTGATCCGGTCGCCCACCCGGGCGTACAGCCGGCTCAGCACCGCCAGGGAGCGCTCCTTGAGGGGGGCGCCGGAGAGTCCGCCGGTCTCGGCGGTCAGCTCGGCCGGGGAGGCCAGGCCCTCCCGGGAGATGGTGGTGTTGGTGGCGATGATGCCGTCGAGGCCGAGTTCCACGGCGAGGTCGGCGACCGCGTCGATGTCCTCGTCGGCGAGATCGGGGGCGATCTTGACCAGGAGCGGGACCCGCCGGGAGGTGACGGTACGGTCGGCGGCCTCGCGGACGGCGGTCAGCAGCGGGCGCAGGGACTCGGTGGCCTGGAGGTTGCGCAGCCCCGGCGTGTTCGGCGAGGAGACATTCACCACGAGATAGTCGGCGTGCGCGGCGAGCCGCTCGGTGGAGGTGACGTAGTCGCCGACGGCCTCCGCCTCGGGGACGACCTTGGTCTTGCCGATGTTGACGCCGACGACGCCCTTGAAGACGGGGCGGCGCTCGGCGAGGCGCTGGGCGACGGCGGCGGAGCCCTCGTTGTTGAAGCCCATGCGGTTGATCAGGGCACGGTCCGGGATCAGCCGGAAGAGCCGCTTCTGGGGGTTGCCGGGCTGGGCCAGGGCGGTGACGGTGCCGATCTCGACATGGTCGAAGCCGAGCATGGTCAGCCCGTCGATCGCGACGGCGTTCTTGTCGAATCCGGCGGCGAGCCCGAAGGGACCGTGCATCCGCAGCCCCAGGGCCTCGGTGCGCAGCTCCGTGTGGCGGGGGGCGAGGACGGCGGCGGCGAAGGTGCGCAGGACGGGGACGGCGGCGGCCAGCCGGATCCAGCGCATGGCCAGGTGGTGGGCCTTCTCGGGGTCCATCCAGCGGAAGACCAGGGTGAAGAAGAGCTTGTACATGGTGGGGTCCTCATCAGGAGGGGGACACCGTTTCCGGTGTCCCCCTCGGGTCTCGTCCTAGGGTCTGTCGGTTGGATCAGGCTGGATCAGGGAGCGGGGTCTGGTGCCGTGCATCGCAAGGCGGAGGAATGAGTCCATGCGGAGCATCGGCGATTGACGACAACGCCGCGAGGTGCGGTGCCAGGGCACGCGAGCCCAGCCTGATCCAACCGGGAGGCCCTAGTCGCGGGCGGCGGTGAGCCGCTGGGCGTGTTCCTGGAGGGAGCGGACCCCGACCTCGCCGCGGCCCAGCGCGTCGATGCCCTGGACGGCGGCGGCGAGCGCCTGGACCGTGGTGAGGCAGGGCACGGAGCGGGCCACCGCGGCGGTGCGGATGTCGTATCCGTCGAGCCGGCCGCCGGTGCCGTACGGGGTGTTGACGATGAGGTCGACCTCGCCGTCGTGGATCAGCTGGACGATGGTCCGCTCGCCGTCCGGGCCCTCGCCCTCGCTGTGCTTGCGCACCACGGTGGCGTTGATGCCGTTGCGCTTGAGGACCTCGGCGGTGCCGGAGGTGGCGAGCAGCTCGAAGCCATGGGCGACCAGCTCACGCGCCGGGAAGATCATCGAGCGCTTGTCGCGGTTGGCGACGGAGATGAAGGCGCGGCCCTTGGTGGGCAGCGGGCCGTAGGCGCCCGCCTGGGACTTGGCGTAGGCGGTGCCGAAGACCGTGTCGATGCCCATGACCTCGCCGGTGGAGCGCATCTCCGGGCCGAGGACGGTGTCGACGCCGCGGCCGTGGATGTCGCGGAAGCGCGACCACGGCATGACCGCCTCCTTGACGGAGATCGGCGCGTCCATGGGCAGGGTGCCGCCGTCGCCCTCGCGGGGCAGCAGCCCCTCGGCGCGCAGCTCGGCGATGGTGGCGCCGAGCGAGATCCGGGCGGCGGCCTTGGCCAGCGGGACGGCGGTGGCCTTGGAGGTGAAGGGGACGGTCCGGGAGGCGCGCGGGTTGGCCTCCAGGACATAGAGGATGTCCCCGGCCATGGCGAACTGGATGTTGATCAGTCCGCGGACGCCGACGCCCCGGGCGATGGCCTCGGTGGAGGCGCGCAGCCGCTTGATGTCGAAGCCGCCCAGGGTGATGGGGGGCAGGGCACAGGCCGAGTCGCCGGAGTGGATGCCGGCCTCCTCGATGTGCTCCATGACGCCGCCGAGGTACAGCTCCTCGCCGTCGTAGAGGGCGTCGACGTCGATCTCGATGGCGTCGTCCAGGAAGCGGTCGACCAGGACCGGCCGGGTGGGGCTGATCTCGGTGGACTCGGCGATGTACGACCGGAGGCGGGCCTCCTCGTACACGATCTCCATACCGCGGCCGCCCAGCACATAGGAGGGGCGGACCAGGACGGGGTAGCCGATCTCGTCGGCGATGGCCTTGGCCTCGTCGAAGGTGGTGGCGGTGCCGTGCTTGGGGGCGGGCAGTCCGGCCTCGGCCAGGACCCGGCCGAAGGCGCCGCGGTCCTCGGCGGCGTGGATGGCCTCCGGGGAGGTGCCGACGACGGGGACGCCGTTGTCCTTGAGCGCCTGGGCGAGGCCGAGCGGGGTCTGGCCGCCCAGCTGGACGATGACGCCCGCGACCGGGCCGGCCTGCGACTCGGCGTGGACGATCTCCAGGACGTCCTCCAGGGTGAGCGGCTCGAAGTAGAGCCGGTCGGAGGTGTCGTAGTCGGTGGAGACGGTCTCCGGGTTGCAGTTGACCATGACGGTCTCGTACCCGGCGTCGCTGAGCGCGAAGGAGGCGTGGACGCAGGAGTAGTCGAACTCGATGCCCTGGCCGATACGGTTGGGCCCGGAGCCGAGGATGATCACGGCGGGCTTCTCGCGCGGGGCGACCTCGGTCTCCTCGTCGTACGAGGAGTAGAAGTACGGGGTGCGGGCGGCGAACTCGGCGGCGCAGGTGTCGACGGTCTTGTAGACCGGCCGGACGCCGAGGGCGTGCCGGACCTCGCGGACGACCTCCTCGCGCAGTCCGCGGATGTCCGCGATCTGGGAGTCGGAGAAGCCGTGCCGCTTGGCCTCGGCGAGCAGCTCGGGGGTCAGCTCCTCGGCGGTGGCCAGCTCGTCGGCGTACTCCTTGATCAGGAAGAGCTGGTCCACGAACCAGGGGTCGATCCGGGTGGCCTTGAAGACCTCCTCGGGGGTGGCCCCGGCGCGGATGGCCCGCATGACCGTGTTGATCCGGCCGTCGGTGGGACGGACGGAGGCGCGCAGCAGCTCGTCCTTGTCGCCGAGGGCGGCCGGGTCGCCGGCGAAGTCGAACTGGCTGCCCTTCTTCTCCAGGGAGCGCAGGGCCTTCTGGAGCGCCTCGGTGAAGTTGCGGCCGATGGCCATGGCCTCGCCGACCGACTTCATGGTGGTGGTGAGGGTGGCGTCGGCGGAGGGGAACTTCTCGAAGGCGAAGCGGGGGGCCTTGACGACGACATAGTCGAGGGTCGGCTCGAAGGAGGCCGGGGTCTTCTCGGTGATGTCGTTGGGGATCTCGTCCAGGGTGTAGCCGACGGCGAGCTTCGCGGCGATCTTGGCGATGGGGAAGCCGGTGGCCTTGGAGGCGAGGGCGGAGGAGCGGGAGACCCGGGGGTTCATCTCGATGACGATGATCCGGCCGTCGACCGGGTTGACCGCGAACTGGATGTTGCAGCCGCCGGTGTCGACACCGACCTCGCGGATGATGGCGATGCCGATGTCCCGCAGCCGCTGGTACTCACGGTCGGTGAGGGTCATCGAGGGGGCGACGGTGATGGAGTCACCGGTGTGCACGCCCATGGGGTCGAAGTTCTCGATGGAGCAGACGACCACGACATTGTCGTTGCGGTCGCGCATCAGCTCCAGCTCGTACTCCTTCCAGCCGAGGATGGACTCCTCCAGGAGGACCTCGGTGGTCGGGGAGAGGGTGAGGCCCTGTCCGGCGATCCGGCGCAGCTCCTCCTCGTCGTGGGCGAAGCCGGAGCCGGCGCCGCCCATGGTGAAGGAGGGGCGGACGACGACGGGGTAGCCGCCGAGGGTTTCGACGCCGGCCAGGACGTCGTCCATGGAGTGGCAGATCACCGAGCGGGCGGACTCGCCGTGGCCGGTCTTGCGCCGGACCTCCTCGACGACTCCCTTGAACAGCTCGCGGTCCTCGCCCTTGTTGATGGCGGCCACATTGGCGCCGATCAGCTCGACACCGTAGGTCTCCAGGATGCCGCGCTCATGGAGGGAGATGGCGGTGTTGAGGGCGGTCTGGCCGCCGAGGGTCGGCAGCAGCGCGTCGGGGCGCTCCTTGGCGATGATCTTCTCGACGAACTCGGGGGTGATCGGCTCGACGTAGGTGGCGTCGGCGATCTCCGGGTCGGTCATGATCGTGGCCGGGTTGGAGTTGACCAGGATGACCCGCAGGCCCTCGGCCTTGAGGACCCGGCACGCCTGGGTGCCGGAGTAGTCGAACTCGGCGGCCTGGCCGATGACGATCGGGCCGGAGCCGATGACCAGGACGGACTGGATGTCGGAGCGCTTAGGCACGCTGGCCCTCCATCAGGGAGACGAAGCGGTCGAAGAGGTAGGCGGCGTCGTGCGGGCCGGCTGCCGCTTCGGGGTGGTACTGGACGCTGAAGGCGGGCCGGTCGAGCAGCCGGAGCCCCTCCACCACGTTGTCGTTGAGGCAGACGTGGGAGACCTCGACCCGGCCGTAGGGGGTGTCGGAGACCCGGTCGAGGGGGGCGTCGACGGCGAAGCCGTGGTTGTGCGCGGTGACCTCGACCTTGCCGGTGGAACGGTCCTGCACCGGCTGGTTGATGCCGCGGTGGCCGTACTTCAGCTTGTAGGTGCCGAAGCCGAGGGCGCGGCCGAGGAGCTGGTTGCCGAAGCAGATGCCGAAGAGCGGGGTGCCCCGCTCCAGGACGCCCTGGACGACGGAGAGGTCGGCGGTGGCCGGGTCGCCGGGGCCGTTGGAGAGGAAGACGCCGTCGGGCTGGATCGCGTACACATCCTCCACGGTGGCGGTCGCGGGCAGGACGTGCACCTCGATGCCGCGCTCGGCCATCCGGTGCGGGGTCATGCCCTTGATGCCGAGGTCGAGGGCGGCGACGGTGAAGCGCTTCTCGCCGATCGCCGGGACGACATAGGTGTCGGTGGTGGCGACCTCGGCGGAGAGGTCGGCGCCGGTCATCTCGGGGGCCCGGCGGACCCGGTCGAGCAGGGTGGCCTCGTCGGCGAGGGTGTCGCCGGAGAAGATGCCCACCCGCATGGCGCCGCGGTCCCGCAGATGGCGGGTGAGGGCGCGGGTGTCGATGCCGCTGATGCCGACCACGCCCTGGGAGGTCAGCTCCTGGTCGAGGGTGTGCCGGGAGCGCCAGTTGGAGCGGACCCGGGAGGGGTCGCGGACCACATAGCCGGCGACCCAGATCCGCTGGGACTCGTCGTCCTCGTGGTTGACGCCCGTGTTGCCGATGTGGGGGGCGGTCATGACCACGACCTGGCGGTGGTACGAGGGGTCGGTCAGGGTTTCCTGGTAGCCGGTCATGCCGGTGTTGAAGACCGCTTCGCCGAAGGTCTCCCCCACGGCCCCGTAGGCACGGCCGCGGAAGGTGCGGCCGTCCTCCAGGACGAGAACGGCGGGAGCTGCGTTCTTCGCCGCAGTCTTCCCCGGGGTGGAGGTCGTCATCGTACGCCTTCCGTCGTGTCGGTCAGGTGGTTCAGGGTGGTGACCCACTCGGTGTGCCCGGCGGCGCTGTCCGAGCGGAAACCGGAGTCGATCAGGGTGTCGCCGAGCTGCCAGGTGATGATCAGGAGGCCGCCCTCGGCGAGGACCTTCCCGGCGATTCCCTTGTCGAGGCGGGCCTCGCGCAGGTCGGCGAGCGGGATGTGGAAGTCGCGCGCGCCGGGGCGTACGACGGTGAGTCCGGTGTCGGTGAGGGTCAGCTCGACCAGGCTGCGGACGCCGAGGCCATGGGCGACGATCCGGTCGAGCCACTGCCCGGCGGTGGTGGAGCCGTGGTAGCGGCCGGTCAGGGTGAGCCGGGGGGTACCGGGCTCCGCCGGCGGGGCGGCGGGCTCGGGGAGCCCGGACTGGAGGCTGCCGCGCCATTTCCAGCCCTGCCGCATCAGCCACCAGACCAGGGCGACGAAGAGGGCAAGACCGATGACCCAGCCGATGCGGGCCGCCCAGTCGGTGACCTCCGCGGACTTCTTCTCGGTGGCGAGATGGGCGGCGGCGGCTGCGATGTGGGTGAGTGATGTCACGCGAGTTTCCCGTCGAGTACCGTGGCGCGGCCCCGGAGGAAGGTGTGGGTGACGCGGCCCGGCAGCTCACGCCCCTGGTAGGGGGTGTTGCGGCTGCGGGAGGCGAAGCCCTCGGGGTCCACGCTCCCACGGTATGCCGGATCGACCAGGACCAGGTTGGCGGGCTCCCCCGCGGCGACCGGGCGGCCGTGTCCGGCGAGGCGGCCGATGTGCGCGGGGCGGAAGGACATCCGGTCGGCGACGCCCGCCCAGTCCAGCAGCCCGGTCTCCACCATCGTCTCCTGGACGACGGAGAGCGCGGTCTCCAGGCCGACCATGCCCATGGCCGCGGCGCCCCACTCGCAGTCCTTGTCCTCGTGGGGGTGGGGGGCGTGGTCGGTGGCCACACAGTCGATGGTGCCGTCGGCGAGCGCCTCGCGCAGGGCCAGCACATCGGCCTCGGTGCGCAGCGGCGGGTTCACCTTGTAGACGGGGTTGTAGGTGCGGACCAGCTCGTCGGTGAGGAGCAGGTGGTGCGGGGTGACCTCGGCGGTCACATCCCAGCCCTTGGACTTGGCCCAGCGGACGATCTCGACCGAGCCGGCCGTGGAGAGGTGGCAGACGTGCAGCCGGGAGCCGACATGGGCGGCGAGCAGCACATCGCGGGCGATGATCGACTCCTCGGCGACGGCGGGCCAGCCGCCGAGGCCCAGCTCGGCGGAGACGACGCCCTCGTTCATCTGGGCGCCCTCGGTGAGGCGGGGCTCCTGGGCGTGCTGGGCGACGACGCCGTCGAACGCCTTCACGTACTCCAGCGCCCGGCGCATGATCACGGCATCGTCCACGCACTTGCCGTCGTCGGAGAAGACCTTCACCCCGGCGGCGGAGTCGTGCATGGCGCCCAGCTCGGCGAGGTGCTTGCCCTCCAGGCCCACGGTGACGGCGCCGACCGGCTGGACGTCGCAGTAGCCGGACTCCTTGCCGAGGCGCCAGACCTGCTCGACCACACCGGCGGTGTCGGCGACGGGGAAGGTGTTGGCCATGGCGTGGACGGCGGTGTAGCCGCCGACGGCCGCGGCCCTGGTGCCGGTGAGGACGGTCTCGGAGTCCTCGCGGCCGGGCTCGCGCAGATGGGTGTGGAGGTCGACCAGGCCCGGCAGGAGGATCCGGCCCGCGCCCTCGACGACCTGGGCGCCCTCGGCGCTCAGCCCGGTGCCGACCCCGGCGATCAGCTCGCCGTCGATGAGGACGTCCTGGACGGCGCCGCCGAGTACCTGCGCGCCACGGATGAGGATCTTGCTCATGATTACTGGTTCTCCTGGGTACGCGCGGGGGCGGGGGTGGCGGGCTCGTAACCGCCCATCAGCAGATAGAGGACGGCCATCCGGGTGGAGACGCCGTTGGCGACCTGCTCCACGGCGGTGCAGCGGTCGGAGTCGGCGACCTGGGCGGTGATCTCCATGCCGCGGTTCATCGGGCCGGGGTGCATCACGATGGCGTGCTCCGGCATGGTGGCCATCCGGTCGCCGTCGAGTCCGTAGCGGCGGGAGTACTCGCGCTCGGTGGGGAAGAAGGCGGCGTTCATCCGCTCCCGCTGGACGCGGAGCATCATCACGGCGTCCGCGGTGGGCAGCACCCGGTCGAGGTCGTAGGAGACCTCGCAGGGCCAGTGCTCGACACCGATGGGGAGCAGGGTCGGCGGGGCCACCAGGGTGACCTCGGCGCCGAGGGTGTGGAGCAGCAGCACATTGGAGCGGGCGACCCGGCTGTGCAGGATGTCGCCGACGATGGTGATCCGGCGGCCTGCCAGGTCACGGCCGAGGCCGGCGTCCCGTCCGACCAGCCGGCGGCGCATGGTGAAGGCGTCGAGGAGGGCCTGGGTGGGGTGCTCGTGGGTGCCGTCCCCGGCGTTGACGACGGCGCCGTCGATCCAGCCGGAGTTGGCGAGCCGGTAGGGGGCGCCGGAGGCGTGGTGGCGGATGACGACGGCGTCCGCGCCCATCGCCTCCAGGGTCAGGGCGGTGTCCTTGAGGGACTCGCCCTTGGAGACCGACGACCCCTTGGCGGAGAAGTTGATCACGTCGGCGGAGAGGCGCTTGGCGGCGGCCTCGAAGGAGATCCTGGTCCGGGTCGAGTCCTCGAAGAAGAGGTTGACGACGGTGCGCCCGCGGAGGGTGGGCAGCTTCTTGATCGGCCGGTCGGCGACGCGCGCCATCTCCTCGGCGGTGTCGAGGATGAGGACGGCATCGTCACGCGAGAGGTCGGCGGCCGAGATGAGGTGGCGCTTCATCGAAGGGCTCCGATGGGTGTCGGGGAGGCGCGCGGGTCGTATCGCGCAGGGTCGTATCGCGGGCTGGGTGTCGCGGGCTGTGTCGCGGGCATTATGCGGACAATCCGGGCGGGACGGGCCGCAGTGCGCACGGGTGCGCCGCCGATGGGCCGTGGGAGGGCCCGGGGCGGGGCGGTGGCGCGGGGCTACTCCCCGGCGGCCGGGGCGGGGTCGCGGGGGGTGTCGCGCAGGCCGAGCAGCACGGTGTCGCGGCCGTCCTCCTCGGCGAGCTGCACCCGGACCGTCTCGCGCAGCGAGGTGGGGAGGTTCTTGCCCACATAGTCGGCGCGGATGGGCAGCTCGCGGTGGCCCCGGTCGACCAGGACGGCGAGCTGGACCGCGCGGGGGCGACCGATGTCGCCGAGGGCGTCGAGGGCGGCGCGGATGGTGCGGCCGGAGAAGAGCACATCGTCGACGAGGACGACCAGCCGGCCGTCGACGCCGTCCCCGGGGATCTCGGTGCGGCCCAGCGCGCGGGCGGGTCGCAGCCGCAGATCGTCGCGGTACATGGTGATGTCGAGCGAGCCGACGGGCATCGCCCGGCCGGTGATCTCCTCCAGCTTGGCGGCGAGCCGCCGGGCGAGGAAGACCCCCCGGGTGGGGATGCCGAGCAGGACCACGTCGTCGGCGCCCTTGGCGCGTTCGACGATCTCGTGGGCGATACGGGTCAGGACCCGGGCGATGTCGGGCGCCTCGAGAACGGGGCGGGCGGCATCGGAGTGGTGCGTGCGGTGCGTGTCCATACGGAACGGACCTCCTTCTCCGCCTCACGGGACGGACCTTAAAGGACGTCTGGATTTCCTGACCACCGTACCAGGGGCCACTGGGGTGACGGACCCACCCCCGCACCAACCGCATCGAACCGGACAGGAGACGATCTCTCGCCACGAACGGATCATGACAAGTTACCGGTCCGGACCACCCGGCTTGACGCATCCAAGTAACTCTGCGTAACCTCACAGTGAGTTACCAGCCGCGCGGCTGAGCCGCACGTCGTCACAGCGTCCGGGGAGCTATATGTCCAGCGAATACGCAAAACAGCTCGGGGCCAAGCTCCGCGCCATCCGCACCCAGCAGGGGCTGTCCCTCCACGGCGTGGAAGAGAAGTCCCAGGGCCGCTGGAAGGCCGTGGTGGTCGGTTCGTACGAGCGCGGCGACCGCGCCGTCACCGTCCAGCGCCTGGCCGAGCTGGCCGATTTCTACGGTGTCCCGGTGCAGGAGCTGCTGCCGGGCACGACCCCCGGCGGTGCCGCCGAGCCCCCGCCGAAGCTGGTCCTGGACCTGGAGCGGCTGGCGCATGTCCCGGCCGAGAAGGCGGGCCCGCTCCAGCGGTACGCCGCCACCATCCAGTCCCAGCGCGGTGACTACAACGGCAAGGTGCTCTCGATCCGTCAGGACGATCTGCGCACCCTGGCCGTGATCTACGACCAGTCGCCGTCCGTGCTCACCGAACAGCTGATCAGCTGGGGTGTGCTCGACGCGGACGCGCGTCGCGCGGTCAGCCACGAGGAGAGCTGAGCGGACCACCGCTCGGGCGGAGTGCCGCCCCTCCCCCTGGGAGGACTCGAAGAAACGTCACGCCAGAAGGGCGGGCCCGACCGGGCCCGCCCTTCTCGTATGCCACCACCGCCCTCTGGACGGGCGCTGCGGGCCTCGCGGGGCCGCTTCCGCCCCAGGGGCCACCGGCGCCCCGCGAGGGCCGCACCCGGCGACTGACGGGCCCGGACAGTACGCGGGGCGGGGACAGCGCTCCGGGCGGGTACGGGGCCCGGACAGCACTCCGGGCCCGGACCCGACGACCCAGAGGTCGCCGGGCACGGGCCCGGGATGAGCACGGTGCGCGCCCGCTACTCGCGGCGCAGGCTCGGCTTGAGGTCCTTGAAGCGGCCGAGGAGGCCGTTCACGAAGGAGGGCGACTCATCGGTGGAGAACTCCCTGGCGAGCAGCACCGCCTCGTCGATCACCACCGCGTCCGGCGTCCCGTCCACCCAGACCAGCTCATAGGTGCTGAGCCGCAGGATGTTCCGGTCCACGACCGGCATCCGGTCCAGATCCCAGCCCTCGGCATAGGTGGCGATGAGATCGTCGATCCGGGGCGCGTACTCCGCGTACCCCTCGACCAGCTCCATCGTGTACTCGGTGACGGGAGGCTGGCGGGTGTCGGTCCGTGAGTGGCGGATCCAGTCAGCGAGGACGGTCTGCACGGAGACACCGCGCTGATCGGCCTCGAAGAGAATCTGGAAGGCACGCTTACGGGCCTTGTTGCGGGCGGCCACGGTTAGCTGTTCACCCGGCTGAGGTAGTCGCCGGAGCGGGTGTCGACCTTGATCTTCTCACCCGTGGTGATGAACAGCGGCACCTGGACGGTGAAGCCGGTCTCCAGCTGGGCGGGCTTGGTGCCACCGGTGGAGCGGTCGCCCTGGACACCGGGCTCGGTCTCCGCGATCACCAGCTCCACGGCGGCGGGCAGCTCGACATAGAGCACCTCGCCCTCGTGGGTGGCGACGGTGGCGGTGAAGCCCTCGATCAGGAAGTTCGCGGCGTCACCGACGGCCGGGCGGGAGACATGCAGCTGGTCGTACGTCTGCATGTCCATGAAGACGAAGTAGTCGCCGTCCATGTACGAGAACTGCATGTCGCGGCGGTCGACGGTGGCCGTCTCGACCTTCACACCGGCGTTGAACGTCTTGTCGACGGTCTTGCCGGACAGCACGTTCTTCAGCTTGGTGCGCACGAAGGCCGGGCCCTTGCCGGGCTTGACGTGCTGGAACTCGACGACGGACCAGAGCTGGTCGTTGTCGAGCTTGAGCACCATGCCGTTCTTGAGGTCGTTCGTGGAAGCCACGGTTGCGGAATCTCCTGGACTGACGCTGGTGGACGACCGAGGGCTGCGGCCCCGCGCCCTCAGAGCGCGAGCAGTTCCTTGGTCGTGATGGTGAGTAGCTCGGGTCCGCCGTCCGCCTCCTGGCGCACGACGAGCGTGTCATCGATCCGGACGCCGCCCCGGCCCGGGAGGTGGACCCCCGGTTCGACGGTGACCGGCACGCAAGCGTCCAGTTTACCCATGGCGGCCGGGGCCAGCTGCGGGTCCTCGTCGATTTCCAGGCCGACACCGTGCCCGGTGAGCGGTGCGAGGCCCTCGCCATGGCCCGCGGCGTCCAGGATCTGGCGGGCCGCGCGATCCACATCACGGCAGGCGGCGCCGGGTGTCAGCGCCTCCCGGGCGGCCCGCTGGGCGGCGAAGACCAGGTCGTACAACTCGATCTGCCACTGGGCCGGTGAGGTGCCGATCACGAAGGTACGGCCGATCTCACAGCGATACCCCCGGTAGTCGGCACCCACACAGACCGAGAGGAAGTCACCCTCCTCCACCCGGCGGTCGGTGGGGTGATGGCCCCGGCGGCCGGAGTGCGGCCCGGTCGCCACCGAGGTACGGAAGGCGGGGCCGTCCGCCCCGTGGTCGATCAGCCGTCGCTCCAGCTCCAGGGCGAGATGGCGCTCCGTCCGGCCGACCAGGATCGACTCCAGCAGCTCCCCCAGGGCCTGATCAGTGATCTCGGCGGCGATCCGCAGACAGGCGATCTCCTCCTCGTCCTTGACCACCCTCAGCTGCTCCACCGCGAATCCCAGATCGACCAGGTCCAGCCGGGGCGCCACGGAGCGGAGCGCGCGATGGCGGGCGACGGTCAGATGGTGCTCCTCGACGGCGAGCGAGGTGCCGCCGGCGGAGCGGGCGAGATCGGCGGCGGCGACGGCGGGATCCCCGGCGCTGCCGGGCAGCACGGTGAGCCGCAGCCCCTCGTCGGGGTGGCCCTCGCCATCGGTCCCGGTGGGTTCCCGGGGGCAGAGCAGCACATCCTCGGCGGGCCCGAGCAGCAGGACCGCCCCCCAGGGGGCGCCCCCGGCGAGGTAGCGCACATTGGCGGGACGGGAGACGAGGGCTCCGGCGGTGCCGGTGGCGGCGCACCGCTCACGCAGGCGGTCCCGGCGGACCCCATACACCTCAGACATGCCCCGAGCGTACGAGCGACGCGCCGGTACGGCCCGCCGGGGCGTCCGACCGGGGTGCGGGGCGGGGTCCCGGTACGGCGGGGTCCCGGCCCCCTCGAAGACACTGCGGCGGCGCCGGGGACGGGGGGCCGAACGGGTGACGCGTCCCCGGCCCGGCTCCGGGGCGGGGTGCCCGTCAGGGAGCTGCGGCGGGGCCCGGGGGCCGGGCCGGCGGCGGGCCGCTCATCGCGCGGGTGAGGGCCTCGTCCAGCGCGCGGGCCGTGGTCTCGACATCCTGGTGGGAGTTGTCGATGATCGGCAGCCCGGAGCCGTACCAGCCCGCCATCCGGCCGTGGATGGAGGCGACCTCCTCGTCCCCGAGCCTGCGGTTGCCGGTGCGCCGGGCGTTGCGCTCCAGGACGGTCTCCAGTCCGGGCAGCAGCACCACCGGCAGCAGCCCCGGTCCGACATGGCGCTTCCAGCCGCCGAGCCCGACGACGGGCCAGTCCGGGAAGACCGCGTCGTCGATGACGCAGGAGATCCCGTTGGCCAGGAAGTTGCGGGCGGCGAAGCCGCAGGTGCGCCGGGCGAGCCGGTACTGGGCCTCGGAGTGCTCGTTCCAGCCGGCCCGGGGGTCGGCGAAGCCGGAGCACACCCACTCCCGGACGTCGTCCAGGCTGATGTGGGCGGTGGGGACCCGGCGGCGGGTCGCCCAGTGGCGGGCGACCGTGGTCTTGCCCGCGCCGGCGGGCCCGATGAGCAGGACGGCGAGCGGCGCGGTGAGGGCGGTGGGGGGTATCGCCGGACCGTCGGCGGCCGGGTCCCGGTGCGGACCCGACGGGGGTACGGAGGGATGCGACCCCGGCGGCGGTACGGAAGCGTGCGACCCCGACGGGGGTACGGAGAGGTGCGCGGCCGGGTGCGGTCCCGACGGAGGCACGCCGGGGTGCGGTCCCGGCGGGGGCGCGGCGGGGTGCGGCGGGCTCCAGCCGGGGTGCGGCTGCGGGGGATGCGGCGGTGGCGGCTGCGCGGGGGACGGCCCCGCCCATCCGGTCCCCGTACCCCGGTCCGGCGGCTGGGCCCCCACGGCGTGCTCCATCCCCTGCCACTCCCGTCCCCTGCGACTGCCACGGCCAGGGTGGCGGCCCCCTCCCCCACCCGACCCGAACGGTACCCCCCGTACGCCGTGCGCCCGCCTCCCGGTAGCTCCGGGGGGGGCGGGGGCGGGGCCCGGGGGGGGGGGGGTACCCGGGCACAGCACCCCCCG
>NZ_JBEPCY010000060.1:0-24126 GCF_040299965.1 Streptomyces sp. NPDC000594 | reverse complement strand
TCGTGGACTCTGTCGGAAGGGCACGCCGGGCCCCGGGCCGGCCGGGCGCGGTGGCCGCGGTCGGCTCAGCCGATGGTCAGCAGCTGGTCGCGGTGTCTCCGGTGTCGACGGCGCAGGTGTCGTTGCCGAGGGCGCCGTTGGCGGTGTCGCCGCCGACGCCGTCCTGGACGTCGATGCTGTCGTTGCCGAGGCCGCCGCTCATGGTGTCGGTGCCGTCCGTGTCGAGGAGGGTGTCGTTGCCGTTCTGGCCGTCGAGGTCGTCGTCGCCCGGCCCGCCGTAGATGTGGTCGTTGCCGTTGTCGAACAGATGGAGCAGCGACCCGAGGAGGGTCTCGCCGTAGTTGGTGTCGTTGCCCGCCTCGCCGTAGAGGTGGTCGGCGCCGTTGCCGCCGCCCATGATGTCGTTGCCGCCGCCCCCGCGGAGGGTGTCGTCGCCGTTCTGGCCGTCGATGGTGTCGTTCCCGGGACCGCCGTGAAGGGTGTCACTGCTGTTGCCGCCGTTGATGGTGTCGTCGCCGCCCAGGCCGCAGATGACGTCGCTGCCGTTGGTTCCGTTCAGCGTGTCGTTGCCGTTGGTGCCGGTGATGGTGCAGCCCAGGCTGTTGTCGACAGTGGTGTTCTGCGCGGCGGTGTTGTTGCCCGGGTCGGGGTCGCTCTGGTCGGCTTCGGCGCTCGCGGTCGCGGTGACCGTCCCGGTCGCGGCCGGGGAGAGCACGAGGGTGACGGTCACGTCCGCCGAGGAGGCGAGGGTGCCGAGCGCACAGGAGACGGTGGGCGCGGACACGGTGCACGACCCCTGGGAGGCGGTGGCGGACACGATCCCGGCGGACGTGCCGGACAGCTCCACCGTGGTGGTGGTGCCGGTCGCGGTGGCCGGGCCGTTGTTGGTGACGGTGACCGTGTCGGTGAAGGTGGATCCGAGCGGGACCGGGTCGGCGGAGTCGGCGACCGACACCGCCAGGTCGGCGCCCGGGACGATATAGGTGTACTCGCCCGCCGGGACGGGGGTGCTGGTGCCGCCGGGAGTGGTGACCTGGACATCGACCGTGCCCGCCCCATGCGCGGGGGCGGTGGCGGTGCAGGAGGTGTCGGTGCAGGACACGGCGGTGGCCGGGTTGCCCGGGCCGAAGGTGACATCGGTGGCGCCGGTGAAGTTGGTGCCGGTCACCGTGACCACCGTCCCGCCCGCGGTGGTGCCGCTCGCGGGGCTGACCGAGGTGACGGTGGGCGGGTCCTGGGTGAAGACGAACACGATGGAGCCGTCGCCCGCGTTCGAGCCATTGACCAGGGTCGAGGTCGCACCGGGGTAGGTGCTGGTGATCAGGCTGGAGCCGCCACCGCCGGAGCCCCCGGCACCGGCGAAGGAATTGCCGCCTGCGGTGCCGGTGCTGCCGCTGCCGCCCTGGCCCCCGGCCCCGTAGCCGGCCCCGCCGCCCCCGCCCGCGCCCGCCGGGGAGGGGACGCCCAGCTGGCCGGGTTGGGCGTTGCCGTTGGGGAAGGTGCCGGAGGCGCCCGCGACCGAGGTGGTCTGGCCGATCCCGCCCGCGCCGCCGGCGCCGCCCGCGGTGGCGGTCCCGGCCTTGCCCGAGACGCCGCCACCCGCGATCCCGCCGGTGCCGCCGCCGCCGAGGCCGTTGCCGCCACTGTTGGCGCCGACGGACCCGCGGGGGGAGAAGACGCTGCCGGTGCCGCCGCCGCTGGCTCCGCCGCCGGACCCGGCGGTCAGCAGCGGAGTGCCGGTGCCGCCGGTCACCGCGACCAGATCCCCGCCGAGCCCGGCCGTGTTGGCCGCGGGCAGCCCGGATGCGGTGTCCAGGGCGCCCTTCCTGCCGACGGTCGCGTTCAGGATCTGCCCGGGGGTGACGGCCAGCGTGGCCACCACATGGGCGCCCTTGCCGCCGAGCACCCCGACCCCGTTGGCGGACCCACCGGCGCCGTCGAGTGTCACCACCACGCCGGAGACGGCCGGCGGAACGGTGACACTGCCGGTGCCCCCGGCCGAGCAGGTGACCGTGGTCGTGGCGCCCGAGACCACCGGGGTCCCGCACACCCCCGCGGCCGACGCGGCCGGAGCCAGTACCACCAGACCACCGGTGGCGAGCGCGGATGTCGCGGCCAGAGCCACGAACCGCCTGGGCCATGACGTGCCCAAGGAACGGGTCCGTTCGGACAAGGCCATGGACTTCTCCCCTCTCATCGGTCCGTACCGCAGGGCGGGTGACCGGCGGGCCCCCTTCGACCACCGCGGTACGGCAGCGCGACGGCCGGAGGAACCACAGCCGCGAAGACAGGGCGGGCAGACCGGCCCCGGACATCAACTCGGCTGGAATACAGAGGATTTGGACATCAGGGCCGTCCCTCACACGATGGCACGGACGCGACCCGGCCGGAGGGGAATGGCCTACCAGCCGGACAGAATGGCACGCTTCATCACAATGCAGCCAGAAGTATGCAAAGACTGATCACTATCGGTCAGAAGGCGCCAGGTACGACCTCTGTCAACGGAGGCCGGGCTCACCGTGGTGCGGATGCCGAGCGCGGCCGGAGCCCGGAAGCATGCCACCACCGCATCCGCCCGGGGGCGGAGCCCCGGAGAGGGGACGGGAAGGGTCAGCGGTTGGTGAGACGGAAGCGCATCTCGCCGAAGCCCACCATGTCCCCGTCGCGGACGACCACCGCGCCGATCACCCGGCGGTCGTTGACGGTGGTGCCGTTGGTGGAGCCGAGGTCGCGCAGGAGCCAGCGGTCATGACGGCGGATCAGTTCGGCGTGGCGGCGGGAGACCGTCTCATGGCTCAGCCGCAGCCCGCTGCCCGGCTCGCGGCCGATGCGCAGGGCGAAGGGACCCGGCTCGGGGAGGAGCAGCGGGGGGAGGCGCTGGACGTCCCAGGCGCGGCGGAGGCGCTGGCGGAAGGCGGAGGCGGCGCCGACCGCGCCGACCAGGCGGCCGCCGAGGCCGGGGCGGTCCGGGCCCAGGTCGGCGGTGAGCACCCGGAGTTCATCCATGCTGCGGGCGGCGAGGGCCAGCTCCAGCCGGCGCAGAAAGGTGTCCTGCGAGAGGCGGCCCTGGGCCGCGCCCTCGCTGAGCACATCGACGACCCGGTCCCGCTCGGCGTCCGCGATCCGGGCCGGCGGTCCGCTCGTGGGGAACTCGAACGACGACGTCACCCCCCGATTGTCCGCCGGGCGCGCTCCCGGTGTCCAGAAACGGGACGCCCCGGCGCCCGCGACAAAGCGCTGGACGGGACGGCTCGGCACGGGTTAGCTTGATCACGACGCCCGAGGAGAGACGGAAGGAGGCGAGTGCCGTGTACATCACACGTTCTTCGCGCTCCCGCCCCGTCCGCCCGGCGTTCGCAGTCTGACCGGGAGCGCTGCCACAGCTTTCCTTCCGGAGGACCTACCGTGACCGATCCGGTCATCCGCGTGCTCGACGCGAGCAGCGCCCATCTCTTCGACACCCTGCCCGACCCCCTCGGCACCGGCCGGGCCCTCGCCCGAGCCACCCACCGGCCCGAGTGGAAGCGGGTCGCACTGCGCGACGGCGTGGTCGTGGCCCGGGCCGCCTGGTGGGGCGGCCCCGACGACACCACCCCCCGCCTGCTCAACCGGCTGGACTTCGCCGAGGGCGAGGAGGAGGCCGGCGCCGAGCTGCTGCGCACCGCCCCGTACCGGGTGGAGTACCAGCTGATCCTGCCCCCGGGCTGGCGCGACGACCCGGTGACCCGGGCGGCGGGCGAGGCCCGGCTGCGGGCCGCCCGGTCCGCCGGGATGCGGGTCCTGGTCGAGCGCTACCAGTACCGCTGGACCCCGGAGTGCGGGCTCCCCGAGCGCCCCGGGCGGCTGGTGTTCCGGCCCGAGCCCGACGACGAGGTGATCCTCGATGTGCTGCGCCAGGTGCAGCGGGGCACCCTCGACGCCCATGCCCGGCTCGATATCGCCGAGGGCGGGATCGAGCGGGCCGCGCGGGAGGAGCTGGCGTACTTCCACTGGTACTCCTCGCCGCGCGCCTGGTGGCAGCTGGCCTTCACCCCCGAGGGGGAGCTGGTCGGTCTGCACATCCCCGCGCACAACCCCTCGGGCCCCTGTATCGGCTTCATCGGTGTCGTCCCCGCTCAGCGCGGCCATGGCTATGCCTATGACCTGCTCGTGGAGTGCACCCGGGTGCTGGCCGCCGAGGGCGCCGCCTTCGTCGCGGGCTCCACCGACCGCACCAACCTCCCGATGGCGGCGCACTTCGCGCGGGCCGGGCATCCGGTCGCGGACGAGCGGGTGCATCTCGTCCACGACGGGCCGGCGGCGGAGGCCACTTCGGCCGACTGACGCATTGTCCGCGACCGAGGGGTGTCCCTGGGCCGTGTCCGCAAAGTAGCGTCGTTCGCCCGAAGGGCGGGGGTCGCGGCGTCCGGTGCGTGCAATCGCAAGGCGGAGGGTCATTCTCGTACTGGGCGTACTTGGATGGGCCCGACAACGCAGCGAGTGTGCGTGCCGGGCGTCGCGGGCCAGGCGGGGCTTTGCGGACACGGCCCAAGCTCCGGGACACCCCCGGTCGCGGCGGTCCGACCCCGCACCCCGGCCGACGGGCGCACGCCTCTGTCGTCCGAGCCGAGGGTGGACCGCCCATGGAGACGCGTCAGCCGCCCGCCCGCGGTACCGGGGACGAGCCGTGGGAGCGGGTGCGCCCCGGGTGGACCCTCCGCCTGATCCTGGTCCATATAGGGCTCTATATGGCCTTTCTGACCCCGATTCAGTTACTGCTGGCCCAGCAGCTGGACGGGATCGACCCGGGGAACAAGGAGGCCGCGCTGAGCTGGGCGACCGGGATCGGGGCGCTGATCGCCGTGGTGGCCAACCCGGTCGCGGGCGCCCTCTCGGACCGCACCCGGAGCCGGTACGGGCGGCGCCGCCCCTGGATCGCGGGGGGTACCGCGCTCGCCTCGGCGGGGCTGGTGCTCACCTCCGTCCAGTCCTCGGTCGCCGGGGTCACCGCCGGCTGGTGTCTGGCACAGCTGGGCCTGAACGCCGTGCTCGCGAGCGCCGTCGCGGTGGTCCCGGACCGGGTGCCGGTGGCGCAGCGCGCCTCGGTCACCGGCTGGGTGGGGCTGGCGCAGCCGCTGGGGCTGGTGGCGGGGGCGGCGCTGGTGACGGTGGTGGGGACCGGGCCTGCGGGCGGATATCTGCTGCTGACCTCGCTGACCGTGCTGCTGGTGCTGCCGTTTCTCCTGGTACGGGAGGTGCCCGGCGCCCCGGTGGACCGGGTACGGCTGCGGGCGCGGGACTTCTGGGTGGACCCCCGGGCCCATCCGGACTTCGGCTGGTCCTGGCTGACCCGCTTCGCGGTGAATCTGGGGAACGGTCTGGGCACCCTGTACATGCTCTACTTCCTGGACGACACGGTGGGCCATCCCGCCCCGGACCAGGGGGTCCTGGTGCTGACCGCGCTCTACACGGGCGGGGTGACGGTGACCGCGATCGGCGCGGGCCGGGTCTCGGACCGGCTGGGGCTGCGGCGGGCGCCGGTCGCGCTCGGCGCGACCGTGATGTCGGTGGCCGCGCTGCTGCTGGCCGCCCACCCCACCTGGCCGGTGACCATGGTCGCGGCGACCCTGCTGGGGCTGGGTTTCGGCGCCTATGTGGGGGTGGAACAGGCGCTGCTCACCCAGGTACTGCCCCGGGCGGGCGACCGCGCCAAGGATCTGGGGGTGCTCAATGTGGCCAACGCGGTGCCCCAGGTGCTGGGCCCGGCGCTGGCCGCGTCGGTGATCGCCCTGGGCGGCGGCTACTCCGGGCTGTTCATCACCTCCGCCCTGCTGACCGGGGCCGGTGCCGCCCTGGTCTGGCGGATACGGTCGGTACGCTGACCCGCGCCCGCGCCCTCCCCCGTATCCGCCGGTGAGCCGGGGCTCAGCCCTCCCGGACCCGCGCGCGCTGGGCGGCGATCAGCTCCCGGTACCAGGCGTAGGACGCCCTCGGGGTGCGCCGCAGGGTCGCGTAGTCGACATGGACCAGGCCGAACCGCTGGGAGGCGCCCTCGGCCCACTCGATGTTGTCCGTCAGCGACCAGGTGAAGTAGCCCCGTACCGGCACCCCGTCGGTGATCGCGCGGTGCAGCGCCCGCAGATGGCCGTCGAGGAAGGCGATCCGCCGCCGGTCGTCCAGGGCGTCGCAGGAGCAGCCGTTCTCGGTGACCATGACCGGGGGCAGCCGGTCGCCGAAGCGGGCGCGGAGGCCGGTGAGGATCTCGTACAGCCCCTCGGGGACCACCGGCCAGCCGAAGTCGGTGCGTTCCGCGCTCTCGGTCTCCCGGAGGCCGAAGGGGAGGCCGCCGGGGAGTTCGATCCCGGCGAAGCCGTCGGCGGCGGGGTCACCGGTGGGGGCGCCGACCGCCATCGGGTGGTAGTAGTTCACCCCGTACCAGTCGAGCGGGGCGCCGATCACGGCCAGATCGTCGGCGACCGGTCCCGGCAGCAGCGCGGCGAGGCCGTCGTCCGGGTAGCGGCCGGTGAGGACGGGGTCGGCGAACATCCAGTTGGTGAGGGTGTCGTAGAGCGCGGCGGCCGAGCGGTCGGCCTCGTCCGGGCCCGCCGCGCGCACCGGGGAGTGGGAGAGGGCGATCCCGATCCCGCCCGCCCCGGCGGCCCGCAGCGCCTGGACCGCGAGGCCATGGGCGAGGAGCTGGTGGTGGGCGGCGGGCAGGGCGTCGAAGAGGAGCCGTCTGCCGGGGGCGTGCTCGCCGAGGGCATAGCCGAGCAGGGTGACCTCGGCGGGTTCGTTGATCGTGATCCACAGGGGTACCCGGTCGGCGAGCCGGGCGGCGACCTGGGCGGTGTACTCGGCGAACCGGGCGGCGGTGTCCCGTTCCAGCCAGCCGCCCGCCCGTTCCAGCGGCAGCGGGGTGTCCCAGTGGTAGAGGGTGGCCGCGGGGGTGATCCCCCGGGCGAGCAGCGCGTCGACCAGCCGGTCGTAGAAGGCCAGGCCCTCCGGGTTGACCGGCCCGCTGCCGCCGGGGACGACCCGGGGCCAGCTGATGGAGAAGCGGAAGGCGTCCGTGCCGAGCCCGGCGAGGAGATCCGCGTCCTCCTCGTAGCGGTCGAGGAAGCCGGTGCCCCGGGAGGCGTCGGCGCCGTCCTTGATCCGGCCCCGGGCGGCGAACTCGTCCCAGCCGGAGGGGCCCTTGCCGCCGGTGTCGGCGGCCCCCTCGGTCTGGAAGGCGGAGGCGGCGGCTCCCCAGAGGAAGCCGGGCGGGAAGACGGGGACGGGTGAATCCGGTACGGGGGACGCTGCGGCGGGTGGCTCCGGTACCGGTGAATCCGGTACGGGTGGCTCTGACGCGGGCGGCTCCGGTACGGGCGGTTCTGACGCGGGTGACCCTGGTGTCGGCATGGCCCGTGACCCTAACGGGCGAAGAACACCCCCCTCCAGGGCCCGGACTGGCCAGGATGGCCGGGCAGACATCGGGTGGCGCCGGGCGCGGCGCCCTGGGACGAGGGGAGCGCCAGTGCTCTTCGAGGTGTGGGCACCGTTCGCACGGGAAGGGGTGGCGCTGTGGCTGTCCGGCGAGCGGCTGCCGATGACCCGGGTGACGGGCCGTCCGGACTGGTGGGGTGTGGCGGCGCCGGCCGGCGACGGGGACCGCTACGGCTTCGCCCTGGACGACGGGCCGGTCCTGCCGGACCCCCGGTCGCGGCGGCAGCCCGACGGCCCCGACGGACCGAGCGCCGTGGTGCTGCCGGACACCCACCACTGGCTCCACCCCTGGGCGGGCCGGGGGCTGCCCGGGGCGGTCCTGTACGAGCTGCATGTGGGCACCTGGACCGAGGAGGGGACCCTGGACGCGGCGGCGGAGCACCTGGGCGACCTGGCCCGGCTGGGGGTCACCCATGTGGAGCTGATGCCGGTCTGTCCCTTCCCGGGGCGGCACGGCTGGGGGTACGACGGGGTCGCGCCCTGGGCGGTGCACGAGCCGTACGGCGGTCCCGCCGCGCTGCGGCGGTTCACGGACACCGCGCACGGTCTGGGGCTCGGCGTGGTGCTGGATGTGGTCCACAACCATCTGGGTCCGTCGGGGAACCACCCGCCGTCGTTCGGGCCGTATCTCACCGAGGCGCACCGCACCCCCTGGGGCGCGGCGATCAATCTGGACGGCCCCGGCTCGGACGAGGTACGGGCGTATCTGCTGGAGAGCGCGGTGGCCTGGCTGCGCGACTTCCGGCTGGACGGGCTGCGCCTTGACGCGGTGCACGCCCTCGCCGACGACCGGGCGCTGACCTTCCTGGAGGAGCTGTCGGCGGCGGTGGACGCGCTCGCGGCGGAGCTGGGGCGCCCGCTCTTCCTGGTGGCGGAGGAGGACCGCTGCGATCCGCGCACCACCACGCCCCGGCGCTCGGGCGGCCTGGGGCTGCACGCCCAGTGGAACGACGACTTCCACCATGGTCTGCACACCGTACTGACGGGTGAGTCCGACGGGTACTACGCCGATTTCGCGCAGGCCCCGCTCGAAGCGCTGGCGAAATCGCTCACCCGGGGGTTCTTCCATGACGGCGGCCACTCGTCGTTCCGGGGGCGGGCGCACGGCCGTCCGGTGGATGTGACGACGACCCCTGCCCACCGGTTCGTGGGCTATGCGCAGAACCACGATCAGATCGGCAACCGGGCGCTGGGCGACCGGCTCTCCGGGACCCTGTCGCCGGGGCGGCTGGCGTGCGCGGCGGCGCTGGTGCTGACCGGTCCGTTCACCCCGATGCTCTTCATGGGCGAGGAGTGGGGCGCGCGGACACCCTGGCGGTACTTCACCGACCACACCGATCCGGCGCTCGCGGCGGCGGTACGGGAGGGCAGACGGCGGGAGTTCGCCGCCTTCGTGCCGCCGGGCACGGAGATCCCGGATCCGCAGTCGCCACGGACCCGTGCGGTCTCCTGTCTGGACCGGTCGGAGCGGCTGCGGGAGCCGCACGCCCGGCTGCTGGAGTGGCACCGGACACTGATCGCGCTCCGGCGGGAGCTGCCGGATCTGGCCGACCCCGATCTGGGTGCGGTACGGGTGACACACGCCACCGACGGGGCCGCCCGCTGGCTGGTGCTGCGGCGGGGCGAGGTACGGACGGCGGTGAACCCGGGGCCGGAGCCGGCGGACATCCCCCTGGGCGCGGCGGCCGGGTACCGGGTGGCGGCCGCCTGGGGGCTGGTGGAGCCCCCGGGGGCGGACGGGACGCTCCGGCTGCCGGGCGAGAGCTGCGCGGTGCTGGTGGAGGGGTGAACAACCGTGCCCCCGGCGGCCGGAGGGACGGGGCTGCGGGGGGTACGGCGGTACGCGTCCGGCGGTACGGGGGTCCGCGTCCGGGGCTGTGGGGGTACGGGCCTACTCCACCAGCGCCATGCCCCGGTCGGTGGTGTTGAGCCGCCGGGCGCCGTCCGCCGTCACCGTCACGATGTCCTCGATCCGCACCCCGAAGCGGCCGGGCAGATAGATGCCCGGCTCCACCGAGAAGCACATCCCCTCGACCAGCGGCTGCTTCTCGCCCTCCACGATGTACGGCGGCTCATGGGTGGTCACCCCGATGCCATGGCCGGTGCGGTGGACGAAGAGATCCCCGTACCCGGCCGACTCGATGATCGCGCGGGCGGCCCGGTCCACGTCCTCACAGGTCACCCCGGGCCGGACCGCGTCCACCCCCGCCTGCTGCGCCTCCCGTACCACCTCGTGGACATGACGCTCGGCGGCGGTCGCCTCACCGACATGGACCGTACGGGTGGTGTCGGAGCCATAGCCGTCCTTGAGCCCGCCGAAGTCCATGACGACCATGTCGCCCTCGGCGATGACCCGCTCGCCCGCCTCATGGTGCGGGTCGGCGCCGTTGGGGCCGGAGCCGACGATGGTGAAGTCGACCCGCTCATGGCCGAACCGGCGCAGCAGGTCGGCGAGGTCGTCGGCGACCTCCCGCTCCCGGCGCCCGGCGAAGCGCAGGGTGAGCACCTGCTCGTAGGCGGCGTCGGCGGCGGCCCCGGCCGCCGAGAGGAGTTCCAGCTCCCGGGCGTCCTTGACCGCACGGAGCATGGGCAGCGCCGAGGTCAGCGCGGCGAAGGAGAGACCGGGGAGGGCCGCGCCCAGGCCGAGGAGATGGAGGGCCCAGGTGTTGTCGCTGACCGCGTAGCGGCCCTTCGGGTCGAGCAGCGGGGCGGTGACGGCGTACGGGTCGTGCCGGCCGTCGGTCCAGTCCCGCAGGGTCAGCGCGGCGGCGCCGGGGGCGTGGGCGGCGTCGCCCGCCTCCAGCGCGGGGACGACGAGCACCGGGTCGCGGTCGGGGGCGAGGACGAGCAGGGTGAGGCGTTCGGTGTCGGCGGGCAGCCGGTAGCCCGTGAGATGGACCAGGTCGGGGCCGGGGGCGACCAGGACGCCCGCGAATCCGGCGTCGGCCGCCGCCCGGGTGGCGCGGTCCATCCGGGCGCGGTGGTCATCGGCGGTGAAGGGCGGGGGTGTCAGCGGCATGAGCCCATCGTGCCCGCGCCCGGTCCGCTCCGCGAGCCCGTGTCCGGTACGGTTCGGCGCCGCCGGTGTCCCGGTCCTCGCCGCTGTCCCGTACGGCCCGGCGGACCGGTTTCCCGTATCCGTCGGACCCCGCCCACGTACCCCCGCCGGACCTCGCCGACGTACCCCCGTCAGACCTCGCCGACCAGCCGTTCGAGGACGGCCTGGAACTCCTCGCCGACGACGATCCGGGGCCCGTCGCCCGGCTCGGCGATCTCGCTCAGCCGGGTCAGCCGTCCCGCGTGCCACCAGTAGACGCTGGGGCTGATGGCGCCGGGCGCGTCGGTGTATCCGGCGGCGGCGAAGACGGCCATGGCGCTCAGTGCGCGGATCACCGAGGCGTCCCGGATGACATGGAAGGCGAGCCGGTGCCGGAAGGGCAGCGCGACCAGCGCCCCGTCGGCGGTCAGCTCCTCACCGGTGGTCTCGCGGACGAGGTGCTCCAGGGCGAGGACCCGGCTGGCGGTGTAGAAGGAGTCCCCGGCGATCACCTCGAAGCGGGTGCCGCTGTTGTCCCGGACGGTCTCATGGATCTCGACCGGCAGGCCGCGCAGATTGTAGAGCGCCTGTTCGCGCAGGTAGGGCAGGTCGCCGAGGGGGCTGAGGGCGTCGTCGGTGAGCATCATGACGCTCTCCGGCAGATCGAGCGCGATGATCTCGTACAGCCCGGCGGCCGGGGAGCGGGCATAGCGGAAGTTCTCCGGGTCGAACCCGTCGGCGCCGACGACCCGGGGGTAGAGCTGGGAGCGGATCTGCTCCACCGGCAGGGTGTCCAGGGCGGAGGGCGCCTCCATGGTCCGCAGCACCATGCCGACATGCCGGTGGACCAGCTCGGGCCAGCCGCGCGGCCCGCGCTCGTCGTGGTGGAGGATGGCGGCGAGATTGGTGAGCCCGAACCGGCGGCCCGCGCTGTCGGTCACCGCGTCGGTGTGGACCGTGACCTCAAGACCGTGTTCGGCGAACGCCTCACGGACCAGGGAGCGGAAGCGCGCGCCCTCGGCGGCGGAGAGATAGGAGAACTCGGGGTCACGGGGAACGTCCCGCCCGTCGCGCTTCGGCCTCCGCCGGAACAACCCCACGTGGTCTCCCTTTCCCTGTCCCTGTCACGGTCCGTGGATCCCTGGCCCTGGCACGTCCGTGGACCCGCGTCCGTGGATCCCTGTCCGTGGATCCGTTCCGCGCTGTGAGGGTACCCAGGTGGGGGCCGGTCACCCGGGAAGGGGTACGACCAGGTCGGCGCGGTCCCTGCCGAGGGCGATCAGCCGGGCGTTGGCCTCGTCGGACTCGTGCACCCAGCGTTCGGCGCGGGCCCGCTCCTTGCCGTGGCGGACATGGCGGTCGATGAGCCGGGAGATCCGTGGCCCGGGGTCGGGGTCCAGGTACCAGACCTCGTCGAGGAGGGGGCGGATCCGGGCCCAGGGGCCGTCGTCATGGAGGAGGTAGTTGCCCTCGGTGACCACCAGCGATACCTCGGGCGCCACCGCGATACTGCCGGCCACCGGCTCCTCCAGGGCGCGGTCGAAGGCGGGGGCCCAGACGGTGGAGCCGGGGACGGGGGTACGCAGCCGGGTGAGCAGGGCGGCGTACCCCTCGGCGTCGAAGGTGTCGGGGGCGCCCTTGCGGCCGGTGCGGCCCAGCCGCTCCAGGGCCGCGCCGGCGAGGTGGAAGCCGTCCATGGGTACCAGGGCGGCGCGCGGTCCGAGGGCGCCGACCAGGAGGGCGGCGAGGGTGGACTTGCCGGCCCCGGGGGCTCCGGCGATCCCGAGGAGGGTCCGGTCCCCCCGTTCGGCGAGGGTCCGGGCGCGCTCCAGCAGGGCGGGGGGAAGGGTCAGCACACCTCCATGGTGCTGTACGGAGGCGGTGTCATACGTATAACGTGCCCGCCATGTCCTTTATCGCGCTGGTGGCGCTGGTGGTCCGTGAGTACGACGAGGCGATCGACTTCTACACCGGAAAGCTCGGCTTCGACCTGGTCGAGGACACCGACCGGGGCGACGGCTCCCGCTGGGTGGTGGTGCGCCCGCCGGGTCCGGGCGGCGGGACGGATCTGCTGCTCTCCCGGGCCCGGGACGAGGTCCAGCGGGCGGCGGTGGGCGCGCAGACCGGGGGCAGGGTCGGCTTCTTCCTCTACACGGAGGACTTCGCCGCCCTGCACACCCGGCTGACGGAGGCGGGGGTCCGCTTCGTCCGGGAGCCCAGCCATGAGCCGTACGGCACGGTGGCCGTCTTCGCCGATCTCTACGGCAATCTGTGGGATCTGATCCAGCCCGCCGGCTGAGACCCCGGACGGACCCCCGGACGAGCGCGGTTCAGGCCTCGTCGGGCGCGAGCCGCAGCGAGACGGAGTTGATGCAGTAGCGCTGGTCCGTCGGGGTGGGGTAGCCCTCGCCCGCGAAGACATGGCCGAGGTGCGAGCCGCAGCGCGCGCACCGCACCTCGGTACGGACCATCCCGTGCGAGCGGTCCTCGATCAGCTCCACCGCGTCGCTGTCCTTGGGGTCGTAGAACGACGG
Organism: Streptomyces sp. NPDC000594; assembly: GCF_040299965.1. Taxonomy (NCBI): domain Bacteria; kingdom Bacillati; phylum Actinomycetota; class Actinomycetes; order Kitasatosporales; family Streptomycetaceae; genus Streptomyces; species Streptomyces sp. NPDC000594. Next base: position 11,088 of record NZ_JBEPCY010000060.1, on the reverse strand, counting down.
CCAGCCGCAGTGCGAGGAGAACTTGGTGTCCGAACGGAACAGCTCGGCGCCGCACGCCCGGCAGGAGTAGACACCCTCGGTGGTGGTGTCGGTGTACTCACCGGTGAAGGCGGGCTCGGTCCCGGCACGGCGCAGCACCTGGTACTCGGCGGGATTCAGCTCGGCGCGCCACTGCTCGTCGGACTTCTCGATGTCGTACGCCATGACAACCGCTTCCTCAGCTCGACGGATGGGATCAGTGGGCGAGTCGGTCCAGGATCAGGGGCCCGAGGTCCGTCACATCGCCCGCGCCCATGGTGAGAACGAGATCGCCGGGGCGGGCCATTCCCGCGACGGTCTCCGCCACGGCCGTCCGGTCGGGCGCGGCGGCCACCTCGGCACCCGCCGCCCTGGCCGCATCGATGATCAGTTCGCTGGTGACCCCGGGGACCGGGTCCTCACGGGCCGGGTAGATGTCCAGGACCACGGAGGCGTCGGCCAGGGCGAGCGCCCGGCCCATCTCGTCGCCCAGCTCCTGGGTGCGGGAGAACAGATGCGGCTGGAAGACGACGAGCAGCCGCCCGTCGGCCGCCGCCGGGCGCATGGCCTCCAGGTCGGCGGCCATCTCGGTGGGGTGGTGGGCATAGGAGTCGATCACCTGGACGCCCGCGGCCTCGCCCTTGGGCTGGAGCCTGCGGCCGACGCCGGTGTAGGAGCCGAGGGCGGTGGCCAGACCGGCGGCCGGGATCCCGAGGGCGATGCCCGCGGCGAGCGCGGCGACCGCGTTGTGGGCGTAGTGGCGGCCGGGGACCGAGACGGTGAAGGTCAGCGGGGTGCCGTCGAGGACCACGGTGACCTCGCTGGTCAGCCCGTGCGGGGTGACCCGCTCGATGCGGATGTCGGCGCCCTCGGACTCACCGTAGGTGACGATGTTCAGCCCCGGGCGGCCGCGCAGCCGGGCGGTCAGCTCCACCGCGCCCGCCTGGTCGGCGGCGATCACCAGGGTGCCACCGGGGACGATCCGCCCGGCGAAGATCTCGAAGGACTCATGGATCTCGTCCATCGAGGCGTAGTTGGCGTGGTGGTCCAGCTCGACGTTGAGGACGATCGCGACCTCGGGGGCGTACTTCTGGAAGCTGCGGTCGCTCTCGTCGGCCTCGGCGACGAAGATCTCGCCGTCGCCGTGGTGGGCGTTGCTGCCGGGGCCCGCCAGATCGCCGCCGATCGCGTACGAGGGGTCCAGCTCCAGGGTGTCGAGGGCGACGGCGAGCATGGAGGTGGTGGTGGTCTTGCCGTGGGTGCCCGCGACCGCGATGGCGCGGGTCCCGTCCATCAGGGAGGCGAGGGCGTCGGAGCGGTGGACGACCGGCACGGCGAGTTCGGCGGCGCGCACCAGCTCGGGGTTGTCGGCGCGGATGGCGCTGGAGACGACGACACAGCTGGCGTCGGGGGCGAGATGTCCGGCGGCATGGCCGATGTGGACGGTGGCGCCCAGCTCCCGCAGGGCCCCGGCGACCGGGGACTCCTTGGCGTCGCTGCCCGCGACCCGGGCGCCGCGCCGGGCGAGGATCTTGGCGATGCCCGACATGCCGGCGCCGCCGATGCCGATGAAGTGCGGGCGTTCCATGGCGGTGGGAACGGCGGGTGCCATGCGATGTCTCCAGGGTGTCCGTGGGTCGGGGCGTCGAGGCGTCGGGGCCGGTGGGGCCGGGTACGGACACCCCGCCCGGGGTGCGGGCGAGGTGTCCGGTCCACCCTATTCGCTGTGCGCGAAGAGCTTGAGCACCGGTACGCCGACCCGGTGCCGCGCCCGGGAGGCCCAGTCCCGGTGGAAGAACTCCTCCACATAGTGCGGGGCGGTGAGCACGATGACCTCGTCGGCCCCGGACTCCTCGACCACCGCCTTGAGCCGGTCGAGGGGGTGCCTCTCGACGACCTCGCCCACGGCCTGCGAACCGGCCGCGCGCAGGGCGGTCAGCGAGTGGTCGAGTCCGCGCCGGGCGGGCGCCTCGGCCTCGGTCCCCTCGGGCTCCTCGCCCTCGTGGACCGCCTCCTTCAGCTCCCCCATGGCCACATCGTCGATCGCCCGCAACAGGACGTCGGCCTGATCGCCCCGGGGCTGCAACAGCACGACGAACGAGATCTCCTCGTCCCCGTGCAGGGTGGTGACGAACTCCACGTCCTCGGAGGTCAGGGGCTTCTCGATCATCAGTACGCTTGTGAACACGCCAGGAGCCCTTCTGCGGAAACCATCCTTCCCCGTGCCCGCACGGGGCCTGTGAGAGTAAGTGTGCCCATCCGCGGCTAACCGGAACGGCAAATTCCGACGATTGTCAGACGCGCCGGTATCGGGTGAAGAGGAAGCCGCGCTCCTCCAGCAGCCCCGCCAGGACAAAGCGGGACGGAACTGCCATCGCGGGGCCATGGGCGATCCGCTGGGCCTCCCCCGCCGTCAGCGTGGGCGAGATCGTCAGACACAGCTCGTCCAGCACCCCGGCGGCGGTGAACTGCCCGAGCAGCCGGGGGCCGCCCTCGGTGAGCAGCCGCCGCAGCCCCCGGCCGGCGAGGGCGCTCACGGCGGTGGCCGGGTCGACCCCCGGGCCCTCGCCCGCGGTGACCACCTCGACGCCCGCGCGCTCGGCGGCGCGCAGCCGCTCCACGGGCGCGGCGGAGCCGGTCAGGACCAGGGTGGGCACCAGCGGCTCGGTGAAGAGGGGCAGCGAGAAGTCGAGCGCGAGGGACGAGCTGACCACCACGACGGCGGGGGCGGGGCCCTGACCGGCGGCGGCGCGGCGGGCGGCGAACGCCTCCCGGGCACGGGCCGGGCGGTATCCCTCCTGGCGTACCGTTTCCGCACCCACCACGACGGCGTCGGCGAGCCCGCGCAGGGTGCCGAAGATCCGCATATCGGTGTCATTGGAGAGGGGCTGGGAACGCCCCTCGTGGTGGGCGGCGCCGTCCAGCGAGGTGACCATGTTCGCCCGCAGCCAGACACCGCCGGGCACCCGCTCGGGCCGTACCGGCCGCCCCGGGTGCTCCGATCCCTGCGATCCCTCCGGGTGCTCCGGGTGCTCCGGGTGCTCCGGATAGGCATAGGCGTCGGCCAGCTCGTCCAGTGACCACTCACGGTCCTCGGCGCCGGCAGCACCGTCAGCGGGTGTTCGGTCGGTCACAGGGAGCAGGCTTCGCATGGGGTGCAGTCTGGCATGCCCCGTACAGTGGGGAACTGTGCCGACCCCTGCCACCAGCGCCCCGACCGAGCGCGCACCCCTGTCGCTGTGCGCCCGCGAGCCCCATGTCCCCGCCGACCGACTGGTCGCGGAGATGGTGCCGCCCCCGCGCTTCGATTCCGCCCGTTTCGAGACCTATATCCCCGACCCCAAGCAGCCGAGCCAGGCGGCGGCGGTCACCGCGCTGAGCGGCTTCGCGGCGGGTCTCGGCACCAGCGGGGCGGAGGCGCCGGCCGGCGGGCTGCGCCGCTGGTTCGGCCGACGCCCGGCCCCGGCCCCCACGGGTCCGCGCGGGGTCTATCTCGACGGCGGCTACGGCGTCGGCAAGACCCATCTGCTGGCCTCCCTCTGGCACGCCACCCCGGCGGAGCCCGCGCTCAAGGCGTTCGGCACCTTTGTGGAGCTGACCCATCTCGTCGGCGCGCTCGGCTTCCAGCAGACGGTACGCACCCTCGGCGGCCACCGGCTGCTCTGCATCGACGAGTTCGAGCTGGACGACCCGGGTGACACCGTCCTGGTCTCCTCGCTGCTCGCCCGGCTGGTGGAGGCGGGGGTCGCCCTGGCCGCCACCTCCAACACCCTGCCGGGCAAGCTGGGTGAGGGCCGCTTCGCCGCCGCCGACTTCCTCCGCGAGATCCAGGGGCTCTCCGCGAACTTCCGCCCGCTGCGGGTGGACGGCGAGGACTACCGCCACCGGGGACTGCCCGAGGCGCCTCCCCCGGCCTCCGAAGAGACGGTGACCGCCACCGCGCGTACCGTCGAGGGCGCCTCGCTGGACGCCTTCCCGGAGCTGCTGGCCCATCTGGCGACGGTGCACCCCAGCCGGTACGGCGCGCTCATCGACGGCGTACGGACGGTCTGCCTCACCGGTGTCGGCCCGGTGCCCGACCAGTCCACGGCGCTGCGGCTGGTGGTCCTCGCCGACCGTCTGTACGACCGCGAGGTCCCGGTGCTCGCCTCCGGGCTCCCCTTCGACCGGCTGTTCAGCGAAGAGATGCTCAACGGGGGGTACCGCAAAAAGTACTTCCGGGCCATCTCCCGCCTGACCGCCCTGGCCCGTGACGCGAAGGCCCCCGTGGGGCAGTAGCGTCGGGCGTGCGTCGGCGCACACCGTGCTCCCCGGGATTTCCCGGGGTGTCCTTCGGTGTTCCCCGACGCGGAACCACGTTTCTGACATCAGAAGGGATGCACATGGCCACCACGCGCACGGCGCACACGGTCTGGGAAGGCGAGCTGCTCAAGGGGGCCGGCACGGTCACCCTGGACTCCTCCGGTATCGGCTCCTACCCGGTCTCCTGGCCCTCCCGCGCCGAGCAGGCCAATGGGAAGACCAGCCCGGAGGAGCTGATCGCGGCGGCCCACTCCAGCTGCTTCTCGATGGCGCTCTCGCACGGCCTCACGGGCGCGGGCACTCCGCCCACCCGCCTGGAGACCAAGGCGGATGTCACCTTCCAGCCGGGCGAGGGCATCACCGGGATCCACCTCTCCGTGCGCGGCGAGGTCCCGGGCCTGGACGCGGAGGGCTTCGCCGCCGCCGCCGAGAACGCCAAGAAGAACTGCCCGGTGAGCCAGGCCCTGACCGGCACGACGATCACGCTCACCGCCGAACTGGCCTGATCCTGCGGGGCTTCGGCCCCTTCGGGCATCCGACCCGCGCGACCCCCCTCGGCCCCGGCCGGGCGGCGGGCCGCGCGGGTCGGTCCGTTTCCGGGCGCTCCGGCGCGGCGCCCCGGACGCGCTCCGCGCCCGGCGCCCCGTACCCGACTACCGGGCCACTCGGCCGCTCGGCCACCCGGCTGCTCGATGACTCGATTACTCGATGACCAGCTCGACCGGGATGTTGCCCCGGGTGGCCTTGGAGTACGGGCAGAAGGCGTGCGTCTTCTCCAGCAGCGCGCGGCCCCGCTCGCCCTGGAGGTGGTCGGGCAGCTCGGCCCGGAGCACCACGGAGAGCGCGAAGCCGCCGTCCGACGCGTCCTTGCCGATGCCGACCTCGGCGGTCACCGAGACATCCGAGACATCGATCTTCTCCTGGCGGGCGATGGCCGCCATGGCGCTCGCGAAACAGGCGGCGAACCCGGCGGCGAAGAGCTGCTCGGGGTTGGTGCCCTTGCCGTCGCCCCCGAGGGCCGGCGGCAGGGCCAGGGGCAGATCGACCTGCCCGTCGGAGCTGACGGCACGTCCGTCACGGCCGGTTGCGGTGGCGACGGCGGTGTAGAGCGCGTCCATGACTACCCCTTCTGGTGGGGCCCCTCGACCGGGGACCCGATGGAGATAACTACAGCACACAATTCAGTTGTGCACAACTAAATGGCGCGCCGCTACACTGGACCCATGACCGCGCACCCCCCCGCCGCCCACGAGGACGACTTCCTCCGGCTGGACCAGCAGATCTGCTTCTCCCTGCACGCCGCATCGCGCGCGTTCAACGGTGTCTACCGCACCGTGCTGAAGGATCTGGGGCTGACCTATCCGCAGTACCTGGCGATGCTGACCCTCTGGGAGCACGGCGAGCTGCCGGTCAAGCGGATCGGCGAGCTGCTGCGACTGGACTCCGGCACCCTCTCCCCCCTGCTCAAGCGGCTGGAGGCGGCGGGCCTGGTGGAGCGGCGGCGCTCCCCGGAGGACGAGCGGTCGGTGACCGTACGCCCCACTCCGGCGGGGGCCGCACTGCGCGAGCGGGCGCTCGACGTGCCGCGCCGGATCGCCCGCGCCACGGGGCTGCGGGCGGAGGACATTCACACCCTCCGCGCGGAGCTGGACACCCTGACCCGGGCCTTGGACGGCGCGACACTCTGACCGCCACACCCCGACACGCCGGACACAGCGCCCAAATGGTCTGATTTGCGTATCTTACTTATGAGTAATCATATATTTCCTAAATGTGATTACTTCTCTGCGAAGACTGACGGCTCTGGCCGCCCTCGGTGCCGCACTCGTCGGCTGCGGCGGCCAGCAGAACGCGACGGACGGACCCCGCCCCGCCGGATCGGCCCCCAAGGCGGCGGCGGGCCCCGGCGCCATCAAGCCCCCCGCCGTGACACCCCTGGTCCGCCGGGCCCCCGTCCCGGCGGACACCGAAGAGGGCGAGGAGAGCGAGGAGGAGAGCGAACCGCTGGTCGCGCTCACCTTCGACGCGGACATGACCGCCGATCAGGGGTCACGGGCGGTACGGGGGGAACGGTTCGACAACCCCGAACTCCTCGAAACCCTGCGGGCCCTGAAGGTCCCGGCCACCGTCTTCATGACCGGACGGTGGGCCGAGGAGTACCCCGACCAGGCCAAGGAGATCGGGAACGACCCGCTCTTCGAGATCGGCAACCACTCGTACAGCCACTACGGCTTCACGGCCAACTGCCACAATCTGCCCCGGGTCGCGGCCTCCCGGATGCTGGCGGACGTACGGCGCGCCGACACCGCCATCGCCCGGACGGGCGCGCGGCGTACCGTCCCGTACTTCCGCTTCCCCGGCGGCTGCTTCGACAAGGAGGCGCTGCGGGCCATCGCCCCCGCGGGGAAGACGGCCGTGCAGTGGGACGTGGTCAGCGGGGACGCCTTCGCCAACTACCCGGACGCGGTGGTGGAGCAGGTGCTGAACGATGTGTCACCCGGCTCCGTCGTGGTGATGCACATGACCCGGAGCGCGGCACCGGTCACCGGGGCGGCGGTCGAGGAGATCGTCCCCGCGCTGCGGGAGCAGGGGTACCGGCTGGTCACCGTCTCCGAACTGCTGAAGCGCAGCGCGAAGGGGGCCGAGGGGCGGCAGGTGAGAACGACGACCGACTGAGCGGGACGGCGGCCCCCACGGGAACGGAGCCGGGGCGGCGGTCAGCCGGAGCAGGCCGTCCGCTGGGCCTCCTGCCATTCGCAGACCGGGCAGAGGGTCGCGCCCCGGACCGACTCCGGGTACTCCGTCGGCTCACGGCAGAGCACGCACTCCGCGAACGGCGGCCCTCCGGCCGCCGGGCGGGCCGGGGCGGCGGGGCCGCAGTACGGGTCGTCGCCGTGCACATCACCGGTGCGCTCGTCCATGGGGACGAGCCTACCGGGAGCGGGGAGCCCGCACCGGGCTCCCCGCGTCTCCCCGGACCCCGGCGCGGAGCCGGGCAGAGGGCGGGGCGCCGGTCAGTTCGACGGCTTCTGGGGGACCAGCTCGCTGGGGCGGACGATCACAAAGCCCTCGCCCTTGAGCATCAGCTGGACCGCCTCGCCGGAGCCGCCGCGCACCATGGAGCCGAAGGACTGCGAGCGGTTGATCGAGGTCTCCAGATGGGCGCTCCAGCCCACGATCGCGTCGGTGTCCACACAGACCGGCTGCTGGGCGGTGACCGGTATCACGATCGGCGAGCCCTCACAGATGATGGCGAGCTTGCCGTGGCCGGTGAAGACGCTGTTGAAGAGACCGCCGCCGGCCGAGCCGACACCCTTCACCGTCTTGATCTCGTACGAGAGGGTCGGGTCGAAACAGAGGACGTTGCGGCCGTTGACGGTCAGCGCGTCACCCGGCTCCAGCTCCACGATGAAGCAGCTGTTCGCCTCATGGGCGAACCAGGCCTCACCCTGGCCGCGCACCGCCATCAGCGCCAGGCCCTCACCGGTGACGGCGCGCTTGAGCATCCCGCCGAGGCCCTGGCCCTTGCGCTCGAACTGGAGATCGCCACGGAAGGCGATCATCGATCCCTGCCGGGCGTGCATCTCCCCGTTGACGACGTACTTGACCGACTTGCTGTTCTGGAGGGACATACCGGGCACGGCGGCGGGCTGGGCCATGTGCTCCGAGGCAAAGAGATCGCTTTTCATACGGTGCATCCTCACCCGGACGGGTTCCTTCCCACAACAGGGTTCGCGTATCACGGCGGGGGCGCCCCGGCCCGGGGTCCCGGGCTCCGGCGCCGGGCGCGGGGGACGCCCGGGTCACCGCCGCCGGGCTGGCAGACTGGCGGTGTGAGCAGCGCAGACACCAGCGGCGGGGCCGAGACCCCCCGTACCCCCGTGACCGAGCGGACCGACCGCACCGACCACACCGGGCGGGCCGCCGCCGACCCCGGGGCGACCGACCGGGACGAGGCCCCGCAGTTCGTACTGCCGCTCGTGGTGCGGATCGAGCGGGAGGCGCCCCCGGCCCGTACCGACGCGCTGGAGACCGCCGCCCGCGCGGTGCTGACCCTGCTCGCCGACGAGCGCTCCCGGGGCGACGGCGACTGGGCGCGGGCGGTGCGCGACTGGGAGGACGCCCGGATCCGCAAGGTGGTGCGCCGGGCGCGGGGCGCGGAGTGGCGCAAGGCGTCGGCGCTGCCCGGCATCACGGTGACCGGCGCCTCGGCGGAGGTGCGGGTCTTCCCGCCGGTCCCCCTGGACGGCTGGCCCAAGGAGCTGGCCAAGCTCCAGGTCTCCGGGACCGAGCTGGACGACCCGGCCGCGCCGGGCGAGCCGGGGGACGAGGTGCCGGTGCTCTGGTTCAACCCGGCGGTCACCATGTCGGCGGGGAAGGCCATGGCGCAGGCGGGCCATGGCGCCCAGCTCGCCTGGTGGGAGCTGTCCGACGCGGACCGCGCGGCCTGGGCCGCCGCCGGTTTCCCGCTGCGGGTCCGCACGGCGGGCGCCGAGCGCTGGGCCGCGCTGACCCGTACCGCCCTGCCCGTGGTGCGGGACGCGGGCTTCACGGAGATCCCCCCGGGCACCGCGACGGTCCTCGCCGACCCCCGGCCGGTGATCCGGGTCGGGCACACCGCCTGACCCGGGAGCCCCACCACCCCGGCACCCCGGGAGCCCTGGCGCCCCGGGTGCCCTGGTGCCCCGGGTGCCCCGGCACCCCGCCGCCCCGCCCCGGAGACCGCGCCGGGGCTCCCGGGGCCGTTGCGTACCTCTCACTCCGGCCGAATCGGTTGAACGGCGGTTCAGTAAGCGGTTGGTTGGGCCCTGACCCATCGGTCCGGGACCCTGGAGGTACCCCTTGTTACGGCGCGTCAACGGCACGGCGCTCATCGTGGCGGCCCTGGTCGCCACTCTGGCGGCGCTGGCCTTTCCCCTCTGGTCGTACGCCGACCGCTCCGGCACCGGGCAGGACCATCTGCGCGCCTCCTCGGTGGCGACCGCGTGGGGGCCCCTGTCCGCGACCGACCGGGACTTCCTGGTGAAGGTGCGGCTCGCGGGGCTGTGGGAGCTGCCCGCCGGACAGCAGGCGATCGAACGGGCCCCCACCCGGGCGGTCCGGGACGCCGGTGACCATCTGGTGGTGGGCCACGCCGATCTCGACCGCCGCGCCCGGGACACGGCCGCCAAGCTGGGCGTGGAGCTGCCCAACCAGCCGACCGACCTTCAGCAGGGCTGGCTGCGGGAGCTGTCGGCGGCGAGCGGGCTGGAGTACGAGCGCAAGTTCGCCAATCTGCTGCGCAATGCGCACGGGAAGGTCTTCGCGCTGGTGGCCGAGGTGCGGCACACCACCCGGAACACCCTGATCCGGCAGCTGGCGAGCGATGCCAACCAGACGGTCCTGGACCACATCACCATGCTGGAGGCGACCGGCAGGGTCGACTTCGACGCGATAGCCGACGAGGCGGCGGGCGGCTCGACGGTGAGCCCCTCCGGGCCGCCCGCGCCGGACGGGGGCGCACCGCCCGCGCCGCAGCCGGTCGAGCCCTCTCCGGGCACCCGGCTCGACTCGCGTCCGGTGCCGGGCTCCGGCCCCTCCGGGGGCGTCAACACGGGCCGTCCGGATCCGTCCCTCAGCCCCTGAGCCCGGTGCCCCCGGCCCGGCCGCCCCGGCACGCGCCGACCCCTCATGGCCGCCGAAAAGCATGGGCCGTACACCGGGGAACCTCAGATAATGCTCTGAACGTCTCTCCCCCGGGATTCGGTCTTCCATGGCAGGGCCATGACCAAGGCAGGCCCGCCCTGCGGACCGGGGGGTCGGGGCAGCAGGGCCGGAGGGCCGCAAGGGGGACGAGGGGGATGCGGGACATGGAACTGGGGATCGGGATCGGCTGGCGGCCGGAGATAGCGGAATCCGTCGCGGAGCTGCCCGGCGTGGACTGGGTCGAGGTGGTCGCGGAGAACATCTGCCCCGGCCATCCGCCCGAGGAGCTGACCCGGCTGCGCGAGCGGGGGGTACGGGTCGTGCCGCACGGGGTGTCCCTGGGGCTCGGCGGTGCCGACCGGCCGTCCGGCGACCGGCTCGCCGAGCTGGCCAAGCGGGCGGAGGCGCTGGGATCGCCGCTGGTCACCGAGCACATCGCCATGGTCAGGGGTGGGGGCCCGCTGACCGCGTCACCGACGCTGGAGGTGGGGCATCTGCTACCCGTCCCGCGCACCCGGGACGCGCTGCGGGTGCTCTGCGAGAACGTCCGGATCGCCCAGGACGCGCTGCCGGTGCCGCTCGCGCTGGAGAACATCGCGGCGCTGTTCTCCTGGCCCGGTGAGGAGCTGACGGAGGGGCAGTTCCTGGCGGAGCTGGTGGAACGGACCGGGGTACGGCTCCTCATCGATGTCGCCAATCTGCACACCAACCGGGTCAACCGGGGCGAGGACCCGCTGCGGGCCCTGGACGAGCTGCCCGTCGAGGCCATCGCGTACGTCCATGTCGCGGGCGGTGTCGAGCGGGACGGGATCTGGCACGACACCCACGCCCACCCGGTGCCGCCGGCCGTCCTCGATCTGCTGCGGGAGCTGCGGGCGCGGGTCCGGCCGCCGGGGGTGCTGCTGGAGCGCGACGACCACTTCCCGCCCACCGCCGAGCTGGCGGGCGAGCTGGACGCGATCCGCACGGCGCTGCGGGGGCCGGCCCGGGGCGCGACGGTGATCCCGGGGCCCCGGCGGGAGCGGACGACGGTCGGCGCGGGGGTACGGGCCGGGGTGGCCGGAGCCGCCCCGGACGCGGGCG
>NZ_JBEPCY010000059.1:0-24260 GCF_040299965.1 Streptomyces sp. NPDC000594 | reverse complement strand
CGGCCGGGCGCCGTTCCCCCGGCGGCCGCCGGGGCGCCGGTCCCGGGGCCGCGCCGCCCCGACCCGGCACCGCCCGTCCAGCGGGCCGCCCCGGCCCGGGCGCCGCTCGGCGATGTGGTCTCCCGGCGCACCCTGGTGACCATCGCCGTCGTGGTGGCGCTCGCCATCGCCGCCACCGTGCTCTATCTGAAGTTCGGCCCGGACGGCGATGACTCCGAGAACACCGGCAAGAAGGAGACCGCCAGCTCCGCCGGGGCCTCCGGCTCCGGTTCCGGCTCCGGGGAGACCACCCCGGACGGCGGCACCGGGAAGACCGCCGACACCGGCCAGGGCTCCGGTGACGACCCCGCCGAGAAGACCCCGGACGGCGAGGCCGACGACAAGGCCGGGGACGACACGGAGAAGGACACGGAGAAGAAGGACGAATCCGGCAAGGAGGGCGACTCCGCGGATGCCGGAAAGGTCCCCGGCGGCTACAAGGAGGTCTCGAACAGCCGGTTCCGCTTCGAGATCGCCATGCCCGACGGTTTCCGCCAGACCGATGAGTCCGGACGCGGCTCCGGCGCCATCTTCAGCAAGAGCGGCGGCTTCCCCCGCCTCCAGGTCGACCGCACCGGGCAGCCCGGCGACGACGCCGCCGCGGCGTGGACCGCGGCCTGGCCCGGGACCCGGAACACCAGCAACGACTACAAGCACCTCGGCATCGAGGAGGTCGAGTACAACGGCTACCCGACCGTCGCCGACTGGCAGTTCGAGCGCCAGGAGCAGGGCCAGCGGATACGGGTGCTCAACCGAGGGTTCAAGGTCGACGACGGCAATGGGTACGCCATCATGGTCAGCTGCCCGGCCGCCGACTGGAAGAAGCCGTCCTGCACCGAGCTGAGGAAGACCGCGTTCAGCACATTCAAGCCCACGGGCTGAGTGGGTACACGTATCGTGAGAGCTGATGGGGAGAGGTCGGCAACAGCCGTGTTCATGACCGGGGTTGACCCGGTCGCCCCCGGGTCCTCCGGAGCCGGGAGCGCGGTGCACGACACCGGCCGGTGAGCCGGCGGCCGGCGGGAGCGGAAGCGACGTGAGGGGAGGCGGAGCCATGGACGAGTACGGAGGCCGGGTCCTCGCCGACCGTTACCGCCTTCCCCTGCCCCCCTCCGACGAGTACGAGCTGGCCGAGACCCGGGCCTTTGACACCTACAGCGGCCAGGAGGTGCTGGTCCGCCAGGTGCCGCTGCCGGAGGTGGTGGAGGCCGAGGTCGTCGACGGCCCCGGAGCGCCCGGCGGAGCGCCGCTGGGGGGCACCTTCCGCGGGCCCACCGACCCGGCCGTGCTCCGTGCCGTCGAGGCCGCCCAGGCCGCGGCGGCCATCCCCGACCACCCCCGGCTCGACCAGGTCTTCGATGTCTTCGCGGAGGCCGGGTCGCTGTGGATAGTCAGCGAGCGGGTGGCCGCCCGCCCGCTCGCCGCCCTGCTGGCGGAGAAGCCGCTCACCCCGTACCGGGCCGCCGAGGTCGCCTCCGATGTGCTCACCGCGCTGCGGGTGCTGCACGCCCATGGCTGGACCCATCGCAACATCACCGCCCGTACCGTCCTGGTCTGCGACGACGGCCGCACCGTCCTCACCGGTCTCGCCATGGGCGCGGCCGAGGAGGCGCTCTGCGGATACGCCCCCGTGCCGACCGGTCTCCCGGAGGAGCGGCCCGACGCCTTCCCCGCCTACGACGACGAGGACGGCGACCCGTACGGCCCCGGCCACGGCCCCGACGGCGACCCGGACACCGACGGCGCGTACGAGGAGGAGTACGGCGCGTACGAGGAGGACGGGGAGTACGTCGACGACGAGGACGCCGACGACGAGGACGGTGCGGACGGCGCGGAGTACGGGGACGGCGCGGAGTACGAGGACGCCGCCGACGACGATGACGACGAGGGCGATGCCTACGGGGGTGGGTACGCGGGCGGCTACGGCGGCCACCCGGGGAACCCCGACGGCGCGGACGGCACCGATGACACGGACGACGGCGGTGACGGCCGGGGCCGTTACGGCACCGCGCCCGTGCGGCCCTACGGGGACACCGGCGGCCCCGGGGTGCCGGACACCCGGGGGGCCCGCTCGGGTGCGATAGCCGCGTACCGCGCGGGCGCCCGTGCCGGGGCCAGGGCCGGTGAGGAGCGGCGCGCCGACCCCGACTGGTGGGCCCGCCGCCCCGGGGAGCACACCCCGGGCCCCTTCCCGCTGGGCGCCCGCCCGGACGGTGGCGCTCCCGAGGGCGGCCACCCCCGTTTCGGGGAACCGGGCTTCGGCGACGACTTCGGTGACGACGACGAGGACACCGACCTCGGCCTCTTCCGCCAGGGCGCGGTGGACGACGACGACACCTCCGGGGAGCCCGGCCGGGCCCGGCTGGCGGGCACCTGGCACGACGCCTCCTTCCCCGGCCAGGACGGCCCCCGCCCGCTGCCCGCCGGAGGGGGCGCCGCACCCGGGCGCCCGCTGCCCGCGCCGGTCAACCCGCTGCCGCTGCCCGCGGGCTTCGGCCCCGCGACGGAGCCGCCCGCGCTCCCCTGGGGCACCGACCCCCACCCGTACCGCGACAGCGACCCGTACGGCGTCCGTGAGCGCCCGGCCGACCGCGCCCCCGCCCCCCGTACCCCCACCGGCTCCGCCGGCGGGTCCGCCCCCGGTTCCGCCGGGGTGGAGCGGCCCGCGCTGCCCGCCGTCCGCTCCGGCTCCGCCTCCCCGTCCGGAGGCCGCTACGGCGGCGCCGGGTCCGACGCGCTGCGGGCCGACGCCCAGCGGCACTCCCCGGCCCCGCCACCGCCCCCGCCCGGCGCCGCGGGCGCCTGGGGGGAGCCCGCTCCCGCCCTGGGCGCCCCCGTCCACCGAGGGCCCGCGACCCCGCTCGCCGCCGAGCGGGCCCGGCAGGCCCGGATAGCCGTCGTCGGCGCGGTGACCGAGCGCTGGGCCCCCGAGCAGGCCGGTCCCGTCCATGAGAACTGGCAGCTCGCCGCCCCCGTCGGCCCCGCGACCGACCTCTGGGCCCTGGGCGCCCTGCTCTACCGCTCCGTCCAGGGCCATGCCCCCTACCCCGAGGACAACGCCGCCGAACTGGTCCAGCTGGTCTGCTCCGAGCCGCCCGCCTTCGCCGAGGAGTGCGGCCCGCTCCGCCCGGTCGTGGAGTCACTGCTCCGCCAGGACCCCACCGAGCGGCCCGACTTCGAGGAGCTGCGCGGCTGGCTGCGCTCCCTGGTGCGCTCCGCGCCGGAGCCGGACGCCGGGGTCGCGGTCGTCCCCGTACCCCCGGCCCCCTCCCAGGGCAGCCGGCTCCCCGTGGTGCGCCGCCGGGGCGAGCTGGTGCGGCGGCGGCGTTCCGGCTCGGCCGAGGTGGTGCACGGCCGCCACCGTCACAAGAAGACCAAGGAGCGCACCCCCCGGGCGCTCGGCCGCACCCTGCTCCTGGTGGTCCTCGGGCTGGTGACCGCGGCGGTGGCGTATGCCGTGCTGTTCCTGCCCGAGGCCGGTGAAGAGGGCGGGGAGCGGGCCGGGAGCCCGGACGCTCCCCGGGCCACCGCCTCCCCCGCCCCGTCGGCGCCCGGCGGCCCCGCCGGGGAGACCGGTGGCGACCGGGACCCCGTGAAGGAGACGCCCACGGGCAAGCCGTCGCCCGGCCCGTCCCGTACCTCCGGATCCGAGCAGCAGACCGGCGCACCCGCAGGGAACCTCCCCTCCGGCTTCGTCCTGCGCAAGGACCCCGAGGGATTCCAGGTGGGCGTCGACTCCTCCTGGCAGCGCAGGCCCATCAACGACAGCGGCCAGATCCGCTACGGCGACGGTGACTTCACCCTGATCGTCGTCCCCGGCCGGGACAGCGCCCAGGAGGGCGGCGGCGACCCCCTCGCCTACCAGCAGGACACCCAGCGCGAACTCCAGCCGTACCGCGAGTCCTCCTGGGCCACGTCCATCGGGGTGCGCCAGGTCCAGGTCGGCCGGCAGCTCATGGCGGAGGGCCAGTACACCTGGACGGACGCCACCGGCCGGCAGGTCTACGTCCGCAATCTGGTGAGCGTGGTCGACGGCCGCTATCACGTGGTGCAGGTGATCGGTCCGGAGGACCGCCGGGACGAGGTGACCGAGGCGCACCGCGCCGCCGTGGACAGCTACCGCACGACCGGCTGAGTCCGTACGGCCGGCAACCGGCCGACGTCACGCGACCGGTCGGGTCCGCGCGGCCGGTCCAGCCCGTACGGCCGACTGAACCGTACGGCCGAGGGAACCGTCCTCCGGGCCGGGCCGTCCGTCCGGCTGATCCGGTGTCACCGGGTGCCGACCGGACGCTGACCAGGTGTCACCGGCCCCTGGGGGAGACGACATCCGGCACGCGGGGAACCCCTGGTGGTTTCCGCCGCCGGGGCCTCGTTCCGTAATCTGTGGGGACCGAGGGGATGGGGCGGGGTACGTACGTGGAGAACACACAGGGCACGGGGGCCGGTCTGCTGCTCGCCGGCCGGTACCGGCTGGGCGAGAGCATAGGCCGGGGCGGCATGGGCCGGGTCTGGCGGGCCGACGACGAGGTGCTGAACAGAGTCGTCGCCATCAAGGAACTGACGGCGGGCATGTACGCCTCCGAGGCCGACCGGACCGTGCTCCACGCCCGTACCCGCAAAGAGGCCCGTGCGGCGGCCCGGATCAGCCATCCCGGTGTGGTCACCGTCCACGATGTGCTCGACCACGACCAACGGCCGTGGATCGTCATGCAGTACGTCGACGGCCCCTCGCTCGCCGACGCGGTCAAGGCGTCCGGGCGGGTCCCCGCCGTCGAGGCCGCCCGGATAGGGCTCCAGGTGCTGCGGGCGCTGGACGCCGCCCACACCGCCGGGGTCCTCCACCGGGACGTCAAACCCGCCAACATCCTGCTGGGCGCCGACGGCCGGTCCCTGATCACCGACTTCGGGATCGCCGCCATAGAGGGTGACGCGACCATCACCCGGACCGGTGAGATCGTGGGCTCCATCGACTATCTGGCCCCGGAGCGGGTACGGGGCGGCGATCCCGGACCGGCCTCCGATCTCTGGTCGCTGGGCGCCACGCTCTACACGGCGGTCGAGGGCGAGTCGCCGTTCCGCCGGTCGTCCCCGCTGACGACCATGCAGGCGGTGGTGACCGACGAGCCGAGACCGCCGCAGTACGCGGGCCCGCTCACCCCGGTGATCCTGGCGCTGCTGGACAAGGACCCCGCACGGCGGCCGTCGGGGGCCCGCGCCGAGGAGATGTTCCGCGCGGTCACCGAGGGCCGGGAGCCGGACACCGCCACCACCGTGGAGCCCCTGGCCGCGCCGACCGTCACGATGCCCGCCGGCTCCCCGGCCCCTCCGGCCGCCTCCGCACATCCCTCGTCGGCCCCGGCCGGCTCCCTGGCCACGCCGGGTGGATACACCGGCACGGTGGCCGCCGGCGGGGCCTCGGCCACGACCGTCTCCTCGGATTCCCCGCCGGCCGGGCGTCGTGGCGGGAAGCGGCGGGCCATGGCGCTCGCGGCGGTCGCCGTGGTGCTCGTCGCCCTGACCGGGATCGGGACGCACTACGCCGTCCAGAACGCACGGGACAAGGCCCCGGTGGCCGGGGGCAGGGAAGAGAACGCGGAGCCCACCACCGGCCGTTCCCCCGGGGCGACGGTCCGCGACAGCGGTGACTCGCCCGGCAACGGGGTCGGCGGCGGTGACGGTGACGGCGGTGACGGCGGCGACCCGGTCCTGCCCGAAGGCTGGCAGCGCGTCCAGGACCCGGCGGGTTTCAGCCTGCTCCTGCCCCAGGGATGGACCCGCACCAAGGTCGGTGAGCAGATCGACTACTCCCCGGACAACGGCCTCCACCGGCTGCGCATCGGGATCGACCGTGAACCGGACTTCGACAGCCCGTACCGGCATCTCCTGGATCTGGACGCGAATCTGCGGGAGAAGCTCCCCGACTACCAGCGCATCCGGCTGGACCGGGTCGTCTACCGCGATCAGACCAAGGCCGCGCGGTGGGAGTTCGCCTGGACCGAGAAGCGGCCGTTCCCGGGGCCGCGCAAGGCGGTCGACCTGGCGTACTACGACGATCAGGGCGTCGAGTACGCCCTCTATCTGGACGGTCCGGCGGCGGACTGGAAGACCACCCTCCGGCAGTTCCGGACCATCCTCCAGAGCTGGGAAGCGCCGCGCTGAACCCGTAGCCGATCCCGCCGCTGAACCCGCCGCCGGTCCTGCCGCCGTATCCGCCGCCGAATCCGCTCCGTCCGGGGTGTCGCCGGGGCCGGTACGGTCACGGCTCCGTATCCGCCGGCCGACCTCGCTGACAGCGTCCCGGAGGCTGGCCAGGATGGGGGGATGACCAACAACCGGGGTCGGGCGGACGAGCCGACCAGCTACCGTCTCGACCCGCCCGGAGCGGGACGGCCACCGGGCGAAGGGCCGGATGCGGCGCCGGACCCCGGGGCCGGGCGGCGGATCGGTGGGCGCTACCGCCTGGTGGGCCGGCTCGGCGACGGCGGCATGGGCACCGTCTGGCACGCCCATGACGAGGTCGTGGACCGCGAGGTCGCCGTCAAGGAGCCCCGGGTTCCGGACCAGGTGGGCCCGGCGGCCCGGGACCGGGCCCATCTGCGGATGCAGCGCGAGGCCCGCGCGGCGGCCCGGATCGACCACCCCTCCGTGGTGACGGTGCACGATGTGGTGACCGAGGACGGCAGGCCGTGGATCGTCATGGAGCTGGTACGGGGCCCCTCGCTCGCCGACCGGCTCCGGGAGGGCACGCTGGACGCCCGTGAGGCGGCCGGGACCGGGCTCGCGGTGCTCGGCGCGCTCTGCGCCGCCCATGAGGCCGGGGTGCTGCACCGGGACGTCAAGCCCGACAACATCCTGCTGGCCCGGGGCGGCCGGGTGGTGCTCACCGACTTCGGTATCGCCCGGGTCGAGGGCGAGCGGCAGATCACCGAGACCGGGGTGTTCGTCGGCTCCCCGGAGTTCATCGCACCCGAGCGGGTCCTCGGGCGGAGCGCCGGTCCCGAGTCCGACCTCTGGTCGCTGGGGGTGGTGCTCTACACGGCCGTGGAGGGGCTCTCCCCGTACCGGCGGTCCAACGCCCCGGCGACCCTTCAGGCCGTGGTCTCCGCCGAGCCGCAGCCGCCCGCGCGGGGCACAGGAGTTCTGGGTGAACTGCTGATGCGGATGATGAGCAAGGATCCGGCGCTGCGGCCGGAGGCCGGGGAGATCCGGCGGACCCTGGAGTCGGTGGTACGCCCACCGGGGAGCCCGGTGTCCCCGGCGGCCCCGGCGGCTCCGGTGTCCCCGGCGGCTCCGGGCCCCGGGGTCACGCCGGTGTCCCCGGCGGCCCCGGCGGCTCCGGTGTCCCCGGCGGCTCCGGGCCCCGGGGTCACGGCGATACCGGGCCCCGACGCCCCCGTTGGTCCTGCCGAGGGCCCTGCCGGGGGCCCTGCCGGACACCGGGAGCCCCCACTGAGCCGGACCCGCCGCACCCGCCGCACCCGGGCCGTGCGCTACGGCCTCGGAGCCGGTGCCCTCGCCGCCGCCGGAGCCCTCGCCCTGCTGCTGCTCGACCCCTTCGCCCAGGACCCAGGAGGGCTGCCGGAGGGCTGGGAGGTCCGCTCCGACCGGGAGGTCGTCGCCGCCGATCTCGCCGTGCCCACCGAGTACCGCCGGACCGAGGGCGTCCGGGGCGCCGAGGTCGTCTACCGCGACCCCAGCGGGGTCTTCCGGATCGAGCTGGAACGGGTCGTCCCCGCCGAGGACGGTGACGCCCTCCCGCCCACCGAGTCCGCCTGGCGCCGCCACTACGAGCGGGGCGGCGCCAGGGGGACCGAGATCGCGGAGGCCCGGGTGACCGTCGCCACCACCACCCAGCAGGGCGCCCGCGCCTTCGATCTGACCGTGGACCATCTCGACCACCCGGTGATCGGCGACGACCAGGTTCGGCAGCGCTGGCGGGAGCGGATCGTGACCACCGGCACCGGGGCGGACCAGGTCTACTGGCGGCTGCGGGTGGCCGGACCGGCCGAGGGCTGGGCCGCCGAGGAGGGCCGCGCGCTCTTCGACCGGGTCGTCGGCCGGCTGCGGATCCGGGAGCTGTGAACCACCCGGGGCGCTGTGAACCACCCGGGGTGCTAGGAACCACCCGGGGTGCTAGGAACCACCCGGGTGTTGTGAACCACCCGGGGCTCCGTGAACCGCCTCCCGGGGCCCCGGCGGTAGGCCCGAACGCACGTCCAGCGGGGCTCCAGTACGGCCGCCGCAGCCTCCCCCGTACCCGGACAACGTCCTGATCAGGGCTTATGTGCCAGTGAACGCTGGCGCGATGGACGCCCCGTACGGCCACCCGCCTCCAAGCCGTTACCGGCGGGTACCCAAAGTGTCGATCGACGCCTACGCTCGGCTCCATGACGGACGTGAAGGCCCCCGCCGCAGCCCTCTCGGGCACCAACCCCGCAGCCCCCGCCCCGGCCGGTGCGCGCACCGCCGCCGATGTGGTCACACCGGAGGTGGTCGCCCAGCTCACCCGGGATGTCGTCGGTTCGGGCCGCACCGCCAACCACACCCCCTTCACCGGGGAGAAGCTCGCCGATCTGCCCGAGTCCACCCCCGATGACGTGGCCGAGGCGTTCCGGCGGGCCCGCGCCGCCCAGCCGGTCTGGGAGGCGACGCCCGTCCGCGTCCGCGCCGCCGCGCTGCTGCGCTTCCACGATCTGCTGCTGGAGCGCCAGGCCGAGGTGCTCGATCTGATCCAGCTGGAGACCGGCAAGGCACGGCTGCACGCCCATGAGGAGGTGCAGGCCGTCGCGCTGGCGGCCCGGCACTACGGCCGCCGGGCCGCCGGATATCTGCGCCCCCGGCGTCACGCCGGTGTGGTCCCGCTGCTCACCAAGGCCACCGAGCTGCGCCACCCCCGGGGCGTCGTCGGACAGATAGCCCCCTGGAACTATCCGCTGGAGCTGTCCGTAGGGGACGCCCTGCCCGCCTTTGTCTCCGGCAACGCCGTGGTGATGAAGCCCGACACCGAGACCGCGCTCACCGCGCTCTGGGCCCGTGATCTGCTGGTCGAGGCAGGGCTCCCGGCCGAGGTCTTCCAGGTCGTCCTCGGCGAGGGCCCGGTGGTCGGCCCCGAGGTGGTCCGCCACGCGGACTTCGTCTCCTTCACCGGCTCCACCCGGACCGGCCGCGAGGTCGCGCGGGGCGCCGCCGGCCGGCTGGTGGGTGTCTCGCTGGAACTCGGCGGCAAGAACCCCCTGCTCGTCCTGGCGGACGCCGACATCGAGCAGGCCGCCGCCGGGGCGATCCGGTCCTCCTTCTCCTCCGCCGGGCAGCTCTGCATCTCGACGGAGCGGCTGTACGTCCATGAGTCCATAGCCGACCGGTTCGTCTCCCGGTTCGCCGAGCGGGCGCGGGCGATGCGCCTCGGCAACGCCCTCGCGTACGGCGCCGACATGGGCTCGCTCGCCGGGGAGCGCCAGCTGGAGACCGTCGTCCGCCATGTGGACGAGGCCGTGGCCAAGGGTGCCACCGTCGTCGCGGGCGGGGTGGCACGGCCGGACATCGGTCCTCTCTTCTACGAGCCGACCATCCTTGAAGGGGTCGAGCCCTCGATGGCCGTCTGCGCCGAGGAGACCTTCGGCCCGGTGGTCTCCGTGTACCGCTTCACGGACGAGGACGAGGCGGTCGAGCGCGCCAACGCCACCGCGTACGGGCTGAACGCCAGCATCTGGTCCCGGGACGGCAGGCGGGCGCATGCGCTGGCGGCGCGGCTGCGCACGGGGACGGTCAACATCAACGAGGCGTATGCCTCCGCGTACGGGAGCGTGGGCGCCCCGATGGGCGGAATGAAGGATTCCGGGCTGGGGCGGCGGCATGGCTCCGAGGGCATCCTCAAGTACACCGAGGCCCAGACGGTGGCCCAGCAGCGACTGGTGCCGCTCGCGCCGTCGTTCGGGATGGACGACGCGGCGTACGCGGCGTTCATGAGCCGGTCCCTGAGGGCGATGAAGGCCCTGGGTCTGCGCTGACCGTTCCGCCGCCGCCGTCTCCGGTGCGCGCCGGGGGCGGGGCCCCGGCCCGTGCGCTCCGTACCCACCCGTACCCGCCTGTATTCGTCCTTACTCGTCCGTACCTGCCCGTACCGAGGAGAGCGATGCCCGAGGTCCCCTCCGCCCGCGACCACGAACATGACCGGGGCGACGGTGAACACCGTGACGACTATGACGTCATCGTCATCGGTTCGGGCTTCGGCGGCGCGGTCTCGGCGCTGCGGCTCACCGAGAAGGGATACCGGGTCGGTGTCCTGGAGGCCGGACGCCGCTTCACCCGCGAGACCCTGCCCCGTAACTCCTGGGACCTGAAGAACTTCCTGTGGGCCCCGGCGCTCGGTCTCTTCGGCATCCAGCGGATCCATCTGCTGGGCAAGGTGATGGTGCTGGCGGGCGCCGGGGTGGGCGGCGGCTCGCTCAACTACGCCAACACCCTCTATGTGCCGCCCACCGCCTTCTTCCGCGATCCGCAGTGGCGGGACATCACCGACTGGCAGACGGAGCTGGGGCCGTACTACGACCAGGCGCGGCGGATGCTCGGCGTACGGCTCAATCCGACCATGACCCCCTCCGATGTCCATCTGAAGGCCACCGCCGAGGCCATGGGGATCGGGGACACCTTCCACCGCGCCCCGGTGGGGGTCTTCTTCGGCGACGGTCAGGACGCCGACGGCACCGTCGTGGCCGAACCCGGGGCGCCCGCCGCCGACCCCTACTTCGGCGGGGCGGGGCCGGAGCGCAGGGCGTGCACCGAGTGCGGTGAGTGCATGACGGGCTGCCGCCATGGCGCCAAGAACACCCTCAACGAGAACTATCTCCATCTCGCCGAGCGGGCGGGCGCGACCGTCCACCCCATGACCACCGCCGTCACCCTCACCGAGGACTCCCGTGGCGGGTTCGCCGTCTCCACCCTGCCCAGCGACCGCCTCCGCAAGGGGAGGGGGCGTACGTTCACGGCCTCCCGGGTGGTCGTCGCGGCCGGCACCTACGGCACCCAGACCCTGCTGCACCGGATGAAGGACACCGGGCTGCTGCCCCGGCTCTCCGCCCGGCTGGGGGAGTTGACCCGTACCAACTCCGAGGCCCTGGTCGGCGCCCAGACCGACGACCGCCGCTACCGCCGCCGGCACGGCGCCGACCGGGTCGACTTCACCCGGGGTGTCGCCATCACCTCCTCGATCCACCCGGACGCGAACACCCATATCGAGCCGGTGCGCTACGGCAGGGGCTCCAACGCCATGGGTGGGCTGACCATCCTCCAGGTGCCCTATCGCCCGGGTGCCCGGGTCGTGGGCTGGCTCGGGAACATGGCCCGGCATCCGGTGCTCGCGCTGCGGTCGCTCTCCGTCCGCCGCTGGTCGGAGCGGACCATCATCGGTCTGGTGATGCAGTCCCTGGACAACTCGCTGACGACATACCGCCGGACGCACGGCCCGGGGAAGGGGCTGCTGACGGCCCGGCAGGGGCACGGCACACCCAATCCGGACCAGATCGCCGCGGCCACCCGGGCGGCCTCGCTGCTCGCCCGGGAGATCAACGGGTTCGCCGGATCGAATGTCGGGGAGCTGATGGGCACCCCGCTGACCGCGCACTTCCTGGGTGGCTGCCCGATCGGGGCGACGGCCGGGACCGGGTTGATCGACCCGTACCACCGGCTCCACGGCCATCCGGGCATCTCGGTCGTGGACGGGGCGGCGGTCAGCGCCAATCCGGGGGTCAACCCCTCGCTGACGATCACGGCGCAGGCGGAACGGGCGATGGCGTTCTGGCCGAACAAGGGGGAGAGGGACACCCGCCCGGAGCAGGGCGCCCCCTATGAGCGGGTCGCTCCGGTGGAGCCGGTGTCACCGGCGGTGCCGGAGGGGGCGTTCGGGGCGCTGAAGCTGCCGTTCCTGGGGATGCCGGTGGTACCGCCGAAGCCTTGAGGGGCGTACGGGGTCGCCGCGAGCCCGTCGGTGGCGGTCAGGCAGCCGTCCCGCCGGTCCTGCGGCGCCGTACCGCGATGACGGTCCCGGCGCCCAGGACGACCGCGACCGCGCCGATCGTCCCGATGACCGGCAGCGGGGCGGTGGAGCCGGTGTCGGCGAGATCGCCGGGGACCGGGGTGTCGTTCCGGTCGCCCTGTGGGTCGGCGGCGCCCCCGCTGCCCCCGCTGCCTCCGGTGGTGGTCCCGCCGCTGGTGGCGTCCGTGCCGTTGCCACCGTTGTTCCCGCCGGTGGCTCCGTCGCCGCCGTCTCCCTCCCCGTCACCGGGGTTCCGGTCCGGGGCGGTCACGGTGAGGGAGGTCAGGCCCGACTTGCCGGACTCGCAGTGGATCGCGCCATCGGTCTTCTCGGTGAAGAAGGCGCCCGAGAAGACCGTCCCCTGGCCCAGCTCCGCCGTGGCGTCCACCCGGAGCCGCAGTTCGGCCTCGGCCCGGCCGCCGGGCTCCAGGGTTCCCGCCGTGCCGAAGGTGCTGTCCTCGGAGTCGACGGTCCGCCAGACACCGTCGATCCGCGCCTGGAGGGTGACATAGCGGGAGCTGGTCTCGTACTGGTGGTCCGGGGTGTAGGCCTCCGCGTTGACGGTGATCCCGGTCCGGGCCCGGTCGGCGGTGTTGGTCAGCCGGAAGGTGAAGTCCACCCAGTCGGAACCGGCGGGGATACGGGAGGGCAGGCCCTTCAGCTCGGTACGGATCGCGGTGCTCTCCCGGACATAGGTGTCGCAGGACTCGCCCTCGCCGCCATCGTGCTCGGGGCGGGGGCCGATCGTGCCCGGCGCCGGGGCCTCCTGGGCGGAGGCGTCGGACGTGTCGGAGCTGTCGGAGGCGCCGGACGTGTCGGAGGTGCTGGTGGCGTCACGGGTGTCCGGGGTGTGAGGGGTATCAGAGGCGTCGGAGGTGCCAGGGGTATCAGGGGTGCCAGGGGTGTTTTGGGGAGCCGGGTCCGCCGGAGCGCTCGCCGAGGCGGAGGGCGAGGGGCCGGACGGTGCGGCCGTCGCGGCGGTCGCGGGGGAGGCGAGAAACACCGCGGGGGCGACGACGGCGGTGGCCGCGGCGAGCGCGAGAGCACGGCGGATCTTCATGGGGGCCTTCCGCGACGGGGAAGTGCCACGGCTCCGCGGCACCGGACGGTCGGGCCGTGGGCCGTACGGGAGATACGACAGGGGCCCTGGGTACGCATGGTTGACCCATGTATCGCGGAAAGGGTTGTACGGGGCCGTGCGCGCGGCCCGGGGACGGGACGGGGCCCGGGCGGGACGGGAGGGACCCGAGGGACGGGCCGGCGGGAGCGAACGGGAGGGGGATCGCGGCCGGCCCCGGGCGTCCCCGGAGCCGGCCGCTGGGGTGACCGGGCTGCTGTCCCCTGCCGACCGGTCACGTGCGCTGGGGCGAGGTCCCACGACGCACCGGGGTGCGTCACACGCCCCAGCGGAGCCACGCGTGGTTTCCCTTCAGGCCGCCCCTGGCTGGCACGGACACCGGGACCAACGAAGGCCCGTCGGCCGTGGTCACGCTCCGTATGGGTGAGAGCGGTCCCGAACTCAGGTACGTCCCACCCGTATGCCGCCCCGTACGCCCCGGCCGCCCTCCGTCGTGCTTGCTCCGCTCTGTCCCGCTCGCTCGGCCCTGTCCCGCTCGGCGGGGGCTCAGACGCGTCCCCGGCACAGCTCCAGCAGGGTCATGGCCAGTGCGGTCCCCGGCTTGCCCAGCGCGTCCCGGAAGTGCTCCAGGACCTCCATCTCCCGCGCCAGGTTCACCCGCCGCCCGCCGGAGGTGATCCGTGCCTCCTGGATCACGGCGGAGACGGCCATGCGCTCCTGCACCAGGCCGATGATCCGGTCGTCCAGGGCGTCGATCCGGTCCCGGGCGTTCGCGATGGCGCCCGCCGCCTCCTCGGTCCGGGCCCCGGTCCACTCGGCGCTCTCCCGCCCGGCGACGCTCCGCTCGGCACGGGTCCCCGGGGCGGGGGCAGGAGCCGCGGTGCCGGTGGCCGGCGCGGTGGTCTCCGGGGTGTTCGTGGTGATCGTGGTCATGTCTGTCTCCTGTCGGCGGGGGAGGCACCCGCCGGGCGACAAGGCCCGAGGACAACAGAAACGCCCCGGGCCTTGTCGGCCCGGGGCGCCTGGAACGTTGCTTGTCAGTGGCTCAAGCAGCACGACCATGGCAGCCGGACGGGCCGGTTGCCATAGGTAAAGACGGAGGTCTGCTGCGTGTGCATGGCACCAGTATGGCCCGCCCGCGCGGGCCCGGCCAACGTCCCGCCCGGATGATGAGACAGGGGACCCCGCGCCACCCCGGTAGAATCGGAAGAACCGAACCCCCCGCCGGAAGGCCGCCAGTGTCATCAGCGTCTCCCGCTGCCGCGCCCGATGTCGTACTCGTAGTCGACTTCGGCGCGCAGTACGCCCAGCTCATCGCCCGCCGCGTCCGCGAGGCCCGGGTCTACAGCGAGATCGTCCCGTCCACCATGCCGGTGGCCGAGATGCTCGCCAAGAACCCGAAGGCGATCATCCTCTCCGGCGGACCCTCCTCCGTCTACGCCGAGGGCGCGCCCCGGCTGGACCGGGAGATCTTCGAGGCCGGAGTGCCCGTTTTCGGCATGTGCTACGGCTTCCAGCTGATGGCGACCACGCTCGGCGGCACCGTCGACAACACCGGCGCCCGTGAGTACGGCCGTACCGGCCTCCATGTCAGCCGGACCGGGTCCACCCTCTTCGAGGGCACCCCGGCCGAGCAGCAGGTGTGGATGTCCCACGGCGACGCCTGCTCCGGCGCGCCCGAGGGCTTCACCGTCACCGCCTCCACCGACCTCGTGCCCGTCGCGGCGTTCGAGAACGACGAGAAGCGGCTCTACGGCGTCCAGCACCACCCCGAGGTGATGCACTCCACCCACGGCCAGCAGGTGCTGGAGCACTTCCTCTACCGGGGTGCCGGCATCGAGCCGACCTGGACCACGGGCAATGTCATCGAGGAGCAGGTCGCGGCCATCCGCGAGCAGGTCGGCACCAAGCGCGCCATCTGCGGCCTCTCCGGCGGTGTGGACTCCGCCGTCGCCGCCGCCCTGGTCCAGAAGGCCATCGGCTCCCAGCTGACCTGCGTCTATGTTGACCACGGTCTGATGCGCAAGGGCGAGACCGAGCAGGTCGAGAAGGACTTCGTCGCCGCCACGGGCGTCCAGCTCAAGGTCGTGGACGCCGAGGAGCGCTTCCTCGCCGCCCTCGCCGGAGTCAGCGACCCGGAGGAGAAGCGCAAGATCATCGGGCGCGAGTTCATCCGTGTCTTCGAGCAGGCCCAGGCCGAGATCATCGCCGAGGGCGCCGCCGACGGCGAAGAGGTCGCCTTCCTGGTCCAGGGCACGCTCTACCCCGATGTCGTGGAGTCCGGCGGCGGCACCGGCACCGCCAACATCAAGTCCCACCACAATGTGGGCGGCCTCCCCGAGGACCTGGAGTTCCAGCTGGTGGAGCCGCTCCGCCAGCTCTTCAAGGACGAGGTCCGCATGGTCGGCCAGGAGCTGGGCCTGCCGGAGGAGATCGTCCAGCGCCAGCCCTTCCCCGGCCCCGGCCTCGGTATCCGCATCGTCGGCGAGGTCACCCGTGACCGGCTCGACCTGCTGCGCGACGCCGACGCCATCGCCCGTGAGGAGCTGACCGCCGCCGGTCTGGACCGGGACATCTGGCAGTGCCCGGTGGTGCTGCTCGCCGATGTCCGCAGTGTCGGTGTCCAGGGCGACGGCCGCACCTACGGCCACCCCATCGTGCTCCGCCCGGTCTCCTCCGAGGACGCGATGACCGCCGACTGGACCCGCATGCCCTATGACGTGCTGGCGCGGATCTCCACCCGCATCACCAACGAGGTCAACGATGTGAACCGCGTCGTCCTCGATGTCACCAGCAAGCCGCCGGGGACCATCGAGTGGGAGTGACCTCCCACCGGGCACCCGCCGTGCCCCGGCCCGTACCCGCCCGGCTCGTACCGTCCCGGTTCTGAGCCGGCCGGGCACCCGGACCGCCACCGATGCCGCCGCCCGCCCGGGTGGCGGCATCGCTGTGTTCCGGCCCCGGACCGGGAGCCCGCGCACCGCGCCGGGGAGCACCGCGCCACCGCCCGGGAACCGGCCCCGCGCACACCGCCCGAAATCTGAGGATCGGCTGTGAATGCGAGGGGGGAGGCTTTTGGCATGAGCCCGATCGCCCTTCCATACGTATGGTCGGGTGAACAGACGAATGCCAGGTGACGGCGCGAAGGCCGAAGCGGCCGGAAGCGGGGACAGCGATGACACAGACATATCGGACGACGGCCGGACCGGGCCTGGGCGGCGGCCCCGTGGGCGGCGGTGGCTGGAAGGAACAGGCGAGCCGCTACGCCCTGCTGCCCCTGCGGATCTTCCTGGGCGTCACCTTCCTCTACGCGGGCATCGACAAGCTCACGGACAGCGCCTTCCTTCGGGAGAGCGGCATCGGCTCCCTCGGTGACCAGATGCGGGGCATCCGCGACCAGGCCGCCATCCCCGAGATGGTCGACATGGCCCTGAACAGCCCCGTGGGCTTCGGTTACGCCATCGCCCTCGGCGAGCTGGCCGTCGGTATCGGTGTGCTCCTCGGACTGCTGACCCGGGTCGCCGCCCTCGGCGGAGCACTGATCTCCCTGAGCCTGTGGCTCACCGTGAGCTGGCCCGCCGACCCCTACTACCTCGGCAACGACCTGCCCTACCTCATGGCCTTCCTGCCGCTGATCCTCGCCGGGGCCTCCGTGGTCTCGCTGGACGCGCTGATCGCGGAGCGCCGCCGCCGCACGCTGTAGACGGCGAGGGCGATCGACCCGGCGATCCCGAGCCCGGCGGCGAGGACCGGGATCACCACCCAGCCGGGGGTGCTCCACCAGCCGCCCGCGTCCCCGCCGTACAGGGTGGTCAGGATCAGCGCCACCAGCCCGACGATCAGCCGGCCCGGCTGGAAACGATGGCGGTCCCAGAGCCTCTGTGTCGTCCCGTCCGGGGAATCCGGCCCCCGCCGGTACCCGTCGGTGCGGATCTCATGAACCACGGACCACCTCCACCTGGCCTATCCCCACATCGAGTCGGAGCACCAGGGTGCCCGACGGCTTCGCCCCCGCGGGCGCCGGAACGGTGGTCCGGCGCTCCTGGTCCCGGGTGATCCGCAGATGGTCGCGCGCGTCGCCCGGCAGCCGGATGGCTCCGAGTCCCGCCTCGGCTCGCACCGTCACCGAGGCGGTCTCGGGTATGAGGACCTTCAGCCGCCCGGCCCGCACCTCCGCGGTGGTGGCGACGGTCTCCCCGGCGGGGACCCGGACCGCGCGCAGATCGAGCGTCCCCAGGCCCGAACCCATCTCGTACCGCCGCTCGACGGCCGCGGCCGAGGGAGGCTTCCACTCGGTGCTCGACCACTGGGTGGAGATGTCCTTCGGCACCAGCGAGGCACCGCCCAGCAGCAGTGCCGTGATCACCGTCATCATCAGTGTGCCGAAGCCCGTCCGGCCCAGGAACGAACTGATCACCATGCCCAGCCCGAACACGCCCAGCGCACAGGCGAGGCCGATCTGGAGGCTGGTGCCCAGAGGGCTGTCGTCCCAGCTCAGCCGGGTGCCGAGAAAGCCCGCCACCAGTGCGGCGGTACAGATCGCATTGCCGAGGCCGCGGGCGGGTGTGCGGCTCAGCAGGGTGCGCAGGCTCCGGCCCGGCTGCTCCTTGTCGACGGCGTCCGCGGGACCCCACAGATATCCCGTCGAGGAGTCGCCGTCCTTGGTGACCGGATCGCGCCACCAGGACGGGCCGTCCGGCGCGGGCGGCGCGGTGGTCTCGGGCGGGGCGTCGGCGACCACATGGGCGGTCGCCGGGTCGAGGGGCGCGCTGTCCGGTGCCACGGTCCGCCGCCGGGACCAGATCGCCGCCCCTCCGGTGGCGAGCGACAGCAGGAAGGCGAAGGTCACCACCCCGGCGTTGCTCAGCAGGGTCAGGAAGAGGCCGCAGCCGATCAGGGTGAGGAAGACCGCGGTCAGCGTCGCCCCCTCGACCCGGCCGGAGAGCAGCCCGCGGGCCTCGCTCTCCTCCTCGCCCTCCATCGGGACCAGCAGCCAGGCGAAGCCGTAGAAGATCAGCCCCACCCCGCCGGTCAGGGCGAGGACACCGATCACGATCCGGAAGATGACCGGGTCTATGTCGAAATGCCGTCCCAGTCCGCCGCAGACCCCCGCCAGGACCTTCTGGCGGGGTGTACGGCGCAGCGGGCGCGCCTCGGGGGCGGGATGGCCCGCCCGCTCTTCGGCGGACCCGTCCGGCCCGTCCCGGTACGGAGTGGTCGGCTGTGTCATGAGTCCATGGTGCCGGGCGTCCGCCGGGGGCGGCACCGGGGGCGACCCTGGCCCGACCCTGATATCGGCGGCCCCGCTCTCCCGGCCCCGTCAGGGTCGGGCCAGGGTCACCCCTGATACCGGAGCCCCGCCCGGCATGTGACGATCGGAGACATGCCCGTCGCCTCGTCCCGCCCCACCACAGCACCGCGTGCCCCCGCGCCCGAGGACACGGGGCCGCGCAAGCTCTACCGCAGCGCGGAGGGCCGTCTGCTCGGCGGGGTCGCCCGTGGCCTCGGCGGCCATCTCGGGCTGCCGGTGATCTGGATACGGCTGGCCTTCCTCGGACTCTTCCTGGTGGAGGGCATCGGGGCGCTGCTGTACGCGGTGTTCTGGGTCGTCGTGCCGCTCGGCGTCGGCGGCCGGACCGCCACCGAGCACCGCTCGGTCTTCGAGGTCACCCCCGACGGCCGGCGCAAGCTCCGCAAGCCCGACAAGGGCCAGCTCTTCGCGATGATCGTGCTGCTCTTCGGCGCCGCGATCCTCGCCGGGAACATCGAGACCAAGAGCAATCGCTATGTCTGGCCGATCCTGTTGATCGGCGCGGGCGTGGTGCTGGTGTGGCGGCAGGCGGACAACGCTCGGCGGGCTCGCTGGACCGAGGCCGGCGGGCCGGGCCGCCGGATCTTCCAGATAGCCCGGGGCCTCACCGGCGCCGCCCTCGTCGGTATGGGCCTCATGGGCTTCATGGTGGTCCGCGGCTCCGCCGCCCAGCTCGGCAATGTGCTGACGGCCGCGATAGCGGTCATCGCCGGGATAGGGCTGCTCGCCGGGCCCTGGCTGGTGCGGATGACCCAGGACCTCAACGAGGAGCGGACCATGCGCATCCGGGCCCAGGAGCGGGCCGAGGTCGCCGCCCATGTCCATGACTCGGTGCTGCACACCCTGACCCTGATACAGCGCCGCGCCGACGACCCGGGCGAGGTCCGCCGCCTCGCCCGCGCCCAGGAGCGCGAGCTGCGGAACTGGCTCTACCGGCCCGAGGGCACCGGCAAGGAGGAGTCCGACGAGCCCGACACCCTCGCCGAGGCGGTGAAGAGGTCCGCCGCCGAGGTCGAGGACAAGCACGGTGTCCCGCTGGAGGTCGTCGTCGTCGGCGACTGCCCGCTGGACGAGAAATTGGCCGCGCAGATGCAGGCCGCGCGCGAGGCGATGGTCAACGCGGCCAAGTACGGTGGCGAGGGTGGTGCCGTGCAGGTCTTCGCCGAGGTCGACGGCCGGACCGTCTATGTGTCCGTACGGGATCGCGGGCCGGGCTTCGACCTGGACTCCGTCCCGGACGACAGAATGGGCGTCAGGGAATCGATCATCGGCCGGATGCAGCGCAACGGCGGGACGGCCCGGCTCCGCCCGGCACCCGGAGGGGGCACCGAAGTGGAGCTGGAGATGGAGAGGGCGGCGGAGACATGACGGCGAGCGCGGACGACGGCGGTAGCGGCGAGGGGACCGGCGGGACCGGGCGCCGGGCGCGGGTGGTGCTGGTGGACGACCACCGGATGTTCCGTACCGGGGTACGGGCCGAGATCGGCCGGACCGAGCAGACCGGGGTGGAGGTGGTCGGCGAGGCCGCGGATGTCGACCAGGCGGTCGCGGTGATCACGGCGGCCCGGCCCGAGGTGGTGCTGCTCGATGTCCATCTGCCGGGCGGTGGCGGGGTGGAGGTGCTGCGGCGCTGTGCCTCGCTGATGGCGCTGGCCGACTCCCCGGTGCGCTTTCTCGCCCTGTCGGTCTCGGACGCGGCCGAGGATGTGATCGGGGTGATCCGCGGTGGCGCCCGCGGCTATGTCACCAAGACGATCACCGGGGTCGATCTGGTGGACTCGATCTTCCGGGTGCAGGAGGGGGACGCGGTCTTCTCGCCCCGCCTGGCCGGGTTCGTGCTCGACGCCTTCGCCTCGACCGACGCCCCGCCGGTCGACGAGGATCTGGACCGGCTCACCCAGCGCGAGCGCGAGGTGCTGCGGTTGATCGCCCGGGGCTATGCCTACAAGGAGATCGCCAAGCAGCTGTTCATCTCGGTGAAGACGGTCGAGTCGCATGTCTCGGCGGTGCTGCGCAAGCTCCAGCTCTCCAACCGGCATGAGCTGACCCGCTGGGCCACGGCCCGGCGGCTGGTCTGATCCGGGGCGCCGGGAGCCCGGCGGTGGCGGCGTTCCGCTCAAAGCGGCCAACTCCGTCGCCGCCCCGGGGATCACCGGGGGCCATCGGCGGGAACAGCCACCGGAATGTGGTGTTCATGTTGTCGCAGGTAGCGTGCGTGACGGACGGGACGGTGCCGTCCGGCCCCTCCGTGGCCCCGCCGGCCGGCGCGGCCATTCCCGGACAGGAGTGCGGTCCTGTTCACCCGGGACCTCGTTGGTGACCCACCGCTATGACAGTATCGCCCTGAGCAGTCGGCCCAGTTCATCACGAGGTTGGCGGAGGAGCCGTGAAGGGCACCAGGGTGCGTTCCACGTTCGGCGAGAGCGATATCGCGGGCGCCATACCCGCTGAAGTCGGCTACATATGGCGGAAATCCAGTTACAGCGCCAGCGGTGCGGGGCAGTGCGTCGAGGTCGCCACCCTGCCGCACACCGTCCATGTCCGCGACTCCAAGAACACGGCGGGACCGGCCCTGGGTGTGGCTCCCCGCGCCTGGTCGCGTTTTGTCGCCTACGCGGCGGAGCGGACGGATCACGGCGCATGAGACCGGTCCGGCCCGATGAGGCTGACCTGACCTGAGAGGGGCGGTATCGGGAGGGTTAGAGTCCGCCCCATGGACGTACTCATCAATGTCTTCGTCGCGCTGCACATCATCGGAATCGCCTCCCTCCTGGGCGGATTCCTCACCCAGATGAAGGCGATGGGGGCCGGCACCGCCCGTTTCACCCCGGCGATGCTGCACGGTGCGCTGACCATGCTGGTCACCGGAGTGGCGCTGGTCGGGCTCAACCAGGCGGACGACCAGACCGTCAACAACATCAAGATCGCGGTGAAGCTGGCGGTCCTGGTGGTGATCCTCGGCCTGGTCTATGTGAAGCGGGACGACGAGACGGTGGAGAAGGGGCTGTTCGGCGCCGTCGGCGGGCTGACCGTGGTCAATATCTTTATCGCCACGCTCTGGACCTGACCGGTCACCGGGCCGTGCGGATCTCCCGGGCCGGCCGTGTCGTTCCGGGAGTTTCCCGGACGCTTCCGTCAAGGGGGCGGCGCGTTGTCAGTGGCTCCGCCTAGACTCGGAGAGCGATGAGCAGCCTCTTTGACGACCACTTCCTGGCAAGCCTCCAGTCCCCCTCGGAGGAGCCCCCGCCACCCGAGGACCACGAGGGCCCGGAGGGTCATGCCCGCGAGGAGATCCCCGACGATCTCTTCCAGGGCGCCTATGACCTGCCCCCGGTCAGGGACGCGTACCACCGGGACGGCGCCCCGCGCACGGTGATCGATCCCGAGGCCCTCCTCGACGGGCTGAACGACCAGCAGCGCGCCGCCGTCGTCCACGCGGGTTCCCCGCTGCTCATCGTCGCCGGCGCGGGCTCCGGCAAGACCCGGGTGCTCACCCACCGGATCGCCCATCTGCTGGCGACCCGGGGCGCCCACCCCGGGGAGATCCTGGCGATCACCTTCACCAACAAGGCCGCAGGGGAGATGAAGGAGCGCGTCGAGCAGCTCGTCGGCCCCCGCGCCCAGGCCATGTGGGTCTCCACCTTCCACAGTGCCTGCGTCCGTATCCTGCGGCGCGAGTCGAAGAAGCTGGGCTTCACCTCCTCCTTCTCGATCTACGACGCCGCCGACTCCAAGCGGCTGATGGCGCTGGTCTGCCGCGATCTGGACCTGGACCCGAAGAAGTTCCCGCCGAAGTCGTTCAGCGCCAAGGTCTCGAACCTGAAGAACGAGCTGATCGACGAGGAGACCTTCGCCGACAGCGCCGCCGACGGCTTCGAGAAGACCCTCGCCCAGGCCTACCGGATGTACCAGGCCCGGCTGCGCGAGGCGAACGCCCTCGACTTCGACGACATCATCATGACGACGGTCCACATACTCCAGGCGTTCCCGGATGTCGCCGAGCACTACCGCCGCCGCTTCCGCCATGTCCTCGTGGACGAGTACCAGGACACCAACCGCGCCCAGTACACCCTGGTCCGCGAGCTGGTCGGCGAGGGGTACGAGGACCTTCCCCCGGCCGAGCTGTGCGTGGTCGGTGACGCCGACCAGTCGATCTACGCCTTCCGGGGCGCGACCATCCGCAACATCCTCCAGTTCGAGGAGGACTACCCGGAGGCGACGACGATCCTGCTGGAGCAGAACTACCGCTCCAGCCAGACGATCCTCTCCGCCGCCAACGCCGTCATCGAGCGCAATGAGAGCCGCCGCCCCAAGAATCTGTGGACCAACGCGGGCGCCGGGGCGCGGATCACCGGCTATGTCGCCGACACCGAGCACGACGAGGCGCAGTTCGTCGCCGATGAGATCGACCGGCTGACGGACGCGGGCGACGCCAAGGCGGGCGATGTCGCCGTCTTCTACCGCACCAACGCCCAGTCCCGGGTCTTCGAGGAGATCTTCATCCGGGTGGGGCTGCCGTACAAGGTCGTCGGCGGCGTCCGCTTCTACGAGCGGAAGGAGGTCCGGGACGTCCTCGCCTATCTCCGGGTCCTCGCCAATCCGGAGGACAGTGTTCCGCTGCGCCGGATCCTCAATGTGCCCAAGCGGGGCATCGGTGAGCGGGCCGAGGCGATGATCGACGCGCTCTCCCTGCGCGAGAAGATCACCTTCCCCCAGGCGCTGATCCGGGTGGACGAGGCCTATGGCATGGCCGCCCGTTCCGCCAACGCCGTCAAGCGGTTCAACGTCCTGATGAGCGAGTTGCGCACCATCGTGGACTCCGGCGCGGGACCCGCCGTGGTCCTGGAGGCGGTGCTGGAGCGGACCGGATATCTCGCCGAGCTCCAGGCGTCGACGGATCCGCAGGACGAGACCCGTATCGAGAACCTCCAGGAGCTGGCGGCGGTCGCCCTGGAATTCGAGCAGGCGCGCGCCGAGGGCGGCGAGGAGGGTGCGGGGACCCTCGCGGAGTTCCTGGAGCAGGTCGCCCTGGTCGCCGACTCCGACCAGATCCCCGACGAGGACGAGGACGGATCCGGTGTCATCACCCTGATGACGCTGCACACCGCCAAGGGACTGGAGTTCCCGGTGGTTTTCCTGACCGGTATGGAGGACGGCGTCTTCCCGCATATGCGGGCCCTCGGCCAGAAGAAGGAGCTGGAGGAGGAGCGGCGGCTCGCCTATGTCGGGATCACCCGCGCCCGTGAGCGGCTCTATCTGTCGCGTTCCTCCCTGCGCAGTGCCTGGGGGCAGCCCGCGTACAACCCGCCCTCCCGCTTCCTGGAGGAGATCCCGGACCAGCATCTGGAGTGGCGGCGTACCGGCAGGACGGCCGCTCCGGCGGGCCCGGTGGCCGGATTCGGTTCCCGGCTGTCGTCGTCGCCCTCCTCCCATTCGCGGCCGGGCGGTGCGGCGGCTGGGTTCGCCACCCGGCGGGGCGGTGCGGAGAAGCCGGTCATCGCGCTGTCGACCGGTGACCGGGTCACCCATGACCAGTTCGGTCTGGGCACGGTGGTGGAGGTCAGCGGCGCGGGCACGGAGAAGGCCGTGGCGACGATCGACTTCGGGGACCCCAAGCCCAAGCGGCTGCTGCTGAAGTACGCGCCGGTCGAGAAGCTCTGACCCCGGGGCCCGCCGGTGATTTCCGGCGGGCCCGGCCGTGTCGTGCGGGGGTGGTTTTCCCGCCCGGGGGGCGCGGGGGGGGGGGGCGCTGGGGGGGGGGGGGGGCGCGGGGGGGGAGACAGATAGGTAGAGAGGGG
>NZ_JBEPCY010000058.1:0-27597 GCF_040299965.1 Streptomyces sp. NPDC000594 | reverse complement strand
CACTCCCGCTCAAGGGAACGGCCTTCTCCCGGGCCTGCGGCGGCAACACCCACCCCTACGGGGAGGCATACGAGACCCTCGCGAGGATCGGGCCGCCCCGACCGCCCGGGCCGCCGGCCCGGGCGCCCCCGCACGGTTCCCTGCCCCCCGGCCGGCGGCGGGGCCCGGTGCGTCGGTGGGCGATGCGGTACGGGGTGCTGCCCCGCGCTCTCCGGTCCGCGCGGGGGCGGCGGGTCCCGGGGCCGGGCCGTGTGCGGCCGTGGGCCGGGCCGGGGATCCGGTACGGGCCCGGGTGGCCGGCGTGGGTGTGGGTGGTGGTGTCGTACGGGTCGCCATGCGGGGTCCTCGGGGATCGGCGGAGGGGGCCACGGGGGCCCGGAGCGGCGCGGGGGAAGGGGGCCTGGGGGTCATGGGCCGTCCCCCACCGGGATCAGCAGCGGGCGCTCCGGCCAGACCAGACGGTCCGGCCCGATCGCATGGTCCGCGCAGGCCGGCAGCCGCTCCCCGTCGACCGTGAAGGAGAGCCGGGAGACGGCGACCACCCCGTCGACCGTCAGCAGCCGCCGCACCAGCGGCGTATGCCGGAGCGGCGCGCCGAACGGCCAGCCCGCCCCGTTCTCCCCGCCGCGCAGCGGATGCAGCAGGGTCGTCACCGCGTCGGACGCCCGCCCCAGCACGGCCGAGCGGTCCAGATCCGGGTCGAGCGTCAGCCAGGCCTCGACCGTGACCCGCCGGTACGGGGCCGGGGCCGCGACCACCGTCACCCCGGCGGGTGCGGCGGTCCGGGTCAGGAAGTCCGCGACCGCCCGCAGCGTGGCGGCGGTCGGCACCGGCGGCCCTCCGGCCGGGTCCTCGTCGCCCGGCTCCGGCTCGGGCACCACCAGGACGCCGACCACCCCCGGGATCGCCGCCCCCGGGAAGCCGGGGTGCAGCCCCGGCACCCCCCGGGCGCGGGCCACCGCCGCACCCGGGGTGCGGGTGGCGAGCAGACCGTAGTCGGCGGGGGCCACCGCCCGGCCCCGGGCGCGCAGTTCGCCCACCCCGCGCAGGACCACCTCCGCGTCGGGCTCCGCGTCCGTGCCGCCCGACGCCGGGAAGGGATTGGTCACCCCGGTCACGAACGGCAGCGCCGTCACCACCGCGTTCACCGCGCCCGCCCGGACCGCCCCGGCCCGTCCGCCGCCCACCCGGTAGCGCACCGCGCGGACATTGCGGAAGCCCGGGGGAACGGCCGTGCCGTGCACCCCGTCCCCGAAGGTCACCTCACCCGTGGCGTGGTCCACGGCGAAGACCCGGTCGTCCGCCCCGTACCCGCCCAGGCTCTCCACCTCCCGCCAGCGGGTGGCCGGCGCCGTGGCGGTGCCGAACACATCGCCGCCGGTGTCGTCGTCGACCTCGATCACCAGCGACCCGGCGAGGATCGGGACCTGACTGAGCCGCATCACCCGCCGGGCCGCCCCGGTGGTGTCCCCCACCGGCTGGAGCGGTTCGTCCCGGACGGTACGGGCCGCGGTCGCCGCGACCGTGTTCAGCCGCAGCCCCGAGACCACCGGGGGCGGCCCCGTCAGGGAGCCGTGCGCGATCCGCAGCCGCAGCCAGCGCAGGGGCGCCTCCTGCCGCAGTCCGGCGGGGCCGCCCGGGGCCCAGGCGCGCGGCACCCGCAGCTCTACCGTCCCGCTCTCGCGCAGCCCGTCCGTACCGTCCCGGACCACGTCCGCGGGGACGAACCGGCCGCCGTCCAGGACCTCCCAGCGCAGCAGCGGCCCCGGCACCGGGGCCGGCGCGGTCCCCCCGGAGCGGGCGGGCGCGGGCGGTGCCGCGACCACCACCAGACCCAGCGAGAGCCGGGGGTACGGGGCCACCGGGCCCGTCAGCGCGATCCACAGACCGTCACCCGGCCCCGCGTCCGGGCCGAACGGGGCGAAGGGACGGCCCGGCCCGGCCGGTCCCAGCGGCAGCGGCTCCAGCCGCCCCGCCGTGGCCACCACCAGCGCCGCCACCGTCGCCGGGGTCGCGTACAGATCGTCGTCCGTCTCGTACACCACCTGCCCGTCCGGACCGGAGGCCGCCGCCTGGAAACCGGCGGGCACCAGCACGGAGGAACCGTCCGGCGGCACCACCGTGAACTCCAGCAGCGCGGTGGCGGCCCCGGCAGGGCCGCGCCGCACCCCCGCCGTCGCCAGATGCTCGGCGAGGATCTTCTCCGGCAGCCGGTTCACCCGGCTCAGCACCGGCTCCACCTGGGTGCCGAAGAGCCGCACCAGCGCCACCCCGGCGTCCTGGCGGTCCGGGTCGGTCCAGTCGGGGGTGTAGCCGGCGATCCGGCCGCGCACCTCCGAACGGACCGCCTCCCGGGTCGCGTCCACCAGCTCCGGCTGGACCCCGGTGGGCCCGGGGCCCGGCACCATCCGGCCCTCGGTGCGCGCCCCGCGCTCCCACCACACGCCGTCGTCGCTCATTCCAGCCCCTCCCCGCCGGTCACGGCCACCACACAGGTCCGCACCGACCGCGCCACCGGCAGCTCCGCCGGGCCGATGCGCACATCCCGGCAGTCCTCGTCCGGTGCGGCCCCGTCGAGCCCGATCGCCACCCCGGCGACCTCGGCGAGATCACCCAGGGCCCGCTGGGCGGCGCGCAGCAGACCCGACGGCCGCAGCGGCTCCCCGAACGGCCAGCCCTCCCCGTCGGCGCCCCCGGTCAGCGGGTCGAGATGGCGCCGCAGCGCCGCCGCGACCACCGCGGCCACCCGGGCCCGGTCGGCCGGGGCGCCCGCCAGATCCACCCGGAGCGCGACCTCGCGGTAGACCGGCGGGCGGACGAACACCTCCGAGGTGAGCAGCCGGGTCAGGGCCAGCCGGTCCGCCACCGCGCGGAGCGCGCCCGGATCCGGCAGCGGGGCGGCGATCTCGTCCGCCGGATCACCGCCGCGCGGCACCCGGGGCACGATCCGTACTGTCACCGCCCCCGGCACCGGGGTGCAGGGGAACCCCGGGTGCTCCCCGATGGCGGCATGGGCGCGGGCGACGGCGACCCCGGGCGTGGTCCGGGCCAGGGTGACGACATCCTCCGCGGTGACCGCGCGGGTCACCTCGCCCAGCGAACCGGCCACCCGCTGCCGTGCCCCGGTGACCGTCTCCGGGTCCGTACCGCCCACCGCCTGCACCGGGTTGGCGGCGGTCAGTTCCGGCCGGTCCGGTTCGGGGGCGGCGGGACGCCAGTTCCCGGTGAGCCCGCCATTGCCGTCCCGGCCGCCGCCGAGGGTGTAGGCGACCGTCACCTCGCCCCCCGGGCCCGGGACATGGCCCGTCAGCCCGTCGCCGAAGACCAGCGCGCCCGCCTCCCGGTCCACGACGAAGACCCGGTCCCCGCTGGCGCCGAAGGTGAAGTCCACGACGGGCCGCCAGGGTTTCCCGTCGAGGGTCAGCTCCGCCGTCAGCAGCCGCCCCGCCGCGTCCGGGAGCACCAGCCGCTGCCCCGGCAGCCGCAGCCAGGACCGGATCTGGCCGGCCAGCTCCTTCCCGGTCGCGGTCCGCCGCTCCCGGTGGCGGGCGG
Source organism: Streptomyces sp. NPDC000594 (assembly GCF_040299965.1). NCBI lineage: Bacteria > Bacillati > Actinomycetota > Actinomycetes > Kitasatosporales > Streptomycetaceae > Streptomyces > Streptomyces sp. NPDC000594. The sequence continues at coordinate 24,045 of NZ_JBEPCY010000058.1, read as the reverse complement.
CCGACACATTCAGCTCCAGCCCCAGCAGCCGGGGCGGCGCGGCGAAGGTCGCCGCCCCCGTGGTGAGCAGCAGCCCCCGGTCGCGGGTGGTCCACTCCCGAGGGGGGTGGAGCCGGACCACCCCGGAGCGCCGCAGCCCGGCGGTACCGTCCTCGACCCGGTCGAAGGCGCCCGCCCGGTCCTCGCCGGGCCGGAACCACGACCAGGTCACCTCGGCGGGCGGCGGCACCCCGGGGACCGCCCCGGGCAGCCAGGAGGGCACACACGCCGCCGGGGTCTCCAGCTCGACCAGCAGGGTCAGCGGCCCCGGCGCCGGCAGATCCTTCACCAGCGGCAGGACGAAGCGGGCCCGCGCCGGACGCCCGTCCGCCGCCAGCAGCGCGACCGGGCGCCCGGACCGCAGATCCGCGGTGCGGTCCCGGTCCGTCTCGACCGCGACACCGGCCGAGGGGTCGAGGGGCACCACCGCCACCTCGTCGTCGAGGGCGAAGGCGATCCGCCCCAGCGGGTCCCGGGAGAACACCGTCCCCCGGGGCACCACCGGGATCTCCCCCTCGGGCCCCTCGGTGGCCAGCCGCAGCACCGTCGCCGCCGGCCGCGCGGGCTCGGGGCCCCCGGTGCCCAGCAGCCGCAGGATCGCCACCACCAGCGCGTCCGGCACCTGGTCCAGCCAGTAGAGCCGCTGCTCCAGCAGATAGGCGAACAGCTCAAGGAGGGTCATCCCGGGGTCGACGGGCGCGTGCAGCGTCCAGCGGCCGTCCGACTCGGCCGGGATCCGCCGCCGTACCGCGGCCATCATCTCGGCCCAGGTGAGATCGTCCAGGTCCGGCGGGGGCACGGTCATGGCGTACTCCCCAGCAGGCCCGCGTAGTACGGGAAGACCAGATTCGCCTTGGTGTTGCTGCGCCGGATCCGGTACTCCACCGTGACGGTGACCCGGGTGGCGTCGGCGGGATCGGCCTCCGCGCGCACCGACTCCAGCTCCACCCGGGGCTCATGGTCCCGTACCGCCCGCGCGATCGAGTCCTCCAGATCCCGCAGGCTCTGCACACTGCCCGGCGCGAACACCGACTCCTGGGCGCGGGTGCCCAGCGTGGGCCGCATCACCCGCTCACCGACCCCGGTCAGCAGCAGCGCCCGCAGACAGTGCTCGACGCTCTCGGCACCGGAGGCGTACCCCAGCCGTCCGGCCTCGTCGGGCAGGATCGGGAAGCGCCAGCCGGTCCCGAGGAACTCCCCGTCCCCGCCCGTCCCGTCCCTGCTGTCCCCGCTCATGCCGTCCTCGCCTTCTTCGCCAGGACGGCCGGGGTCAGCGGCACCACGGGCGGCCCGGTCGGCCCGGCGGCGGACGGATGGGTATGGGTGTTGAACGCGGTGAGCAGCGCGTTCCCCAGCACCAGCGGCTCGACCGCCCCGCCGCCCAGATCGATCGAGGGCGAGTCCACCGTCACCTTCGGCGCCTTCAGGGTGATGTCGCCCTGGGCCGAGACCGTCACACTGCCGCCCGGCGCCGCCGTGACCCGGATCGCCTTCCCGGCGTCGTCCAGCTCCACCACATGCCCCGCCGCCGAGGTGATCCGTACCGCCGCCGCCGACGCGTCGTCGTCCAGCACCACCTCATGGCCGTGCCGGGTCCGGAACATCTTCTGGTCCCGGCCGCCGTCCCGGGCGGTCGGCGGCTTGTCCTGGCCGTTGTAGAGACCGCCCACCACGATGGGGAAGCGCATGTCCCCGTGGACGAAGGCGACCAGCACCTCGTCACCCTTCTCCGGGACCAGCACCGCGCCGTAGCCACCGCCCGCGTACGGCTGCGCCACCCGGCACCAGTCGGTGACCGTACTGCCGTCGAACCAGGGGAACGACAGTTTCACCCGGCCCTCGTCGTCCCCGTCGTTCTCCACCACCAGCGCCTCGACGACGCCGTAGTACCGCTTGTCCGTGGTCCGGGCGCGCGGTGCGGTCCTGCCTGTCACTGGTCCCCCTGATGGATGCGCCGGCCGGTGAACTGGGTGAAGAAGCCGCTGGTGTTGAGGGTGTGCTCGACCCGCTTGACGAAGTACGTGCCGGAGAAGCGCCGGCCGAGACCGAAGATCTCCACGTTGTCGCCGGGCCGCAGCTCCGGCAGGCCCGCCACCCGCCCGGTGGCGGTGATGAACTCGTACGCCCGCTCCCGCAGCAGACTGATCGCCAGCTCCCGGGCCTCCTGGTCGCTGGAGACCGGCGCGTCCACCACCACGTCCTGCCGGTTGCCCAGGGTGCTCGCCGCCGTCTGCGGACCGCTCTGCCCATCGGCCGAGTTCTGCCCCGCCGGAAGGTTCTCGGCGGTCGCGGTGAACGCGATCGGCTGCTTGGTACGCGGGTCCCAGCCCCGTACCGTCACCTTGCTGACCTGCTGGGAGACGGTCAGCGTCGGGGTGAAGTCCAGCAGGTTGGGGATCAGGTCCGGCGGCTGTCCGCTCGGCCCCGTGCTCAGCCCCGGCGCGTACGCCAGCCGGTACAGCCGGATCGGCCGCCCGTCCCGGCCGTCGGTCGGCCGGATGAAGTACAGCGTGTCCTCGCCCGACGACGGATCCGGCAGGAGGTAGCAGTCAAAGTCCAGCCGCTTGGCCCGCTCCATCAGGAAGCTCGCGTCGTCCTGGTTCTTCTGCACCACCCGCTCATGGACCGGACCCTCCCGGGTCACCTCGATCCGCAGCTGGTTGCGGCGGGCGATCTGCTCCGCGATCCGCCAGTCGGGCATGTTCCGGTAGATCTTGGGCTCGTTCTCCGCCGGCTTGCGGTCCTTCAGCCGCAGCAGCCCGTCCACCCCGCTCACCGCCACCGTCGGCGAGGCGCTGTCCGGGAACTTGGGGCTGAGGGTGCTGATGGTGCCCGTGGCGACGGTCAGCAGCCGGTCCGCGTACCCCAGCCGCACCGACACCCGCCCACCCAGCCGGAACTCCCGCGAATCGCTGTGCTTGAACTTCAGCTCCGCGTCGTCCCAGTTGTTGAGCGTCAGATCGAACCCCGACATCTCCTCCAGATCCCGGCTGACCTTGATGTCGATGATGTCGTTCTTGGTCGTCGGATCCACCTCCAGACCCTCGATCCGCACCTCGAACTCCGGCGCGTACCGGTCCGGCGGCGCGTTCTGCGGTACGGGAGAACTCATCCCCGCCCCCTCACGGCAGCCGGGGCACGGTCAGGACCCGCCCCGGACGCAGCTCGCGCGGATCACTGATGCCATTGGCCCGCGCCAGCTCACGCCAGGCGTCCGGCCTGCGGTACACCGCCGCCGAGATACTGCTCAGGGTGTCCCCCCGGCGTACCACATAGGTCTTCTCCACCGTCGGCGAGGACCGGGGCACCTCCGCCATCTGCACCGCCACCGTGCGGTACTCCTTGAGCGTCAGATCCAGCATCGCCCGCAGCGGCACCCCGTCCTGACGGAACATCTGGTAGTGGACATCCAGCTTCTCCACCACCCCGGTGAAAACCGCCTCGTCCCAGACGAACCGCACCACCGGCGGCGCGTGCTCCCGGCTGTCGGGCCGCAGCAGATTCCGCAGCGCGTCCACATAGGCCCGCCGGACGTTCTCCAGCGTGTCCGAGGTGTCCACCAGCGCCTGCACCGTCAGCGTCTCCGTACCGCCCCGGACGAACTGGAGCGGCGGGGTCTCCAGACCCGGAATGGTGATCTCCGCGAAGGTGTTGCTCTTGCTCAGCTTGTAATCGGTCGGATTGAACCGCAGCGGGATCCGCCGGCGCCGCTCGTCCGCGATCACCGGCCGCACGATCTCCAGCCGCGCCCGCGCGGCCCGCTGCCGGGCGAAGGACATCGGCGTGACACTCATGCCCCGCACTCCTTGTCCCCGAACCGGCGCTCGTCACGCGTGTGCAGACCCCGGGACGCCGCCGCCTCGTACAGCCGCGCCCATGCCTGGATGTGCTGGTTGAAGAGGCGGGTGAAGACCGCCCCGTCGTCGCCCTCCACCTGGAACCGGACCTCCAGATGGTGGATGGTCACCTTCGGCACTGCGCTCATCTCCCCGCTCATCTCCCGGCCCGTCCGCCGGGGCTCCGCCGTGCCACCGCCGTCACCGCACCCACCGCCGCCGAGGCCGCGTCCTGAAGGACCTTCGTCAGACCCTCGTGCGCGATCTCCAGCGACTCGATCGCCACCGCGTTCTGCTCCGCGTGCAGATCGGGCCCGCTCCACTTGGCGGCGAGCCCGCCGTGGAACGCCCAGGCCGCCGCCGGCACCCCGTCCGTGCCCAGCACGATCACCGCCCCGTCCCGGCGCGCCCCCAGCGAGTCCGAGAGACCTGCCTGGTACCACGCCCACAGACCGGGATCACGGACCACCCCCCGCTTGAGGACGATCCGGTTCCAGGTGTGCCGCAACGGCAGCTGATGCACCGAGTCGTTCCGGCCGCCCTCCGCGTAACTGGTCACCTCCAGCTGCGCCCCCATCCCGGTGACCTCCTGGAACGCCCCCGATGCCACCAGTGGCAGCAACAGCGCCTGCGGCCCGGGCAGATAGGCGTCCCCCGGGTCGAGCGTCACCAGGAAGCGGAACTTCGGGAGCGGGGTCAGCGGGGCCAATGGATCGGGTGTCATGCCTCGATCACCTCCAGACCGCGGTCCGCGCCGAGCACCAGACGCAGCCGGATGAACTCCATCGGGACGGCGGGAGCCACCTCCACCTCGCACACCGTGGTCGCCGGGTCCTGCCCCGGCGGATTGTTGCTGTCGTCGCACACCACCCGGAACGCCTGCTCGGGACGGTCCCCGGCGAGCGCCCCCGCACGGAACGCCGCCAGCAGCACCGAGGTCAGCGAACGCACCAGGGTGAGCCGCAGCTCCGGCGAGTTCACCTCGAACACCAGCGGGTCGGCCACCCGGCGGATCGCCCGCACCAGCAGATGCAGCAGCCGCCGGTGGGCGACATGGCGCACCCGGGGCACCGGCGAGAGGGTCCGGCCGCCCCAGACGGTCAGCCCCCGCCCCCGGGTGCACCGCAGCAGATCGATCCCCGCGTCCATCAGCCGCACCTGCTGCGCGGGCGGGAAGGCCACCGCCAGGTCCACCGCCTCCAGGATCACCGCGTTCGCGGGGGTGTGGTGCGCCCCGCGCTCCGCGTCCAGCCGGGCGATCACCCCCAGCACATGCCCCGAGGCGGGAACGGTCCGCGCGCCCGTCCCCTCCGGTACCAGCAGCGGCGGATGGTAGACCGCGGCCGTCGTCGCGGCGGTGTCGTCGCCCGGCGCGGTCAGCGACCCCGCGAAGGCCACCGCCTTGTCCACCGACGCCAGCCCCGGGGGCACATCCAGCACCACCAGCCGGTCAAGGAGCGGCCGTACGGTCTCCAGCACCCCGCGTACCGTCTCCTCGTGGTCGGGTCCGGTCAGATCGGTCCCCAGATCCGGCAGGGCCACCAGCGCCGGCTCCGGCAGCTCCGCCTGACGGACCATCGCCGTGTGATAGTCGGCCCGGCCGGGCGGCGCGTCCTCCCCGCCGGCCAGGGTCAGCTCCCAGGAGCGGGTGATCGGCCCCGGCCCGCGCGGCGGCGGCGCGGGCCCGTCGGCGACCAGCCGGATCAGCCGGGACCCGGCGACCCCCGCCACCAGAGCGTCCGGCGCGAGCCCCGGAAAGCTCTCCGGCGGCTCCCCGGGCACCGTCACCCGCACATCCACCTCCGGCCGCCCGGCGAGCGTGCTCGACCGGTACCGCACCGTCAGCCGCCCCCCGTTCGCCCAGGACCCGGGGCTGGTGGCCACCACCTCGTACCGCGTGGCGCCGAACCCCCCGGCCTCCCCGACGCTCCAGCCGGTCCGGGCCGTGGCACCCTCCCCGGCGACCCGCAGCAGCCAGGCCGTGCGACCCCCGTTCTCGAAGAAGCCCCGGACCGCGTACGGGCTCGCCGACCCGCCGTCCGGGGCCCCGAAGGCGCCCAGGACGTCCCGCCAGCTCTCCACCCGCACCGGTGTCCCCACCGGGCCCCGGCGGAAGCGGCCCAGGAACGCCGCCACATCGGTGCGCAGCGGTTCTTCGTCCGAACCGCGCGGCTCGAACGTCAGGGATACGCCGGGAAGCGCCTCGGTCGCCATGTCAGGCGTCGATCTCCAGCTTCTCGACCGCCAGGACCAGGGTCTCCATGGCGATCTCGTTCTTGGTGGCGTTCAGCGACGGGCCGGTGTACTTGGTCGGCCAGGCGCGGTCGAAGTTCCAGCGCATCGACTCCTGGCGGTTCTCGTCCAGCAGCACGATCGAACCGGAGGTCCGCCGCACCTTCCCGTTCAACGCCTCGACCACCCAGTTCCAGAAGCCGACATGGCCGGTGATCCCGCGCTTGAAGGTGAGGTTGGTGTACTTCTTCAGGCCCGGGATCTTGCGGACGGTGATGTCCTCGCTCCCATTGCGGTACTCGATCACCGGAATCTCCAGTTCGAGCCCGCTGGCCTCGGTGAAGGAGCCGCTCACCGCGACCCCGTCGTCACTGACATTGGTCACGATGATCTGGAAGTTATAGGACGCATAGGGATCGTCCCTGGTCACAGGGGGCATGCTGGCTCTCCTCGGCTATCTGGGGCCGTCCGGTGGTGTCCGGTGCCGGGTCCGTCCGTATCGGCTGGGTCCGTATCGGCTGGGTCCGGGCGGGGCCGCGTCGGGGTCCGTCGCGGCCCGGCCGGTCAGGCGATCTCCGTCTCGCGGGTCTGCTGCTGGATCCGGAAGATCACGAACTCCGCCGGATAGACCGGCGCGACACCGATGACACAGATGAGCCGGCCATTGGCCAGATCGTCCTCGGTCATGGTGGTGCGGTCACAGGCGACGAAGAACGCCTCGTCGGCGGTGGTCCCGGCGAGCGCGCCGCTGCGCCACACCGTGGTCAGGAAGTTGGCCACCGTCTGCCGGACCAGGGCCCACAGCGCCTCGTCATTGGGCTCGAACACCACCCACTGGGTGCCCTCGTCGATCGACTCCTCCAGATAGAGGAAGAGCCGCCGCACATTGATGTACTTCCACGAGCTGTCCGACGACAGGGTGCGCGCGCCCCACACCCGGTGGCCCAGACCGGGGAAGAAGCGCAGCGCGTTGATCCCCTTCGGATTGAGCAGATCCTGATGGCGCCGGGTCACGTCCTGGGCGATGCCGTCGGTCGCCCGGATCCCCCGGATCACCGTATTGGCCGGGGCCTTGTGCACCCCGCGCTCCACATCGACCCGGGCGTAGATCCCCGCGAGATGGCCCGACGGCGGCACCTCCACATCCCTGTTCGACGCCGGGTCCCGGGCCACCAGCCAGGGGTAGTACAGCGCCGCGTACCGGGTGTCGAACCGCTCCCGGAACGCCTGGATGCCCTCCAGGTCCAGACCGTCCTGCGGATCGAGCACCGCGAACCGGTCCTTCAGCAGCTCGCAGTGGGTCACCAGGGCCGACTCCACCGTCCCCGACCACACCCCCGGCACCGCGCACACCGACACCTCGTCGATGTCCTCCAGGGCCACGATGCCGGTACGCCGCCCGCTGCCGCCGTCGATGCCGGTGAAGTCGGCCACGCTCAGCCGCTCATGGGCGTCGTCGCCGCTCTCCAGCGTCAGCCAGGACCCGGTCAGCGGCAGCGGGAAGCGCGCCGGATCCGTCGACAGACCCGCCAGCGCCGTCGCCCGCACCAGCTGGGAGCGGGCGGCCAGCACCGCGGGCAGCCCGGTCTCGCCGTCCCCGGTCAGCCGCAGCCCGGTGAAGGTCTCCGTCACCGCCGCACCCGCCGGATCGGTGTACCGGGTGTCCACCTGGGCCTCGATCAGATGGAGCCGGTCGGTCTCCCAGTACGTCCCGGTCACCGGCGCGTCAAAGGTGACCACATCCGCGTCGACCGCGCTCACCCGGTGCACCGTCAGCCGGCTCCCGTCGTCGAGCTGGGTCACCGCACCCCGGTACAGCCGGCTCGCGCCGCCGATCCGCAGCGTCCGCCCGGCGCGCGGATTGCCCCGCCGCACCCGGCGCACCCCGAGCCCCGTCCGCCAGTCGGGATGCTCCGTCCCCGCCGGGAACGTCAGCCGGACCCGGCCGCCCGCCGGCTGGCTCACCCGGACCTGATACCGCCCGCCGTCGATCTGCACCCAGACATCGGTGGGCAGCTCATCGGGGTCGAGCCCGGCCACCGCCGCCACATCGACCGTCTCGCTGTCCGCCACCGCCTCCGCGACCAGCCGGCTCACGAACAGCGCGCCCTCCTGCGGGTCCGGCAGCACCGGCAGCGCCGCCGGGACCACCGGGGTCAGCCGCACCCGTACCGCGTCGCCCCAGGCCCCCGGGGAGATCGCGGCGAACCCCAGGGACGGCTCCCGGTCGCGCTCCCCGACCTGGACATAGTCCCCGCGCACCGTCCTGATCTCGGCGGGCAGCGGCGGCTCCACCTCGATCCGCCGGGCGGCCCGGTCGTAGGCGGTGACCCGGGCGCTGTGCACCTCCTGCCCGTCGTCCCCGCGCAGGATCCGGATCTGCTGGCCGACCCCGCCGAAGCCGACCAGATGCCCCAGCTCCACCCCGGTCGCGCCGCGCGCCGCGTCCGCCGCGACCGGGCTCACCAGACCGCTGCCCAACTCGCCCGAGGACGGCAGCGCCGCCGAACTGACGACCCGCTTGATGTACAGCCGCCGGCCGCCGTTGTCGAAGAAGCCCTTCACCGCCAGCGGGAAGAGCCACCAGCGGCCCCCCTCGGCGGGATCCTCCGCCCAGGCGTCCCGCACCGTGTCCGGCGGCTCCGGCAGAAAGCCGCCGAAGGTGTTCTGGAACTCCAGGAATGTCGTGATCAGCTTGGGTTTGCCGGTCGACGGGCCCCGCGCGGTCACCCCGACCATTCCGGCCGTACTGGTGCTCACCCCCGCGATCGGCCGCGGCCCGGCGTCGACCTCCTCGACATAGACCCCGGGGCTCAGATACTCCGCCATGACTGGCTCCTCAACTCTCGCGGATCTCGATGACGTGCCGCAGCGCGGCGTCCCCGGGCAGCCGCAGGGACAGCGACCCGGTCCGGCCCGGACGCTCGGTGGCCACCAGACGGAAGACCTCCCCGCCCCCGGCCGTGCCCCGCTCGCCCTCGAAGCGCAGGGCCAGCCGGAAGAACCCCTGGGGGTCGGTGAGGACGCGCTCCCGCCAGGCCACCCGGTCCCGGGTCCAACCCCCGGTCTCCACCAGGGCATGGCCCACCGGGACCCGGGAGACCGCGTCCCGCACCAGACCGGAGACCGTACGGACCCCCGGACCGTACGGATACGAGACCGCGGGCAGCAGCCGCACCAACCGGGGCGCCGTCGCCCCGTCCGGCGGTCGGGTGTCCCCGTACGCGTGCACCAGGAACTCCACCCCGACGGCCGCCGCATCGAAGGGATGCCCGTCCGCCGGATACAGCGGCAGCATGCCCGGCGCGGCGAAACGGGCCCGGTGCCGCTCCGGGGGCACCCCCCACGGATCGGACCGGCGGCCGAGCCCCGGATAGACCAGCGCCGCGCTCGGCGTCCGGACCGGCCGGTCCTCCAGCGGCAGCCAGACACCGTCGGTGAACCGGTCCAGCAGGACCGTCACCCCGGCCGTCCGCACCCGCCGCGCGTGCTCGTCGTACGGCACGAACCACGCCGGACTGGAGAGCGGCGGACGCTCCACCGGAAGGAATCGGCTCATGTTGTCCGCACCCCGTCCACCACCCGGCTGCGCACCGGCCGGACCGCCGTGACCGCCGCCGACTCCAGATCGACCACCCGGACCTCGTAGTTCAGCGACACCCGGTACGGCTTCTGGATCGCGTACCAGACCCAGGACTTCTGGTCGAGGGTGAGCGGGGTGAGCCCCAGATGGAGGGCGTCGGTGGTCCCCGAGAGACTGCCGGTGAGCTGTGCGCCGTCCAGGATGGCGTCGTCGTAGAAGGTCTGGAGCGCCCGGCCCAGCATCCGGTGCTGGGTCACCGGATCGCCGCCCCAGGGCGTGATCAGATAGCGCAGCAGCAGGGCCATCGGAGGCTTGCGGCTGGTGGGCGCGGCGGGCGGCTGGGAGCGCACCGGCGGCCGGTTCCGGGACGTGGGGTCCTCGGAGACGTCGTACAGGAACACGGTGAGCTTGGCCGGTGTGGTCTGCACCGTGCCGGAGAGGTCGTTCAGCTCCGCGATCGGCGGCTGATCCGGACTCAGTGCCTTCAGGGACTCGGTGAGAGTCTCCACGATGATGTTCGAGACATCGGCGATGACACCGAAGTCACCCATGCGGTCCACCCCCGGCCGTGCTGGTCAAGGCTGCCCCCGCAGCATGGGGAGGGACCCGTGGCGGGGTCGCGACCCCGTCGTCGCACGGGCGTCACCGCTCCGTTCCCGTACGCCGCACCGGTTCCGCGCGACCGCCGCCGCGGTGCCGTCCGGCCACGGTCGGACAACGTCCCGGTGACAGCCGTCTGGCATCCTCGGCCTCTTATGGAGACCCCCTCAGAGCGCGGCGGCATCCTGATAGTCCGGGTGTGGGTGGAACAGGACCGGCCGGACGGCTTTCGGGCACGCGTCATCCGTTCGGTGGATGCCCATGAGACGTCCATGGCCGTCACCGCGACGGTGGAGGACGTGCTCACCGCCGTGCGCGCCTGGCTCGATGAGATACTCCGCCAGGACGGGTGACGCTCGCGCGACGCTTCGGTGATGTCTGGGAACGACCCTTATGCCAAGACTTTCACCACACGATCATGGGTTGTCCGTAAAATGGCCTCCAGTGTCCCGGAGTCACCGAAAAGATCGCTGGAGCCGACACCGCCCGGGGGAAGCCAATGACCGCACCGGCTCACACCATGACGCTGACACTGCTCAAGGGCTTCGCCCTCTCGGTCGACCAGATACGGATCCCGATGTGCTCCAGTGCGCAGCGGCTGGTCGCCTTTCTCGCCCTCCAGGGGATGCCGCGCACCCGCGCCTATGTGGCCGGGGTCCTCTGGCCCGATGTCACCAGCGCACGGGCGCACGCCAATCTCCGGTCGTCGCTCTGGCGGGCGAGCCGCACCGGACACCCGGTCATCGACACCTCCGCCCAGGAGCTGGCGGTCTGCGGGGACATCGCCGTCGATCTCCATGAGGCGGTCGCCCGCGCGCACCGGCTGCTCGATGTCTCCCGGTCCTGCGACGACATCCTCACCACCCGGACCCGGGTGGACCTCTCGGCCGATCTGCTGCCCGAATGGCCGGAGAGCGAGTGGGTGCTGATGGAGCGTGAGCAGTACCACCAGCTGCGGCTGTACGCCCTGGAGGCGATGGCCGAGCGGCTGACGGAGGCCCGGCGCCACGGCGAGGCCGTCGCGGCGGGGCTCGCCGCCGTGCGGGCCGAGCCCCTGCGCGAGAGCGCCCACCGGGTGCTGGTGAAGGCGCATCTCGCGGCGGGGAACCGGGGCGCGGCGCTGCGTCAGTACGACCACTGTCGCCGGGTGCTCTCCGATGAACTCGGCCTGGAGCCCTCGCCGTCCCTCAAGGGCCTGCTGCCGGCGGTGGCCGGGCGCGCGGTGCCGCCCCGCCCCCGCCGGGTCCCGGTGCGCTGATCGGGCTTCCCGCGCCGGTCCGGCTCCCGTGCGCCCCGTGCGGCGCACGGGAGGCGCGCCGTGCGGGGGCGGCGGGTGGAGCGGGGTCTGCGACGAGGACGGGACTTCCTATCAGCCGTGAGCCGCTACCGCATCACCTACAGCCGCCGGGCCGAGACCGGGCTCGCCTCCCTCGCCCCCGGAGTACGGACCCAGGTGGAGAGCCAGATCGAGCGCGGTGTGGGCCATGACCCCTATGGGCACGGGTCCGCGCCGGTCGGCAAGGACAAGGACCTCCGCGACGCGACCATCGGACGCTTTGTCATCATCCGCTACAAGATCACCGCCAAGACCCTGGTGGTGACGGTGCTGAGGGCCGTCGCCCCCTGGTAGAGGCCGCGAGCCGCGAGCCGCGAGCCGTGATGCGTGAGCCGGTATCGAGGAGCCGGTCAGTAAAAACGCATCATATGACTTTCCGACGGTCCGATGAAATAGTCAGTTTGACGCTTATTCATTTTTTGATTTAGTTTCTGGAGGTGGTGAAGGCAGCTCCGGCTGCGCGGTGAGAGTTTGGAACAGATGAACCATTCAGAAATGGTCCTTATCCATGGCGCGCTCTGTGTTCAGCGCGGCACCCCCATGTTGCAGGGATTCGCCTCAGCGGCCACCGTCTCCGAAGTCCAGGCGGTGGACACCTATAACCCGGACTCCCGCACCGGGTATCAGCGTGACCCCGTTCAGACCCGGGTCCGCAAAGCGGCGGTGTACTACCAGAACGGCGGCCGGATGCCCAATCCGCTCCTCGCCAATATCCGGCCCGACGACTTCGAACGGGTCGGGGTCATCGTCGACCATGATCGGGGCGGCTATGACCGGGCCCTGCGGGAGGGCGGCAACTGGGTCGGCAGCGGCCTGCTGAAGCTTCCCCCGGACATCAAGATCTGGATCTACGACGGCCAGCACCGGCAGGGAGGTCTGCGGCAGCTGCTCAAGGAGCAGGAGGAGGAGAGCAGCATGGCCGGGTTCCCGGTTCCGCTGTCGGTCACCCTCGGGCTGTCCCAGGGGGAGGAGATGCGGGAGTTCTACGAGGTCAATACGAATGCCATGTCGGTCAAGACCGATCTGGCCTGGCAGTTGCTGACCAAGATGGCCGAGGACGACCCCAAACTGGGCGAGCTGCTGGCCGTTGAGGGAAAGGACTGGGTGACCAGGGCCTATGCCGTGGTCGATGAGCTGGCCGGGCTGGACGGGCCCTGGAAGGGGAAGTTCCAGGAGGCGAACAAGCGCAAGGTGAAGGGTGATGGGGTGACGATTCCCAAACCCGCCTTCGCCCGATCGCTGAAGCCCATTCTGGAGCTGGGAAAGTTCAAGCGGGCGGAGTCGGCCAAGATCGCCCTGGTCATCAATGCCTACTGGAACGGCATCAAAGTGGTGATGCCGGAACCTTTCGATTTTCCCTCGGATTTCGTTCTGCAGAAGGCGGCCGGAGCGGTGGCGTTGCACCGGGTCTTCCCGCAGGTCATCGATGTGGTTGATGCCCAGGGCAGCCGGCACAACGACGCCGATGCCTATGCGGTGGTGATGAAGGAGCTGCCCACGCTGGAGGGGGAGGTCGTGGACGGACAGGGGACGCCGATGGTCCGCTCCGGTGCCGACTTCTGGCGGGTCGGCTCCGTCGCGTCGAGCCTCTCCGGGGATGCCGGACGGCGGCGGCTGGCGCTGCTGATCCAGACCCGGCTGCCCTCCGCCGCCGACACCCTGCGGCTCTGACCCCGACACCGCCCAGGAAAGGGGCCGGCCGCAGCGGGCGGGCCGGCCCCACCCGGAAAACCGCTGGTCCCACGGGTAGGTGGCTGACACAGTCCCCGCATGGACCGAGATCTTCTGTCGTACCGCGCCCATGCCGACCACCCCATCGCGAGCCCACTGGACGACGACTCCGTACGCCGGCTGCTCACCCGCTCCGTGCACCGCCCCGACGCCCGGGTGCTCGACCTCGGCTGCGGGACCGGTCAGTGGCTGCTGCGGACCCTGACCGCGCACCCGGGCACCCGGGCCGAAGGGGTGGATCTCTCGGCCCCGGCGCTGCGGCGGGCCGGGGAGCTGGCCGAGGCCGCCGGGGTGGCCGACCGTCTCGTCCTGCACCACGGGAACGCGTCGGAGCTTCCCGCCGCCCACGCCTTCGACCTGGTCCTCAGTGTGGGCGCGACCCATGCCTTCGGCGGTTTGCTCCCCACCCTCGCCGCCGCCCGCGAACATCTCGCCCCCGGCGGCCGGATCCTCGTCGGCGACGGTTTCTGGGAGCGCGAACCCGGCCCCGAAGCGGTCCGCACCCTGGGCGACTTCACCGACCTCGCCACCACCGTGGACCGGGTCGTCGCGGACGGCTGGACCCCGGTGTACGGACATGTCAGCACCCGCCAGGAGCTGGACGACTACGAGTGGTGCTGGACCGGCACCCTCGCCGGCTGGGCCCTCGACCACCCCGACGACCCGGACGCCGCCGAGGCCCTCGCGACCGCGACGGCCCATCGGACCGGGTGGCTGCGGGAGTACCGCGACAGCTTCGGCTTTCTCTGCCTGGTCCTGCGCAGGACCGCCGACTGACGACACGCCGCCGCTCCCTGACCCTGGCGGATCAGCGCCCCCACCGCCGCGTCCACCGCGGCCGGCGCGCCGAGCGGATCGGCCCCGTACCGTCCGGATCAGCCGTCGCCCGGACAGATCCCGTCCGGCCGTACCGCCCCGCCCAGATGCTCGTCGTCACTGCCGAGCACCGTGGTGGGGGTGCCCGCGCGGCAGGCCACCGCCTCCACCTTGTGGCCGGTACGGACCCCCAGCGCCACCGGTGTGTCGTACGGCGCGAACCCCGGCCCGGTGAACGGGCTCGATGTGATCCGCCCCACCGCGTACAGACCGCTGTCGAACGGCCCGTCGTCCCCGGGGTCGGAGGCGGCCGAGGTCAGGACCTCCCCGGTGGCGGTGATCTCGATATCGCTGATGTGCCGGACATGTTCCGCCGGGTACGGGACGGTGACGGTACGGCTCTCGGGCGGGCCGAAGGTCAGCGTCGCCCAGTCCACCAGGGCCGAGCGCACCACCGCCGGCTCCTCGTCCTGGCCCCGGTGCGCCCAGACGGCCGCCGTCCGGCCCCACCGCCGTACCAGCGCGAAGCCCTCGTAGTTGTCGTGGTGCCCTGCCTCGCGCGCCCCCGGGACGGTGAACTCCCGCACCACCGTGACCGCGCCCGGCCGCAGCCGCAGATGGAAGCCCCGGCCGGAGCTCTCGAAGGCGACGAATTCGTCCGCGCGCCCCGGCACCTCCGCCAGCGCCTCCAGATCCACCGGATCCGCACCCTCCCAGCGCAGCGGCTCGACCTCCGGCACACCGCCCGGCACCAGCCGGATACGGGAGACCCGCTGCTCCCCGGGGTGTTTGTTGTCGTGCACCGCCAGCAGGTCGACCACGGCGGGATCCGAACCGGCGACCGCGAGACCGCTCACTCCCGACACGATGCCCTGCCCGGTCGGCAGCCAGCCGTCGTCCGCCGTGGCGGGTGCCGGAGCCGCGCAGGCCAGAGCGGCGACGACCACGGCGGCCACACGGGTGGCGGTACGGAAGCGTGTCATGGGCCGCACCCTAGGCCGCGGCACCACCCGCCCCGGGCAACGGCGCGCCCCACTGGGCCGGATGGCCTCTCCCGCCACTCCGGCGCCTCCCGAGCATGCCTCTCATCGGACCCGGTGATCCGCTCTGACCTGCGGTTTTCTATCCTTTTACGGTACTGATCAAGAAAGAGGGGGAAGCCGACCATGGAGAGCAGAAGAGCCAGAATCGCCCTGCGGACCGGTATCGGGGTGCTGCTGGGAGTGCTGGCGCTGCCCCTGGTGTATCCGGACATCGAGCGATGGCTCTCCGACGACGAGAAGGTCGTCGAGCGGGCCGCGCTCGCCGTCATCCAGGAGCGCGCCGACCTCCGTACCGCCGTGGCCCGGGACACCAGGGCGCCCCGGCCGCGCGGCGCCACCGCCGCGGTCATGGAGCTGGTCCGGCCCCACTACGCCGAACTCGCCCGGACCGGTCGGCGCGAGGCCGCCGAGGGACGCGGGTTCAGCCGGGCCGAGGTCCGGCTCCACTCGGTCGATGTGGAGATGTACGAAGACGACAGCGCACGCGTCGACTTCTCCCAGGAGACCGTCTACCACCGCGAGAGGTCCGCCCCGGAGGGGAGAACCGGGCCGGTGTCCGGAGGAAAGGAAGGGAAAGAAGGGAAAGAAGGAAAGGAAGGGAAGGGGGAGCGGCCGGTGGTCTCCGCGCACACCTTTGTCTTCCAGCGGGGCCCCGGCGACAGCTGGATCCTGGTGCGGGACCGCACCTTCGAGAAGACGCCCGACGCGTCGGGGAAGTGGCCTCCCGCGCTGCCGTAGCAGGACGGGCGGCCCCGGCAGGCCGGCCGGAGGACGCCGCCCTCCGGCGTTTTCCGGCCGCCCTCGCGCCGGGGCCTGCATCCGGTGGTGAGCGGGTACTACCATCGGCGCGCAACGCCCCCCGTACCCACCCTCCGCACGCAGAACGCTCCATGGCCGCCCCCGTCACCGGGGGAGACGGGAGAGACCGTGCCCCTCGTCCACCCCCCGGCGCCCGAACTGCCCTTCGTCCGGCCGCTGCACATCCTGCCCTCGCCCGGGATGCTCGCCGCCCGCGACCGGCCCCCCACCCCGGTCCGCCTCCCCCTGGGCATCGACGGCTGGATCGTGACCCGCTACGACGATGTGCGCGCCGTCCTCGGCGACCCCCGCTTCCGCCCCAACGGCATGCCGCCCGGCGGCTACACCGTCAACCAGCCGTACTTCCTCAGCGCCGAGGGATGGCTCAGCTCGGTACGGGGCGAGGAGCACACCCGCCTCCGCCGGCTCGTCGGACCCGCCTTCTCCCGTGCCCGGATGGAAGCGCTCGAACCCGTCGTCGCCCGGCTCACCGACACCCTCCTCGACACCCTGGAGGAGAGCGGCCCACCCGCCGACCTCTGCGCCGGCCTCACCCACACCCTGCCCTCCATGGTGCTCTGCGCCCTGCTCGGCATCCCCTACGACGACCACACCCGGATCTCCGGCTGGACCGAACAGGCCCTGATGCCGCCGGTCCTGCTGCCCCCCGGGGAAGCCGAGCGCTCCTACCGGGAGTTCACCTCCCACCTCGCCGGCCATCTGGAGCGCAAACGCCGCGAACCCGCCGAGGACCTGCTCTCCGACCTGGTGGCGGCGGAACGCGAGGGAGCCGTCACCGAACAGGAGATCCTGGGCCTCACCGTCGGCCTGCTCGTCGCCGGACTCGGCTTCACCACCGTCCAGATCGAGTACGGGCTCTGCGCCCTGCTGCGCCACCCCGACCAGCTGAAGCTGCTGCGGGAAACGCCGGAGCTGATGGGCGGCGCCGTCGAGGAGATGCTGCGTCTCTTCCCGCCCGGACACGAGATGGACGGCACCCTGCGCTACCCCTCGGAGGATGTCGAGGTCGGCGGGGTGACCCTGCCCGCGGAGAGCATCGTCCTGGTGTGCGCCCAGGCGGGCGCCTTCGACCCGGACCGCTTCGACCGGCCCGAGACCTTCGACATCACCCGTACCCCCAATCCGCACCTCAACTTCGGCCATGGGGCGCACTACTGCTCCGGCGCCCCGCTGGCCCGGGTCGAACTGCGGACCGCGTTCGCCGCGCTGCTCCGCCGGTTCCCCCGGCTTGCCTTCGCCACCCCGCTGGAGGAGCTCCGGGTACGCAGGACGCACGCGGGAGGCTTCCTCGAACTGCCCATCACCTGGTGACCCTTCCGCGCACCGGGCCCACCCGGCCCCGACACCCCCCACGGAGACCGCATGCGCACGGCAGGAGTACCGGACGCCGACGACGTCGCCGCCTATTACGATGTGATGGGCCCCCTGCTCCAACTGGTCTGGGGCGACAACTTCCACTTCGGCTACTGGGACGACGACCAGGACACCAGCGATCTGGCGGAGGCCACCGACCGGCTGACCCGGGTGGTGGCCGAGCGGCTCGCCCCCCGGCCGGGGGACCGGGTGCTCGACCTCGGCTGCGGCGTCGGTGTCCCCGCGCTCCGGCTCGCCGCGCTCACCGGGGCCACCGTGCTCGGGATCTCGTACAACCGGCGCCAGGTGGACGAGGCGAGCGACCGCGCACGGGCGGCGGGCGCCCAGGGCAGGGTGCGCTTCGCCTATGCCGACGCCATGGCCCTGCCCTATCCTGACGCCTCCTTCGACGCCGTCTTCGCCCTGGAGTCCTTCGTCCATCTGGACCGCCCGCGCGCCCTGCGGGAGTGTGTGCGGGTGCTCCGCCCCGGCGGCCGGATCGTCCTCACCGATATGTTGCTGCGCGGGGAGATCGCCCCTGAGCTGCGCTCCGGCGTCGAGCACGGCCTCGCCGTCCAGCGGCTCGCCCCGTTCCCCACCGCCGACTACTACCGGGACCTCGCCGACGAGGAAGGGCTGGTCGTCGAGGAGCTGACCGACCTCAGCGACCACACCCGGCTGACCGTCCACCGGATCGCCGACTCCGTCACCCGGCACCGCCGGGAGATCGAGGAGCGTTACGGGGACCAGGCACGGGCCATCGCCGCCGCGATGCGGTCACCGCTCCAGCTGATGCCCGAGTTCGGCTATCAACTCCTGCTCGCCCGGCGCCCCTTCGCCACCGGCCCGTCCGCCGTCTGAACCCGGCCCCGTACCGCCTCCCGTACCGGCCCCCGTACCGGGCGCGGGTGCGCCGACCCGGCACGGCCGGCACCCGCGTTATCGCGGCCACTGGCCAGAATGCCTGTCTGGACAGGGCGGGCGCCCGGTCCGTTAACTGCTTCCGGCGAGCGATCGTTCACCGCCCGCGCGGGACGGAGGGTGGCCCCGCACCACCGTGGATCCTCCGCGCCTCCACACACCACCAGGGGAGTCCCATTGCGTTCGTTCGGCGTTTCCGCCGCGCAGAAGAACCTGCCGCCGGGGCAGCGGCAGGCACCCGCCGACACCACCGGCGTCGGACAGGTCGACGTGGTGCTCTCCGCCGAGGACGCCCAGGCCCTGCCCCGGCGCGCCGCCGAGCTGGGCGTGACCGTCAACACCCTGGTCCAGGGCGCCTGGGCGGTGGCGCTCGCCGGGCTCACCGGCCGGGACGACGTGGTCTTCGGGGCCACCGTGTCCGGCCGCCCGCCCGCCGTCGCCGGGGTCGAGTCGATGGTGGGCCTGTTCATCAACACCCTGCCGGTACGGGTCCGCTGCGCCCCGGGCGCCTCGTTCACCCAGATCCTGACCACCCTCCAGGAGCGGCAGGCCGCCCTGCTCGACCACCATCACCACGGCCTGCCCGCGATCCAGCGGACCACCGGTCTGAAGGAGCTGTTCGACACCCTGGTGGTGTTCCAGTCCTATCCGGTCGACCGGGCCGAGACCGCCGACGCGGCCACGGCGGCGGGGATCGCCTTCACCGGGATGCGCCCTTTCACCGGCACCCACTACCCGCTGACCCTGGTGGCGGGCATGGACCCGCATCTGCGGCTGCTGCTCCAGTACCAGCCGTCCGCGCTCGACCGGGCCGCGGTCGAGCACATCGCCGGGTGCCTGCCCGGGATCCTGCGCCTCGTCCTGACCGCTCCCGACGCGCCGGTGGCCCGGGTCGACCTGCTGACCCCGGCGGACCGCGAACGCTTCCTGCGCCCTGTGGACGCCACGGCGGATCCCGCGCCGCGGACCACACTGCACCGCCTCTTCGAGCGGCGGGCGGCGGCCGCACCGGACGCCACGGCGCTGATCTGCGACGGCGTCACCCTCTCGTACGCGGAGACCGACGCCCGCGCCGACCGGCTGGCCCGGGAGCTGGTCGGCCGGGGCGCCGGACCGGAGACCGTGGTGGCCGTCGCACTGCCGCGCTCCCCCGAGCTGGTGGTGGCCCTGCTCGCGGTCCTCAAGACGGGCGCCGCCTATCTGCCGCTCGACCCCAAGTACCCCAGCACCCGCCGGGACCTCATCCTCCGCGACGCCGAACCCGCGCTGATCCTCACCGACACCGCCACGGCCGGGGAGCTGCCGGGGACCACGGCCCCGCTGCTCCGCCTCGACGACCTCGACCTCGTCCCCCGGCCCGGTGACGGCCCGGCTGATCCGGCCGGCCCGGCGGTCACGGCGACCACGGACCGGTCGGACCCCCGGGCGCTGGCCTATGTGATGTACACCTCCGGCTCCACCGGCACCCCCAAGGGCGTCCTGCTCGAACACGCCACCCTCACCCATGGCATCCACCACCTCGCCGCCCTGACCGGCATCACCGAGGGCTCCCGCGTCCTTGCCGCCACCTCCGTCAACTTCGATGTCTCCGTCTTCGAGATCTTCACCACCCTCTGCCACGGCGGCACCCTCGACCTCGCCCAGGACATCCTGGAGCTGGGCGAACGCGCCACCTGGACCGGCGGTGTCATCAGCACCGTCCCCTCCGCCCTCGCCGAACTGCTCGACCGGATCGCCCCCACCACCACCGTCGACACCCTGGTCCTCGCCGGTGAGGACCTGCCGTGGACGCTGGTCGAGCGGGTACGGAAGGCGCTGCCCGGCGTCCGGGTCGTCAACGCCTACGGCCAGACGGAGTCCTTCTACGCCACCGCCTTCACCACCGACAACGCCCGGACCGGCACCGGCGGCGCGCCCATCGGCACCCCCCTGCCCGGCGTGCGCGCCCAGGTGCTCGGGCCCTGGCTGAGCCCCGTACCCACCGGTGTCGTCGGAGAGCTGTACATCTCCGGCCGGCCCGCCCGCGGCTACCTCGGCCGGGCGGACCTGACCGCCGAACGCTTTGTCGCCGACCCCTACGGCCCGCCCGGCTCCCGTATGTACCGCACCGGCGACCTCGCCCGCTGGAACGACGAAGGACAGCTGGAGTACGCGGGCCGCGCCGACACCCAGATCAAGATCCGGGGCTTCCGGGTGGAACCCGGCGAGGTCCAGGCCGCCCTCACCGCCCATCACGAGGTGATCCAGGCCGCGGTCGTGGTACGGACGGCGCCCGCCGGGAAACAGCTGGTGGCCTATGTGACGGGGGACGCCGTCGACGCCGAGGAGCTGCGCGCGTACACGGCGGCACGACTGCCCGACTTCATGGTCCCGTCGGCCTTCGTGGTCCTGGACCGGTTCCCGCTGACCCCCAACGGCAAGCTGGACCGCGCGGCCCTGCCCGCACCGGACCTCGTCGGGGGCACCGGCGCCGCCCACCGGGAACCGCGCACCCCGCAGGAGGAGACGCTGTGCGCCGTCTTCGCGGAGGTCCTGGGCGTGGCGAGGGTCGGCGTGGACGACGACTTCTTCGCCCTCGGCGGCCACTCGCTGCTGATGGTGCGGCTGATGTCCCGGGTCAACGCCGAACTCGGGGTACGCGTCGGGGTACGGGACTTCCTCACCGCCCCCCGGCCGAGCGACCTCGCCGCGCTGATCGCCGCCGGTACGGCGGGCCGCCCGCCCGGCTCCCCCGAGACGGTGCCGGCGTCGGAGGCACACCTCCCGCCCGGCCTGCGCTTCCCGGACACCGGAGGCTTCGGCGTCCCGCCCCGGCGGATCCTGCTCACCGGCGCCACCGGCTTCGTCGGCGCCTTCCTGCTGCGGGAACTCCTGACCCGGACCGACGCGGAGGTGCACTGCCTGGTACGCGCCGACACCGAGGAGGCCGGACGCGCCCGGCTGCATGCCGTACTGGCCCCGTACGGCATCGAGACGGGCGCCGCCGCCGCGCGCCTGCGCATCGTCCCCGGCGACCTCGCCCATGACGGCCTCGGTATCGACACCGCCCGCTGGGACGGGCTCCGCGACGAGCTGGACACGATCGTCCACTCAGGTGCCCATGTGCACCATCTGTCGGCGTACGGGCGGCTGAGGGCGGCCAATGTGGAGGGCACCCGGACCCTGCTGCGGCTCGCCGCCGAGGGCAGGCCGAAACGCTTCCACCATGTCTCCACACTGGGGATCTTCGGTGCCGCCGAGGAGCCGAGGCTGCTGACCGAGGACTCCCCGGCCCGGGGCGCGCGGCACCTGGCCGCCGACGGCTATGTGGCGAGCAAGTGGGTGGCCGATCTGATGGTCCAGGAGGCCGCCGCCCGGGGCGCGTCCGCGCGGGTGTACCGGCTCGGCCGGATGTGGGCCGAGTCGGAGCGGGGCGCCATCAACCCCGACGACATGTTCTGCCGCCTCCTGCTCAGCTGTGCCGCCCTGGGGTGTCACCCGGAGGGCACGGCGATGCAGGCCGATCTGCTGCCGGCGGACATCGCGGCCCGTGCCCTGGTGGCCCTCGCCCTCACCGACGACGGCCCGGACATCGGGGTGGTGCACCATCTGCACCACCCCCGGCAGACCGCCACCGAGCCGTTTCTGCGGGTCCTCGACGGGCTGCGCGGCACCCGGTCGGAGCCGGTGTCCGTGGCGGAGTGGCTGCGCCGCCTCAGGCAGGCCGGCGAGGCCGGGCGGGACCTGCCGTTCCTGCCGTATCTGGATGTGTTCCAGCAGCATGTCGAGAGCACGGAGAGCACGGAGAGCACCGGGACCGCTGGGAGCACCGGGAGTGCCGAGCCCGAGGCGGATGTCTATCGCAATGACCGCACCCTGCGGGCCCTGGAGCGGCTCGGGGTGGCCCTGCCCGATGTGGACGAGCGGATGATGCGGGACTTCTGGCGCCATCTGGAGTCCATCGGAGCCCTCGGCTGACGGCCCGCCCCGGGGCCGGGGCCCCGGGGCTCAGCCCATGCTCCTGGCGCCGTCGAGGGACTCGCGGATGATGTCGGCGTGGCCCGCGTGCTGGGCGGTCTCGGTGACGATGTGCATCAGGACCTGGCGGACCGACCACCGCGCGCCGGGTTCGAACCACGGGGCGTCCGGCAGCGGCCAGACGGTGTCCAGGTCGGGCACGGTGACCACCAGCTCGTCCGTCCGCTTGGCCACGTCCTCGTACGCGGCCAGCACACCGGCGAGCGTCTCGTCGGGCAGCAGACGGAAGTCGTCCGCCCACTCGGCCAGCTCGGCCTCGGTCAGCTTCCCGAAGTCCTTCATGGCCGCCGGACCGTTCACCATGAAATCGCCCCAGTTCCGTTCGGCCGCGGTGACATGCTTGATCAGGCCGCCCAGACACAGCTCGCTGGCGGTGGTCCGCAGACGGGCCTGCTCATCGGTGAGATCACGGGTGGTGAAGCGCAGGAAGTACCGGTGCTTGGCCAGTGTCTCCAGCCACTCGGCCCGCTCGCCGGTGACGGCCGGAGCCTCGGTGGGGGAGGAGGTGGTCGGCTCCATGCTGTTCATGGTCCCTGCCTTTCGGTGGTCCGCTCTGCTCGGTCTCCACCAGGTTAGGAACCCTTGCGGTCAGCTACCGTCCTCAACTGTCCGCCCGCTCCGACAGCCTTCCCGCGCCGGTCCCCCGCCCGGCTACCCGGCGGAGGGGGCAGGCGCGCGGTGGGTGCCGAGCCGGCGCCGCCCGTCCGTACCCGCGGCGCGCCAGTCGGTCCAGCGGCCCCCTGACACGGCGGCGAGCAGGCCGAACACCTCACCGACCCGGTCGACCGCGACGGCCAGCGCGCACAACCGGTCCACCAGCGCCGGGTCCGGGTCGCCGTCGCCGGCCGCCGTGTGCAGGGCCCGTACCAGGGCGACGGTGGCCGCGACGCGTTCCGGGCCGGACAGCTCCCCGGCGAGCAGCCCGTCGAGCGCCTCCGTGCCGCCGGGGAGGGCGGCGATCCGCAGCAGCGGGTCCAGTTCGGCGGCGTCCGGGGCGGGCAGCCGGTCCAGGAACCGTCGCCGCCGCCCGGCGTCGAGGCGGGCGAGGGTGCTCAGTACGGCCCACCGCTCGTCCTCCGGGCGCCCGGTGCCCGGCGCGGTGGGGACGGACAGGGGCGCCGGCTCCGCACCGAGCATCTCCGCGGCCAGCGCCAGATTGACCGCGCTGCGGCCGTCGTCCGGGAAGGTGTCGGCTTCGAGGACGGCCAGCTCCGCCCAGCGGCCGGCCAGGATCAGCGCCACGGGCCGGCGGGCGAAGCCCTGCGTCGCCACGGTGAGTTCGAGGATCCACTCGGCGGCCGCTCGGTCCGGGGCGGCCCGCAGCAGCTCGTCCCGTACCCGCCCCGAGAGATAGGGCGCGAGACTTCCGTAGGCGTGCCCGGCCGGGAACCCGTAGGCGCGGGGGTCGCGCAGACGCAGCCGGGCATCGAGGAGGCCCGCGAGGTCGAGCCGGTCGCAGGCCCGTTCGGCCGCGGCCTGCCGTACGCGACGGCACAGCATGGCCAGGGTCAGATCGAGGAAGTCCCCCGGGGCGGGGTCCGCGATGCCCTTCTCCGGGGCGGGGAACCACGGCAGACCGGCGAGCGGCAGCCATTCCTGGGCGGCGAAGAACGATCCGAGGGTGTAGGGAGTTTCTTTCGGATCAGGCTGGATCAGGGAGCGGGGTCTGGTGACGTGCATCGCAAGGCGGAGGATTGAGCCACTGCGGAGCATTGGTGA
>NZ_JBEPCY010000057.1:0-27728 GCF_040299965.1 Streptomyces sp. NPDC000594 | reverse complement strand
ATGGACTCCCTCCTCCGCCTTGCGATTGCACGCACCAGACCCCGCCCGGCCCGCCCTCCGGGCGAACGACGCTACTTTGAAGACACTCCCTAGGACCCCCCGCCGTCTCCCCCGTCTCCCCCGTCTCCCTCGACGTTGGCGATCATTGTGCGCAGCACCTTGAGCGCGGCCACATACTCCTCGTCGCTGATGCCCTGGTGGACCTCGGCGCGTATCTCCGTGACCAGCCCGCGCAGCTCGGCCCTGGCGGCCTCGCCCGCCTCGGTGAGGTGGAGGTTCCGCTCGGCGTCGGTCCTCAGCCAGCCCCGGTGGAGCAACTGGTCGACGACCCGGGGGATCTCGCACTCCCCGCCCGCGAGGGGGGTCAGCTGGGCGGCCACCTCGTCACGGCTGGGCGCCGTGGGCCCGCTGGTCACCCGGTTGAGCACCCAGTACTGGGGCTGGGTGACATCGATCCTGGCCATGGCGTCCCGCAGATGCCGGGTCACCACCTCGTGGGCGCGGCCGCTCCAGTAGCCGATGGGCTGGTTGACCAGCATGTCCTCGGTGGCCGCCGGATCAGCCGGCGCCTGGTCGGTCATTCCGCCGTTCAGTAAATTCATGATCGCGACGCTACATCCCCGTCGTCCGCGGGCGCGGGGGCATCGGCCGTCCAGTACATACCGATCGAGTTGTGGCGGGTGGTCTCGGCGAAGCCGAACTTCTCATAGAGGTAGCGCGCCTCACCGTCCGCGATCAGCGAGACATACGCGGTCGCGGGTGCCCTGCGCCTCAGCTCGTCCATCAGAGCGGCCATGATGCGCCGGCCGAGACCCCGGCCCTGGTGTGCGGGGTGCACACAGATGTCGACGATCTGGAAGGCGGTGCCGCCGTCGCCGATGACGCGCCCCATGCCGATCGGTTCGTCGCCGTGCCGGAGCACCACGCCGTACCAGGTGTTCGGCAGGGCGAGCGCGACGGCGTCGGGGTGCTTGTCGGAGAGTCCGGCATCGGTGCGCAGCCGCCGGAAGACCTCCACGGAGGGCACTCCCGACTCGATAAGGTAAGGGCCATGTGCGACGTTCATGCATTACACCATAAAGGGTGGCGGGCTCCCGATGAAGAGGGGGACCCGGTCCTCCGGTGAGCCGGACCGGGGTGCCGGCGTGGCAGCAGGGTGCCGGCCTCCGCCCCGGGCCCAGGCGTCAGGCAGGCATCACATGTCAGGCATCAGGCGGTCGGCCTCAGGGCCCCGGACCTCACTCCATGAACTCCACGACGCTCCGCAGCTCCTCCGCAGCGGGGTGCCCGACCACCACCCGTGCGTCGAAGTCCCCGAAGAAGACACGGTTCCGCGAGCCGTTGTCCATCCTCACCAGATAGGGCTCGCGCCCGGTGGACATCACGAGCACGCTCTCCAGCCGGGGAATGGTCACCTTGACGGCGGGCTTCCCCCGGAAGACGCTCTCCTCCCGCCGCAGATCCCGGAAGTCCGGCTGCCGCTCTTCGAGACCGCGCGCCACCTCGTCGAGCCGGTCGCCGAGATGGGCGAGGTCACAGGAGCGGGCGAGCCCCTGGAAGGCCTTCAACCGGGGGTCCACCCGCATCCAGCGGCCCGCGAACCCGGTGACCTTCTCCTCGATGGAGGCGGGGGACCAGTCGGGGCGGTCGGCCTCACGGATGGCCTCGGCGTCCACTCGGATGTAGAAGGCCCCGGACAGCTGACGGATGTCGGTCGAGCCGCCTTTCTCCTGGTGACGGCCGAAGCAGCGGCCCTCCTGATCCATCCGGACCAGGGTGGTCCGGCCGCCGCTGCCGTCGGCGCGGGCGATCAGGGACGACGCCCGCGCGGTATTGCGGACGGCGCGCGCCACCTGCTTCCCGAGCCGGTGGTCCGCCCGGGCCGCCTCGGCCCCCTTCGACGGACCGGCCGCCTCGGAGGGGCCGGAGGGATCCGCCGGACCGGACGGCGCCGCGCCCGGCTTCTTCGGGGAGTCATGGTGTTCCCCGTCCGCCGTGGCACAGCCCGCCGTGGATGCCAGCAGGGCGGCCACTCCCAGTACGGCGGGCAGCCACCGGCGCCGGACGGATCCCGGCCGTATCGGAACAGAGGTCATCGGTGGGTTCCGCCTTCGGAAGGGTCCGGGGTCGAGATCGGGTCACGGTAGCCGTCGACGCCTCGGCGATCCAACTTCCCCCAGGTGATGCCCTGTTGACCACCAGGATTCCGGCCACCGAGGACCTCCCTGCCCAGCCCGGCGGCGCCCCGCCCCCGTAACCCGGCCTGCCCTGCGGCCCGCCCGGAAGCGGGCGGAACACCGGGCCACCCCCATGAGGCGGATCACGGTCTCCCGGCGGCAACCCCTTCCCGGCCGCCGGAAGTCTTGCCCCCGCTTCCGTCCGTCATGGCTTCCGCCCTGGACAGGGGCATCAGTCCCCCGCGGGAGCCCCGATGGGCCCCGCGCAGCTCAGGAGATCCGCTTGTACAGACGCAAGAACCTCCGTCTCACCCTCGCGTCGGCCACCGCCACCGCGCTCATGGGCGGACTGCTCGGCCTCTCCACCGGTCCGGCGCTCGCCGCGCCGGCCAGGCCCGCCGCAGCTGCGGACGACTTCGACGGCGACGGCTTCCGCGACTACGCGGTCCCGGACCACGAGGGTTTCACCGTGGTCTACGGGACCGCGAAGGGGCCCGGCACCAGGAAGAAGACCATCACGCAGAAGAGTCCGGGCATCCCGGGCAGCCGCGGCGACGCGGGTGGTTATGCCGACAGCTTCGGTGAGGAGCTGGCGAAGGGCGACTTCAACCGGGACGGGTACGGGGACCTCGCCGTCGGCGCGCCGAACGAGAAGGTCGGCAAGGAGAAGAGCGCCGGCGGGGTGCATGTGCTGCGCGGCGGGAAGAAGGGCCTGACCGGCACGGGCTCGTGGTGGTTCACCCGGGCCACGGCGGGGGTGCCGGGGGAAGCCCGTGAGTACACCGGGTTCGCGATGTTTGTGACCCTGCGCGACATCGACCGGGACGGTGACGCCGATCTGGCGGTCGGCGAGGGCTGGCCCACCAGTGTGCTGCTGCCCGCGGGCAAGGGCGGTATCGGCACGGCCGGGGCGCTTGAGCTGCCCATGAGCGCACAGTTCGGGGAGTAGCCGGGCGGTACCGGACGCGACGGTCACCCCGGGGCTGCCCCGCAGCCCCGGGGGGTCGAGCCGGGCCCCCGGGGGGGGGTCGAGCCGGGCCCGCCGCCTCCGGTAGCAGAGTCCCGGAGGCGGCGGGGGCAGCTCGGGGCGGATCAGCGCGCGGTGAAGTGCGACAGGATCGCCTGGACCTCGTAGATGTCGACACCCTTGGTGAAGGTCTTCTCGATCGGCACCGGGTTGCCGGAGATCCAGAGCTTCAGCTCGGCGTCGAGGTCGAAGGTGCCCGCCGTCTCCACCGAGAAGTGGGTGATGCTCCGGTACGGGACCGAGTGGTACTCCGTCTTCTTGCCGGTGATGCCCTGCTTGTCGATGAAGATGAGCCTGCGGTCCGTGAGCAGGATCGTGTCCCGCACCAGCAGATAGGCCGCGTGCACCTGCTCACCCTGGCCGAGCAGCCGGACATAGTCCTGCTGCGCCTGTGCCGGGTCGATCGGGTGGGCGCTTCCGAAGAGTCCCATGTCAAGTCCCCCACTTGGTTGAAGATTGCAAGATTTTCCCACTGTATACGGGAGAAGTCGCGGTTCTCCCAGCGGGTTACGGGCAGGGTACGGATGCCCTCAGAAGAGGTATGTATGGCTGGCGGCGTTGTTGAAGGCATGGCCCAGCAGGCTGTCGGCGGCGGCGGGGGTGCCCAGGGTGCCATGGCCGAAGGTGGTGGCCCCGGTGGCGGTCGGTCCCCTGCCCGTGCCCTTGAGGATCCACACCGATCCGGCGCCGCTGTTCTCACCGGGGCCGCCGACGGCGAGTTCCGGGTGGCCGTCGCCGTTCAGGTCGCTGAGCCGGGGGGTGAAGCCGAAGCGGTCGCCCGTCTCGGCGACGCCGGGGACACCCGGGGTGTCCTGGGTGAACACCTGGGCACCGGTGCCGGTGAGGCCCCTGGCGGAGCCGCGCAGCACCATCACGGCGCCGGCGCCGCCGCCGAGCGTACCGACCCGCTTGCCGGGGATGCCGGTGGCGACATCCCCGTAACCGTCACCGTCGACATCGGCCACCGTGACCCCGGAGCCGAAGAAGTCACGGTAGGCGGAGGAGCCCGGGACCCCCGGGGACTCCTGGGTGAGTGTGGTGTAGCGGGAATCCGCCGGGCCGCTCGCCGACCCCGGGAAGACGCCGATCTGACCGCCGCCCCGAGGAGGGTCGGACTCGCGGAAGTCGTCCCGCCCGACGACGATATCGGCGTAGCCGTCCCGGTCGATGTCACCGATGTCGAGGCTGTCGCCGCCCGGCACCCACGGATCGCCGATGCTCCCCCTGAGCGCCTTCGGGGCGCCGGAAAGACCCTGCGCGCCGCCCGTCCAGACGGCGGTCTCGGGCGATTCCATCATGTCGGTGTGCTGGCGCGTGGCGGCGAGGTCGGCGCGGCCGTCGCCGTCGACGTCCCCGGCGGCGAGATCGGTGATGCGATAGGCCGTATCCGCCACGACCGGGGAGAATCCGGCGGCGGAGCCGTCCCGCTGGAACGGGCCGGACAGCACCCGTACATCGGTGACGTCGTCGCTGACGGCCACGTCGGGGTCGCCGTCCCCGTCGAAGTCGCCCACCGCCACGGATCTACCGAGCCAGGCCCTGCTGCCCTCCAGCAGGCTCGCCCCGCCGGAGAGCCCCTGCGGTCCGCCCCAGAGGACGGTGAGGGAGCCGGCGCGCTCGACGGTGGTGGCGTCGAGGTAGGCGCCCACGACGAGATCGGCGTACCCGTCCCGGTCCAGATCGGCCGAGGCCAGGGCGGAACCGAACCGGTCACCGCTCCGGGCGGTGCCGGGGACGCCCGGGGAATCCTGATGGAACGTCTGCTTCCGGGCGGTGACGGGTTCGGTCCTCGACCCGAGGAGCACGGAGACGGTGCCGGCCCCGGCCACCGTGCCCGCGGTGCCGCCCGGGGCGGCGACGGCGAGATCGCGGATGCCGTCGCCGTTGAAGTCCTCCGGCCCGGCGGGGGACTTCTTCGCGGCGGGGGGACGGAAGGAGGCGGCGGCCCCGGCCGGGGCGGCGACCGCCGGTGGCACGGTCAGTGCGGCGGCGGCCAGGACGGCGGTGGCAAGAAGGAACCCACGAGCCGGTCGTCGGAAGTTCATGGATCAGCCTTTCGGACCAAGGGCTGGTTCGCACGCGGTGATCGCCCGCACGCGCCGACGGGACCGCCGGTGCGCCTGCTGAGACTTCCGGGGTGGACGAGGGGTTGCATATCACCCGGCAGCACGCCCGCCGGGTACGGAGCCGGCCGCCGGGCCAGGGGCAGACCCCGCCGGGCCGGGTACGGAGCGCGCCGCCGAGGCCCGGTCCTCGCGGCGGACCGCGTCCACATACGCGGCTATCGCATCGCGGTTGCGGACCAGGACGGCGATACGTTCCGTCATCCGGTCGCGTTCCTGTTCCAGGGTGGCCAGCAGCTCCGGCGTCGGATTCGGGAAGTGGATCGTCCCCGGCGAGTCCAGACAGGGCAGCACCCGCCGGATGACCCGCGTGGGCAGCCCCGCCTCAAGGAGCCCCCGGATCTGGCGGACCCGGTCCACATACCGCTCGTCGTACTCCCGATAGCCGTTGGCGGAGCGGTCGGCCACGATCAGGCCCCGCTCCTCGTAATAGCGCAACAGCCGCCGGGGGGTCCCGGTGCGGTCCGACAGTTCCCCGATACGCATGTGATCCACCTCATGTCCGGGCGGGTTGACCCTCACATTGATGTGAGGGTTCGAGTCTAGGAACCGGACGAACGGCGTCACCGCCCTGGACGGGCGGAACAGGGACGAGGTGTGTGCGGTCATGGAACAGCGGCTCTACGACTACAGCCCGATCGTGGAACGGGGACCGGTCCGCTGGCCCGGCGGCGCCCGGGTCGCCTTCTATGTGGGGCTGAACATCGAGCACTACCGGCTCGACCGCCCCTCGACCAGCACCTTTCCCGGCACCGCCGAGCTGGTCCCCGACCCGCTGAACTACGGCTGGCGGGACTACGGCCCCCGGGTGGGCGTCTGGCGGGTGATCGAGAGCCTCGACCGGTACGGGATCCGGGCGAGCGCGCTGCTCAACTCCGAGGCCGCCGAGCGGTATCCGCAGATCGTGGACGCCGGGCGGGCCCGGGACTGGGCCTGGGTCGCCCATGGCAGGAACAACTCGACCTTCCACACCGGTCTGGCGCCGGACGAGGAACTCCGTACCCTGACCGAGATCGTCCGCACCATCGAGCGCACCACCGGCCACCGCCCGCGCGGCTGGATGGGCCCGGCGCTCACCGAGACCCTCCGTACCCCGGAACTCCTCGCCCGCCTGGGCCTGGACTATGTCCTCGACTGGACCAACGACGACCAGCCGTACCGGCTGAATGTCCCCGGGATGCTCAGCGTCCCGTACTCCGTCGAACTCAATGACATCGGCCTGTTCGTCAGCAAGGGCATGACCGGACCCGAGTTCGTCCGGATCGTCAAGGACCAACTGGACCGGCTGCACGCCGACGCCACCCCCGACAGCGGCAGGGTGATGGCCCTGGCCCTGCACCCCTTCGTCATCGGGCAGCCGTTCCGGAGCCGCTATCTGGACGAGGCACTCGCCTATGTGGTGAACCACCCGGGGGTGTGGCCGGCCACCAGTGATGAGATCGCCGAGCACTACGCACGGACCACCGAGGAGCGGTAGGGAGGGCGCGGTACGGGCGGGTCCGTCGTCCTCCGGCGATCACCGACCGCCCGTTGTCAGACCCGGGTGGGAGAGTGGGTCGACGGCTCACCGATAAGGGCCGGGGGAGGTTGTGATGAACGTATCGCTGCGCGAGGTACGCGACGGTGACCTGGCCGTCTTCTACGCCCACGGGAACGATCCGCAGGCGGTCCGGATGGCGGCCTTCACCGCCGATGACCCGTCGGACCGTACTCGCTTCGACGCCCACTGGGCGCGGATACGCCGGGATCCGGCGGTCGTCGCACGCACCGTCGTGGCGGCGGGCGGCGAGGCCATCGGGCATGTGGCCGTGTTCGGTCCGCCCGGGGAGCGCGAGGTCACCTACTGGATCGGGCGGGAGCACTGGGGCCGCGGTGTGGCCACCGCCGCGCTGCGGCAGCTCCTCGACACCGTTCCGGAGCGTCCGCTCCAGGCCCGGGCCGCCGCGGACAACGGCGGGTCGATCCGGGTGCTGGAGAAGTGCGGATTCCTGGTGACCGGCCAGGAGCGCGGCTTCGCGAACGCACGGGGCGAGGAGATCGACGAGGTCGTCCTCACCCTGGTCGACCGACCCGCTCCCGGGCCACCGGCGCGCGACCGGAGCACGTCCTACCGGAGCACCTCCTAGAGGAAGGGCGTTCCGGCGTCGACCCCTGACAGCACTCGGCCGTACAGCTCCAGATTGGCGGCCGGGTTGACGTACGAGTGGAGGTTCAGGGCGTTCAGATCCCGTACGATCCGCTGGATCGGCGCCTCCCGGTGCAGGGACGAGGCACCCGAAGCGGACCCGATCAGATCGGCGGCCTCCTTGCACAGCCGTGCCAGATATCCGCACTGCGCCCTGATCCGGGCCCGCTCCTCCGTGGTGTACGGCTCCCCGGCGGCCGCCTTGGCCTCGATCGCCTCCACCACATCGGCGGTGAGCAGCTCCGCGGCGGAGACCTTCATCGAGGCCTCGGCGAACTGGAGATGCGTCACCGGGGCCTCGTGCTGGCGCTCGTAGACGGTGTACGTGATGCCCCGCTGATGGATGCGCTCGCCGAACTCCGTCAGGGCGGCCCGCGCCAGACCGAGGGCGTTCGCGGCCGTCCAGGCGCAGAACAGCAGCATCACCGGCATGCGGTAGAAGGGGTCGTCGCCGTTGCGCCGCGACGGGAACGTACCCGCCAGCATCGGCTCCACCGGCAGGACCCGGCGGGCGGGCACCCGGACGTCCCGGGCGACGACGGTATTGCTGCCGCTCCCGGTCAGACCGGTGACGTCCCAGTCGTCCAGCACGGTGAGTTCGGCCATGGGGATCGCCAGCCAGAGCATCTCCGGCGGGCCTTCCCCGGTGTCGTCCAGCGCGGTCAGCAGATGCCAGTCGGCGTCCTGACAGCCGGTCGCGAAGGGGGATTTCCCGTTCACCACATAACCGCCGTCCACCGGAACGGCCTTCGAGCCGGGGACGAGCGTGCCACCGATCCGTACATCGGGACCGGTGAAGATCTCGTCCTGGGCCTCGTCGGGGAAGAGGGCCGCGATGAACGAGGTCCCGCCCTGGATCATCGCCATGTACCCGGCCGATCCGCAGGCCCCGGTGACCTCGCTCAGCGCGTCGACCTGGGTCCGCAACGAGGTCTGGTAGCCCCCGTAGTGGCGGGGGACGTTCATCCGGTGGATCCCGGCGCCCGAGAGGGCCTCGACCACCTCGCCGGTCACCCGCCGTCGCTGCTCCGCGCGGGCGGCGTGCGAGCGGATGAGCGGACGCAGCTCGCGTAAGCGGCCGACGAGGTCGGTGTCCGAACGAGGTGCTGACGTACCGGTCAAGGAGCGGCCTCCGGTCTCGGGTTCTCGGGTCTCGGATCGCGGTCGGACGTCCCGGATCACAGATCACGGATCACGGATCACGGATCACGGGAGTGATCCTCACCGTGACCCCGATCCCGGCGCCTGTCAATGCCGCCTGAGGCCCGGGGCGTCCACGGCCAGGCACGGCGACGGCTCACCCCCGGCCACCCGGCTCACCCCCGGCCACCCGGCTCACCCCCGGCCACCCGGCTCTCCGCCGGGACCCGGTGCTCGCGGTGTCGCCGGGGCGGCGTCCTGCGTCCGCAGGCCCGGGATCAGCACCGCCGCCACCGCCAGATGCATCAGGGCCAGTGCGGCCCGGGTGCCGCCGTCCATGCCGTCGCCGGTCAACGGCAGGAAGGACAGGGCCAGTACGGTGACGGCCGCCCCCGTCCAGACGGCACGGGCGCTCCGTACCCCGAACCGCTCCAGGGCGGCCAGCAGCCCCCAGCCGGCGAGGGCCGCCGGCAGCGCGGCCAGTGCCACCGGCACCGCGCCGATGTCGACCGTCCGCCCGCCGTCGGTGATCCGCAGCCGGTGCCCCAGTACCGGGTCCGCGA
Source organism: Streptomyces sp. NPDC000594 (assembly GCF_040299965.1). NCBI lineage: Bacteria > Bacillati > Actinomycetota > Actinomycetes > Kitasatosporales > Streptomycetaceae > Streptomyces > Streptomyces sp. NPDC000594. The sequence goes on along the minus strand of NZ_JBEPCY010000057.1, from coordinate 18,513 downwards.
CCAGCCACACCAGGACGGGCGCCAGGGCCGCGAGGCCCACAGCGGCTAAGCGCGCTCCCCGGCGGCTCACTGGGCACCGCCCGCGAGCGCACCGTGCAGGAAGATCTCCACCAGCTCCCGCGTGGTCGGCTCCGGCTCGTCCTCCAGATACGGCTGGGTGAAGAGCAGCCCGAAGAAGAGGGCCGCGATCTGCTCCGGCGGCCGGCGCAGCGCGGCCCTGTCGGGCTCCAGCAGCTCCACGAGGGCCGCGCGGATCCGGATCGTCGACTCCTCGCGGCCCGCGCCGCGCACCGTGCCGGGGTGCTTGCCGCCGCGATGCCCGGAGGCGTGCAGCAGACCGGCGATCACGCCCATGCGGGACAGATGCGCCTGCAACGCCTGGGCCGCCTCCGCGAGCCGGTCGGGCAGCGGCTGGGACAGCTCGATCGCCCCCAGCTCGCGGACCGCGTGCTCGGGGGAGAGCGCCTCCGCCAGGCAGGCCTGGAGCAGCTCGTCCTTGTCGGCGAAGACCCGGAAGATCGTGCCCTCGCCGATGCCTGCGGCCCGGGCGATCTTCGCGGTGGTCACTGCGGCACCGTACTCGGCGATCAGCGGGATCGCGGTCTGAATGATCATCGCGCGCCGCTGCTCCGGTGACATACCGGGGGCACGGCGGCGAGTGGCCTGGCTCTCGCTGGGTGCTGTCATACCGTCAGCGTACGGAGTGAGTCCTCACTCCGTCAATGAGTGAGGACTCACTCCGTACTCTGACGACACCTTGGCCTTCGGTGGGCCCCGCCGGCGCGGCCCGGGCCCGCCGCGTGTCGCCGCGTGTCGCCGCTCTCCGACAGATGGTCAGCCGCCTTCACTCACCCGTCGGCCCGACCGGGCTCCTCCACAGCGGCACACCGGATGCGCCCGACCCATGAGTCGTCCGCCAGGGAGGACCACACGACGTCGATCCCGACATCGTGGAGGGTACGGGTGGTCTCCGCGAGCGATGCGAAGACCGCCGCCTGAACCTGTTCAACGGGTGTGTCCGAGGGCAGCACGACCTTGCCGCAGCCACCACCCGAACCGTCGGCGCGGAAGGTGTAGGGCCACACGGCCCGGCCGGCCGACTCCCGGCCGGCCAGCTCTCGGCCGGTCGGGAGTCGGCCGGCCAGCAGGATGATCTCCCTCGGTATGCCGAAAGGGGGTCGCTTCCTCACCTTGGCGTCCGGGTCCATTCGTGTGTCATGAGGCCGGCTCCGTGTACTCGCTGGGCCAGGTCCGCCGGACCCGCTCAAGCCGGTCGAGGTGCTCGCCGGTCCACCCCTCCCGCGACTGGACCCACAGCACCACGCTGAGGCGGTCGGGGTCGTGGATCGACAGGGACAGCGAGGGGGACTCCTCCTCCCTGTGGATACCGAGCATCAGCCCGCGGTCCCCGCCGAGCGTCGCGCTCTTTCCGGGGACGAAGTCGGTCAACTCCTGCCGCCAGTCGTCGAGGTCGCCCGGGAGGATGAAGAGCTCCAGCCGGGCGTCGACAAAGTCGGCGTGTACCAGGACATCCGCCCGGAGAATGTCGTGGCCGCCCGGCACACCGGGCTCGTAGCGACCGGTGACCCGCACGATGCAGCGGTCGCCGTCCGCGTCCTCCAGGTGGATCAGATCCACCGCGCCCGGTTCGGTCACCGTAGCCCCCCGCTCCCTTGTGATGGTCCGGCGTGCATCCTCCCTCATCACGGGAACGACCCTGCGGCCGACCGGCGCCGAACGGGTGACGGCCGCCGCCACGCACACCTCATCAGCAGGTCGGCCGGTGGTCGCCACGCACCCGTACCCGGCCCGGCCGCCGATGGCAGCGGCCGGGCCGGGTGCGTGACATCGCGGCGGGCGGAGCGATGCGGCCGTCTCAGTTGCCGATGCCGGAGCTGCCCAGGCCCGTGTTGCCGATACCGGCACTGCCGATGCCCGTGTTGCCGAAGCCCGCGTTGCCCAGACCCCAGTTGGCGATGCCGGCGTTGCCGACGCCCCCGTTGAGGGCGCCCGCGTTGCCGACGCCCGTGTTGCCGATACCCGCGTTGCCCACACTGGCCGGCCAGGTGTCGTCGGCACTGGCCGCACCGGCGCCGCAGAGAGCCAGGGCCGCCGCGGCACCCAGCGCGGCCGTCATGCGGAGAAGAGTCGCACCCATATTCATGTACCTCCTGTTTCGGGACTTCCTGGTCTGGATCCCTAGCATGCCGCCATACCGGATATCAGGCTAAATATCGGGTGCTTCCGTGTTACCCCGACACCGCCGCCCGACCCGGCCGCCCACCCGTTGATCATGTCCACCCAGGTCGTCGTCCTCCAGGTCGTCGTCCTCCAGGTCGTCCCCCAGGCCGTCCCGCCCCGCCGCTCCCCACGGCGACCGGCAGGAGCGCTCAACGGTCCAGCCGGTGCCGTACGTCATCCGGCCGAGCCGCACCGGTCTCGAAGCGGTTCTCGTCGAGACCGTTGACGATCCTCAGACGGCCCGCGGCGAAGACGAACTCCACCGTCACCGTTCCCGCCGCCAGGTCATGGCCGGACGGCCGCCACTCAAGGAGCGCGACCTCGCGCAGCTCCTGGCCGACAAACGGTTCCAGGCGTTCATCGCTCCGGGACCACCGAGGTGTCAGTTCGAACCACTCCCACCCGGTGACGGCCGCCGTGGTGTCGATCGTGTTCCAGCCGATCGACAGCTCGTCGAGCTTCGAGTGACAGACCTCCACCCGGGCACCGCCGAAGTCCAGCACCACCGGGCACTCGGCGAACCAGTCTCCGTCCTCGGCGAAGCGCACCAGCGCGAACCCTGTCAGCCGCTGACCGGCGAGTCCCGCCAGACGTGACCCGTGCGCCCGCCGAACCGCGTCGATCCCGACCAGGAAGGACGGCTCGAAACCAGAGATACCCATGTCCACAGGGCCAGGGTCTCCTGCCCTCCGGCCCGGCCGCCAGCACATAGGTGGCGACCGGACCGTGCTCGACCGTGTCGCCGACGCCCCCCGGAGCGGGCGACACACATCGGGTGGCAGCCCTCCGATGGAGGACCGCCACCCGATTCCGGGAGCTGGATTCTTCGGGTGAGCCGCTTTCGATCGGCCCTACCTCACATCAGCGGCACCGGTGACATGGACTCCCACTCATCCGATGTTGAGCCAGGGACTCCAACCGCTCTCGTGGGCATTCGGCGGCTCCGAGCCATTTCGAATGACGACACGGAAGCTGATTTTGCCCTGCTCCCACATATTCTCGTTGCACTCGTTGACCGTACCGGCACCGCCGGCCGCATGGCACTCGCCACCGGGGCGGTCGTAGTTGAACCTGTACTCGACGACCGTCCGTCGACCGTCGACACTTTCGTCCTTGACCCAGATCCTGTCACCGTAGCGGTAGAAGCAGCCCCGGCCCCCATACGATCGGGAAGATGCCGGGCGACCGACTCCGAAAGGGGAGCGGTTGGCCTGGACGGCATGCGCGCGTTTTCCGCCCGTCATCCCCAAAGCCATCGCGACGCTTATTTTCGCGACCATGCGAACTCACGCGGGACAGTGCACATTCTAGTGATCTGCACGTCCCTCCAGTCCCCTGATTCTGGCCAATGGACAGGGCGGTATTACCGATCCGAAATGGCGGGATTCCGATGCGTGGAGCGTCGTGCGAGTGAACCGGTGGAGAATGCGCGCACCCCCACGCCCCGGGTCGAGGCACCTGCGAGACGGGCACGCGGTATCGCACCGCACCGCCGCCCCGGGCCACTGGGGCCAGGGACGGCGGTGCGGTGTGGTGCGGTGCGTTCAGGTCAGGTCAGGTCAGGTCAGGTCAGGTCACAGCCTTGCGGACGGCGGCTTCGACCAGGGTGGCGGTGTTGGCGTGACCGGCGGCGTTGGGGTGCACCAGCGTGGCCCGCTTGCCGTCGGAGCACGTCAGGGTGGCAAGGCCGACGGTCAGGCCGGTGGGCCAGTACGGGCCGGCCTCGCCGCAGACTCCCTCGACCCACTTCGTGGCCCGGGACTGGCAGGCGTCGTGGCCGACGCTGGAGGCGGCGACATCGACGTAGGTGTATCCGTAGTCGACAAGGTCCGTGACGTCTTCGATGATCGCGTTGAGTTCGGTGTTCACCTGGCCCAGCCAGGCGATGTCCCCGTGGGTGGCCGAGAGCCGGACCTCGGTGTCCTGGATGTCGGCCGCCAGCTCGGCGGTGTCCTGGCGGTCACACGTGGTGGCGTCCGCCGGGACGATCGTGGGGTAGCCGACCGTGATGACCTTGGCGTTGGGCGCCTTGTCGTGCACGGCCTCCAGCATGGTGGCGTACTCCCGGAAGACCCGCTGGAACTTGTCCTGGATCGACTCGGGGTCGAGGAAGAAGTCGCCCCTCTCATAGGCGTCCCTACAGGGGGTGGCGTCGTCCTCCTGCCCGGTGCCGAGGATCAGACAGGACGTGAGGATCTTGCCGAAGGGCAGGCTGTTGCCGCCGACGCCGATCGTGACCACGTCGGTGCTCGCGCTCAGTCCGGCACGTTCGATCTGCGCGTCCACGGAGGGCCAGCCGCCCTCGGGGGGCTGCACCGGGCTGATGGGGGCCTGCCGGGCGGTGGCGATCTCGGCGATGGTGGCGCCGCCGCAGCTGACGTCGGTCAGCCGCACCGTGCGGCCCGCCGGCGGCTCCACCGTGAACCCGCGCTCGACGAGGTTCGGGTACGCGCCCGTCGTACGGTCGCATCCGTCCTGGTCCGCACTGCCGAGCTCCGGCCTTGGGTCGCCGACGAACACGCCGGCCGTGTACGAGTCGCCGAGCGCCGCCCACTGCACCGGCTCCGGCGCCGCCGAAGCCGCGCCGCTCGGGACAGCGGCCGCGAGGGCCAGCGCGGTGAGCGCGCCCAGCGCCACCCTGCGCGCGAAGGATGTCTTGAGGTGGAGCACGTAGCCTCCTGAGAGCAGGAAACAGGCCAAGTAGCCTATGGCGCTCCGCACTTAATCAGTCACGCTTCGTGGTGGTCCATGGTTCTGGTGATCGTTCACTCCACCGTGTACGGACGGAGTCATCACCGGATCGCCGCGAGCATGACGGTGCCGCGCCGTACGGGAGCGTCCCCTCACCCACCCGCCGCCGCGAAGGTCCAGCGGTTCGCCGCCAAGGCGTCGTCCGGCTCGGGCCGGGGACCCCGGCCGTGGAAGGCGGTGAAATGGTACGGAGTGCGGACCGTCACCGCCCAGCCCCGGGACCGCAGCGCCCCGGCCGAGTCGGGGCGCGGGCCCGGGGCGAAGAGCCGGTGGAGATCGAGGCCGAGGCGGCGGCGCGCCTCGGTGTAGACGGGGCCGCCCCGCACCCGTACCGACTCGCCCGTCACCTCCTTGGTCTCGTACGCCAGGCTGCCGCCGGGCGCGCTCAGCCGGGCGACGGTGGCGATCAGCCGCTGTTCGGCCGGGGCCGGGAGGTAGAGCAGCAGCCCCTCCGCGAGCCAGGCGGTCGGCGCGGCGGGATCGAAACCGGCGCCCAGCAGTGCCGTGGCCCAGTCGTGCCGCAGGTCGGCGGCGAGCGGTCGGCGTTCCGCGACGGGGGCGGCCCCGGTGGCGTCGAGCACCGTCCGCTTGAACTCCAGCACCTCCGCCGAGTCGATCTCGTACACGACACAGCCGCGCGGCCAGCCCAGGCGGAACGCCCGGGAGTCCAGGCCCGCGCCGAGCAGCACCATCTGTCGGGTGCCGGAGCGCGCGCGGGCGAGCAGGTGATCGTCCAGGACACGGGTGCGCAGCGCGAAGTACCGGCCGAGCCGTCCCCAGAGCGGGTCGAACTCCCCGCCGGGGACCCGGTCGGGATGGAGCGGCCAGTCGGCCGTGTCCGGTGCCGCGCGGACGAAGAGCGCGGCGAACGGATCGTGGGCGAGGGCGTCCGGGCGGTGGGTCTCGATGGCGCGGGCGGCGGCCACCAGCAGCGCCGTACGGCCCACCCCCGCCGTCACACCCCGGGGTGGTGCGGACGGATGGATCACTCCCGCTCCCCTCCCCGGGCCGGTACGGGATCGTCGGCGTACGGCGGCGCGTCCCACACCGCCGGGTCGTCGGCGGTCGTGACCCGGGCGCCGTAGAGCGTACGCATAAAGCCCAGTACGGCCTCGGTGGGGAGATGGAGGGCGGTCGTGCACTCCCTCAGAACGGTGAGATGGAACCCCTTCTGGAAGGCGGTACGGGCGGTGGAGTCGACGCACACATCCGTGAACAGGCCGGTGAGGACCAGATGCCCGACGCCCCGGTCCCGCAGCAGCTCTTCGAGATCCGTACCGAGGAAGGCATCGAATACGGCCCTTTTGGTGACAACGGCCTCACCGGGCTCGGGGGTCACACCGTGGAACTCCGCTCCCCGGGTGCCCTCCAGACACTTCGGCCGCCTTCCCCGGCGGGCGTCGCGGCTGCGCCAGCTCGCGCCCTGGTACTCCGGGTCGCCGACGAAGCGGACGAACACCGTCTCCACACCCCGCCGCCGGGCCAGCTCCACGGCCCGGACCGTGCCCGCGACGGCGCCGCGCAGCACGGCGGGGTCCCCGCCGAAGCGGGCCTCGGCCAGGGGCCCCGTACAGAAGTCGTTCTGGAGGTCCACGACGAGCAGGGCGGTACGTATCGGGTCGGTCATGATCCGCCGGCCAGTACGGTCGGGGCCGTGCGGACGCCCCGGGCGCCGGGCGGGTCGAGGGCCGCGAGTACGGCGTCGACCACGGCGGTGGTGGAGTGCCGCCCGCCGAGATCGGCCGTACGCACACCCCGTCCGCCGACGGCCGCGAGAGCCGCCTCCATGGCCGCGACGGCGCCCGCGCACCCGGCGTGGCCTTCGGCGATCTGCGCCGCCGCGCGGATGGTGGCCAGCGGATTGACCCGGTCGAGGCCGGTCAGGTCGTCGGCGGAGCCATGCACGGTCTGGTACTCCGTCAACCGCCCGAGCGCCGGGTCGAGAAAGACGTTCTCGGCGCAACGGGTCTCCTGCGGGCCGCACCCGTACCGGTCCAGGAGCATGACATGCATGATGTCGGCCCACTCGTTCCCGGCGACGAGGACGGTACGGTCGGGCAGCCCCTCGGCGAGGAGCCCGCGATTGACGGTGTCCGGCTGGAACACCTCGATGGGTGTCCCGAACCGGTGCGCCGCCTCCGCCACCCAGGAGTCGAACGCGCCGTCCAGCAGATGGAACTTGTACGCCATCACCACCCGCCCGACGCGACCGTCGGGCCAGGCGCGCCGGGCCCGCTCCAGGGCGTACCCGATGACCGCCTCGGTGATCTCCCGGGTGAGGATCATGGTGCGGGTGATCCGGCCGGGTATGTGGGTGTTCTCACCGGTGTAGAAGCCCTGGGCCTGGTCCCGCACCAGCAGCAGAGACCTTTCTTCGATTCCTGAACCGGTTCCTGAACAGGTCCCTCCCCCGACTCCTGCCCCGACGCCCGCCCCGGCCGTGAGCAGATCCGTCTTCACCGCCCGCAGTCGGCTTCTGACCAGATACAGGGACTGTGCGTTGATCGCGGTACGGAAAAGGGCGGTGGCGCCCCGGGCCGCCAGACCACGGCAGTACGCCTCGTAGTGGTCGGCGTCCCGGGCCGTCAGCCGCTGGATCTCCGCCACCCCGGGCTCCTCGCGGAGCGAGACATACGAGTGGTAGAGGCGCGGGGAACGGACGATCTCCACCCCCGTCGGGTGCACCGCGGTGAGCGCGCCCAGGACCCGCTCGAAGACATCCGCCAGCTCACCGCCGGTACCCCGGCCCACGGCCAGCCCGACGACGGGCCGCCCGACGACAGGCCGCTCGGTGACCGGTCCCGCAGCCGTGCCCGCCCCGCTCCGCTCGGTCGCGCCGGCTATGCCCCGCGCGGTCGGGTCCGTCACGAGGCCGCGCCCGGGAGGAGGTGGTCACCGGCGATGCCGGCCTTGTCGGGGCTGTAGTAGTCCCGGATCCCCTCCGCCCAGACGTCGACCGGGATCCGGTCGCCGTCCACGGGGCCGAAGGCGTCGAACAGCGCCTGGATGTTGGGGCGTTCGAATCCGATGGCGGTCATCAGGGCGACGAAGTCGGTACGCACGACGAATCCGTCGCCGTCCGGGTCGCCCATCGCGGCCAGCGCCCGCGCGAACTCGTCGGCGGCGGCGTCGAACCTGCCCGGATCGAGCACGACGGCGGAGAACTCCTGCGGGCTGATCCGCCCGTCGCCGTCGGTGTCCAACTCTGCCACCAGCGTGTCGGCGTACCGCAGAAAGGCCGCGCGGAGCGTCTGCCCGGCCTCCTCGCCGGCGGCCGGCAGGGCTTCGACGGTCCGGCGGGCCATCAACTCGAAGTCGGCCGGCTCCAGGAAGCCGTTCCCGTCGGCGTCGAAGAGCGTGAACACAAGCCGCGCTCGGGCGGCGGCCTCGGTGGTGGGCATGGTGCGACACCTCTGCTTCCGGGTGGGTGGGCGGCACCCGGGGCGGGCCCGGGGCGGTCTGTCCACTATCCGGCCTCGGGGCACCGCCATTCGAGGGAAGACGCTGTGGTGCACACGAACGAAGGCAAAGCGACGGCGCGGTGCATAAGACGGCCCGCGCCGGGGATAAAGGGATCTCTTTCCCGGCGATCGGACCGGACCTGGATCGGACCGTCCAAGGAGCGTACGGGGGGTGTACGGAGGCGTACGAGTGGGTACGGGCGGAGCCGCCCCGGCGCGCTGCCGTACCCGTACCCATACTCGTACCACCGGGCGGGACCCCACGGTCGAGGAGAATGGACGGGACAGGGTTCCGAGGAAGGTGCGGGGATGAGTTTCCGGCTGGCGGCGTACGCCGTGTGCGTCGAGGGCGGGCGGGTGCTGCTCGCCCGTCATGTGACACCGCAGGGCGAGAGCAACTGGACCCTTCCGGGTGGCAGGGTCGAGCACGCGGAGGATCCGTTCGACGCGGTGACCCGGGAGGTCGCCGAGGAGACCGGCTGTGACGCGGTGGTCGAACGGCTGCTGGGCGTGGACTCACGGGTGATCCCCGCCGCCGAGCGCACCGTCCCCGGCGGGCCGGAGCACCAGAACGTCGGCATCTTCTACCAGGTCCGTATCGTCGGCGGCCGGCTCCGGCCCGAACCGGACGGGGAGATCGCCGAGTCGGTCTGGACCCCGGTTCCCGATGTCGCCGACCTGCGCCGGTCGTCGCTGGTCGACATCGGCCTCGCCCTGGCGCACACCCTCCCGGCGACCGGCCATGTCGCCGCCGTCCCGGTCGGCGGCCTGATCCAGCACTGAGGCTCCCCGTACGACCCGTACGACCCATACGACCCGGGCTGATTCGGGTCGGCTCGGGCCGGCTCGGGGTCAGTGGTGGGCGCGGTCGAGGTCGCGGAGTTCGGCGGCGGCTTCCGCCTGGCTGGGGTGGTGGTGCGTGGTGAGCGTGTGCAGGGCGGTGGCCAGCACCGTACGGGCTTCGCCGGGGCGGTCGAGCCGGCGCAGGACGCGGCCGAGTTCGAGCTGGGCGGGTCCGAGCCAGGCCGGCATGTCCAGTTCCTCGAAGATGCGCCAGGCATCTCGCAGGGGCGCTTCGGCCTCCTGCCATCTTTCGAGGGCCGCGTAGTCATGGCCGATGTGCAGGAGGGGGACGGCCTCGTAGGTGGCCAGGATGTGGGGCGCCTGGCCCGGGATGCCCTGTCGGCAGATCTCCAGGCTGTTCAGGTGCTGTTCGAGGGCCTCGTGGGCCAGTCCCTGCCGGCGCAGGGCCTCGCCGAGGGCGTTGAGGGTGGTCAGTTCGGCGAGTCTGCCCTGGGTCGAGGGGTTGTCACGGTGGCAGGCGACCGCCGCGCGGAATCGGGCGATGGCCTCGTCCATCCGTCCCAGACGGCGCAGCGCCCCGGCCCCGTAGCCGAGGGCCCAGCCGGTCTGGAGCCGGTCGTCGCAGGCGAGGGCGACGGAGAGGGCCGCGTCGGCGGCTTCGAGGGCGGCGTGGGGCCGGTGGAGGCACAGATTGTGGGCCCAGGAGAGGTAGTTGAGCTGGGTCGCCTCCTCGTGCGGGCTGCCGAGGGCACGGGCGGCGTCGGCGGCGCGCCGGAATACCTCGACCCATTCCTGCCAGTGCTGGGTCGCGTCGGAGAACCAGTGCATGGCTTCGGCGGTGTCGACGACCAGCCGGTGCCAACCGCTGGTGTGGGCGTGGTGGAGGGCGGCGAGCCACTGGGCCCGTTCGGTCTCCAGCCACTCGCGGGCCCGGTCGCGGCCGGTGGGTGCGGTGGCGGGGTCGGGGTCGCCGGCCGGGGTGCCATGGCGTTCGGCGTCGAAGTGGAGGGCGGCGGCGGTGGCGCGGGCCAGCATCCAGTGGGCGGTACGGTCCAGGGCTCCGGCCCGGTCCGCCGGATCGTCCTCGGCCGTCCCCTGTTCGGCGGCGAAGAGCCCGAGGAGGTCGTGGAAGCGGTAGCGCTCGGCGGTGGGGTCGGCCTGGAGGAGGCCGCGGTCGCAGAGCCCGTCGAGGCGGAGTTCCGCCTCGCGGAGCGGGATACCGGCGAGCTGGGCGGCTGTCTCGGGGCTGACGTCCGGGCCTGCGGCGAGGGCGCAGCGTCGCCAGAGGAGGCGGGCGGTGGTGTCGAGCTGCCCGTATGAGAGGGCGAAGGCGGCCCGGACCTGGCGGTCTCCGCTCTGGAGGAGGTCGAGTCGGCGTTCCTCGTGTTCGAGGAGTTCGGTGAGTTTGGTGAGGGTTTCCTGGGGTCGGGCGGCGAGGCGCTGGCCGGCGATCCGCAGGGCGAGCGGCAGCCGTCCGCACCGGTCGGCGAGGTCGCGGGCGGCCTGTGCCTCCCGGGCGACGCGCTCCGGGCCGACGATCCGGGTGAGGAGTTCCACCGCTTCTTCGCGGCGCAGGAGGGGGAGGTCGACGCGGTGGATGGCTTCGAGGCCGGTGAGGCTGTTGCGGCTGGTGACGATGGTGAGGGAGGTGCCGGTTCCGGGGAGGAGGGGGCGGATCTGGTTCTCGTCGGCGGCGTTGTCGAGGACGAGGAGCAGGCGGCGGGTGGCGGTGAGGGAGCGGAACAGCCCGGCGCGGTCCGCCAGGCCTTGGGGCAGGGCTCGTTCGGCGACCCCGAGGGCGGCCAGGAGCCGGGCCAGCGCGTCCTCGGGCCGGGTCGGTTCGGCGTCCATGGCGCGCAGGTCGAGATACAGCTGCCCGTCGGGGAAGCGGGGGGCGAGCCGGTGGGCCGCGTGGACGGCGAACGCGGTCTTGCCGAGGCCCGGCGCGCCCGCGACCACGACCACGGACGGACAGTCGGGCGCCGCGCCGTCGGCCAGGGACTCCAGGGCGGTGAGGGCGGCGGCGCGGGCGGTGAAGTCACCGGCGTCCCTCGGCAGGGAGAGGATGCCCGGCGCAGCGGCGCCGGTGGCCGGTCGGGCGCGGTTCCGGCCCGGGGCAGCCGCCGCCTCCAGCGCCCGGGTCCCGTCGGCGTTCAGCCCGAGCGCCCGGGACAGGGCCTGGACGGTCTGGCGCTGCGGCCCCGCGGTGCGGCCGCTTTCCATGTTCGCCAGCGCCCGTACGCTCACCCCCGCACTGTGGGCGAGCCGCTCCTGGCTCAGCCCCGCGCCCAGGCGCAGTTCGCGCAGGCGCCGCCCGAACTCCCCGGGTGTCGGGCGGGTCATGTTCCCCCTTGTGTGCGCCCCCGGAGAGGGGGTGTAGCGGTCCGGCACAAGTATGACGCACGTACTTGTACCGGTCATTGTGCCTGGTGACGGCCGTGGCCCGGTGCTGGGATGGGTCCCGGAACGATCACTGGGTGAACAGCGCGACCGGTACCGCCGGTTGGGCGCCCACCCCTGTCGGAGACGAGGAAGAACATGAGAAGGAGAACAGGTGTGACCGGGCTGGTGGCGGCCGCGTGCGCGGGCGTCCTCCTGGCATCGGTCCCGGCCGGCGCGGCCCCGGCCCCGGCCCCCGAGACCTCCCGGGCCACGTCGGGTCCCCACTGCGCCACCCATGTCGAAACCCGGAAGACCACCTGCTACGACACCTTCCGCGAGGCCGTCTCCGCCACCACCGGCGGCCGGGTCACCAACGCCACCCAGGCGAAGGCCGCCAAGGACTCCGCCTTCGTGGACAAGGTGAACGAAACAGTCGGAGCCACCGCCGGCACGGCCGCCACCTCACGTGCGGCCTCCGACTTCTTTCTGGGCGTCATCTACGAACACACCCGTTTCCGGGGCGCGTCCCACCAGTTCTGGGGCGACGGGCCGTGCAACGATTTCTCGGACCAGGAGTACTGGATGGTCGACCTCCTCAACTGGAACAACCGGATCAGCTCCCTGAAGACCGGCAGCAACTGCGACATCGAGCTGTTCTCGGAACGGGACTTCAACGGTGCGCACCAGCTCTACTTCACCAACACGCCCAATGTCGGCAGTGCGATGAACGACCAGGCCGAATCGATGGTCTGGAAGTAGAGCCACCGGCCGAGCACCGGGCCGTCCGGTGCTCGGCCGGGGCACGGGACCGGCCCGTCCGGTGCTCGGCCGGGGGCACGGGACCGGCCCGTCCGGTGCTCGGCCGGGGGCACGGGACCGGCCCGGAGGCCGGACAGCTCCCCCACCACCCCCTTGACCAGCCCGGACAGCGGCGCCCTGTCCCGGACAGCGCCCTTCCCTTGAACCGCGCCGCCGCAGGCCGCAGTCTTGCGAGCGTCCGGACGGGACCCGCCCGGACGACACCGCACGACACCCGGACGACCTCGCACGACGTCCGGTCGACGCCCGGACGACCGTCAAGGACCCTGGAGGACATGTGAATCCGCCTGCCGGCAGAGCCCGCGCCGCCCTCGTCCTCCCCGTCGCGGGGCTCCTGGCCGCGGCGCTCGCCACGGCACCCGGGGCGCATGCCTCACCACGGGCGCCCGGGACGACGTACTACGTCGACGCCGTGTCCGGCAGCGACAGCAACAACGGCACGAGGGCCACCACCCCCTGGAAGACCCTCAACCGGGTCAACTCCGCCGCACTGGCCCCGGGGGATACCGTCGCCTTCCGGCGCGGACGGGCCTGGACGGGGTCCCTGCTGCTCACCTCCAGCGGCACCCCGGCCGCGCCCCTCACCGTCACCGCGTACGGGGACCGCTCCGCAGCGCTCCCGGTCATCGGCGGTCAGGTGCCCGAATGCGTCCGGGTCGACGGGGCCCACTGGCGCATCGGCTCGCTGCGCGCCTCCGGCTGCCAGTGGGCGGGATTCGAGATCCGCGGCAGCCACACCACCCTGACCTCGGTGCGGGCCGACAACAACGTCGCCGGGGTCTCCATCGCGGACACCGCCCACCACAACACCGTCCGCGACAGCACCCTCGTGGACAACAACAGGATGAGTGTGAACACCCCCGGCGGCTGGGACGACTCGGGGGCCTTCGGCGTCCTGCTGAACGGCGACGACAACCTCGTGACCCACAATCTGATCACGGGCTCCCGGGCCGTCAGCTACGACTTCGGGCACGACGGCGCGGCGGTCGAGGTCTTCAACGGCGACCGCAACCGCGTCGAGTACAACATCGCCCGTGACAACGAGACCTTCACCGAGCTGGGCAGAGGGCCGGGGAGGACGGCGGACGGCAATGTCTTCGCCTTCAACGCCGTCACCTCGGTACACCCGGCCAGTGCCTTCCTGGTGACCCGGGGGGCGGGTACCGGGGTGGGGCCGGTCAACGGCACCCGGGCGCTGAACAACTCGGTGAACCTGCCGGGACCGCAGGCCCAGGGCTGGGTCTGTTACGCGGGCTGCTCCCCGGAGATCCTCACCCTGCGGAACAACGCCATCAGGACGGGCGGGAAGACCGGTTACGAGGACGGGCTCGGGGCGGACGAGGACGCGGGCGTGTACTTCGGCGCGCAGACGCAGTTCCAGCTCGGGCCGGGCTCGGTCCACGCCGATCCGGCCTTTGTCTCGGCCTCCGATCTCCGGCTGACGGGTGGGAGCCCGGCGATCGGCCGCGGGGTTCCGGTCGAGTACGCCACCGATATCGTGGGCGACCCGGTGTCGGGCACGCAGCCGGACGCGGGCGCGTACCAGTTCGCGCCCTGAGCCCGCCCGGCCGTGGTCGCCCCGCCGGGAGGGTCCCCGTCAGCGGGCCGGGCGGTCCGGTACGGGTTCGATCATGAATGTCTGTCCCCGGCCCTCCCGGCAGGGCTCCACCACCGCTTCGACGTCCTCCGCCGCGCTCGCGCCCCTCATGCCCACACAGCCGTGGGCGCCCGTCCGGATCCGGTATCTCCGGTCGTCCTTCTTGCCGACGGCCTCGAAGCGGAAGCGGGTGGTGAGATCACAGCGGTCCCAGGGCTCCAGCAGTCCGGTCCCGCGCCCCGACTCCAGTACCTTCAGACAGCCGGCGCCCTGGTCCGGGCGGTACCACTGGATGCGGAAGCTGTCCCCCGTCACGGCGAGGAGCGAGGTCCGCTGCGGCAGGACCTGGTCGCAGGGCCGCTGGACGGCCACCACGGAGGAGTAGCGGGGAGCGTGACCGTCGGTCAGACAGAGGCGGGGCGCGAGCACCGGGCGGATCCGGATGTCCTTCTCGGGTACGCCCATCGCCTCCTCCCTGGTGCCCGCGCCGCCGCCGTCCGAACCGGACCAGGGAGCCAGCATCCCCACGAGGACGGCGACCGCGGCCACCACGGCGGCGAGCAGCCACCACAGGGCGGCCCGGGGGCGTTTCCCGGATATCTCCGCGGCGGCCGTCGGAGCGGGGTCGGGCACAGAGGTCGGAACGGGGTCGGGGGCAGAGGACAGCACAGGGGCGGGTGTGGCGGCAGGGGTGACGGCGGGGGGAGCGGCGTCCCCCGGCCCGGTGCCCGCCTCCTTCTCCCGCAGGACCATCGCGTCCCGGGCGGCGAGCCACTCCGCCACCCACCGCTCCTCGCCGCACGCCCGGAGAAAGGCGACGAGCAAGGGGGCCCGGGGCGGGTGCTTGCCGCGCAGCACATCGGCGATGGTGCTGCGGGGCAGCACATCACCCGATTGCGCGGCCTTCTCCTCCAGCTGCCGGTAGGTCAGACCTGATCGGTCCTTGAGCTGTCGCAGCGCGTCGAGGAACTCGTCGGAGTCCCTGAACCCGCCGGGTGGCCGGTGTTCCCTGTCCCCCATGGGGCAATCCTTGCGGACCGGCCGGGCGTGGACAATACCCGTCCTGTGCCCGAATCCGACCGAATCCGACTGGGGCCGACCGCGCCGGAGGTCCTGCGCCCGGGGCGACGCGCGCGGTATATTCGGTGCTGTGCAGCGGTCCGCTGTTCGGTCCGGGTGTCTTTGGTGCCCAGGCCGAGGACCGTGAATCAAAGGACCCCCGCCTTGGCCGGTTACCGAGACGGGAGCCCCGCACGAAACCCGAGGGCTTCGACCTGAGCCTCATAAAGCGAGGCTCAGGTCAGCCCTTGAACCACCTCCCCAGCACGCGTGCGACGCGGACCAGAAGGTCCTCGAAGCGCTGCCGGGCAGTTGGTTTCGGCTTTTGGCGACGCCCCACAGCGCGCCTCGGTCGCCTTCTTGGGGAAGCCCCGGCGACCGTGTGGGTCGCCGGGGCCGGAACACCGTGGAGGCACGGGTCAGATGAGCAGTTCCCCGGTGGGGTAGCCGTTGCCGATCTTCGCGCGGGGGCTGTACGAGCCCTGCCCGTCGCCCTTGTAGAACCAGAGGTCGCCCGCGCTGTCGCGCCCGATCAGGTCCGCCTTCCCGTCACGGTCGAGGTCACCGGGAGCGGCCAGGGCGGCGTAGGTCTGCCAACCGTTGCCGATCTTCACACGCGGACCGTACGAGCCCTGCCCGTCGCCCTTGTAGAGCCACAGGTCGCCCGCGCTGTCGCGCCCGATCAGGTCCGCCTTCCCGTCACCGGAGAAGTCCCCCGGGGCGACCAGGGCGGTGTAGGCCTGCCAGCCATTGCCGATCTTCACACGGGGGCTGTACGAGCCCTGCCCGTCGCCCCTGTGGAGCCACAGGTCACCCACGCTGTCCCGGCCGACGAGGTCCGCCTTCCCGTCACCGGAGAAATCCCCCGGGGCGAGCAGGGTGTCCACGCTCTGCCAGCCGGTGCCCGCCTGGGTGCGGGTCGAGCCCGAGTAGGTACCGGTGGCGGGGTCGGCCGGGTAGCGCCAGAGCGCCCCGTCGGCGTCGGTGGCCAGCAGCGCCGAGCCGTCCCGGGCCACCGTCCGCATGCCGCTCCAGCCCGTACCGACCTTGCAGGCGCCCGCGAGCGTACCGTCGGGGCGGCCCGCGTAGCGGAAGAGCGCGCCGGAGGCGTCCCGGCGGAGGACCGATCCCGCCCCGGCGCCGACCGGACCGCAGTCCGCCCAGTACGCGGCTCCCCGGACCAGCCGGTGGTCCGAGACCTTGGGGTCCTGGGGCAGGACATCCGCCTTGGCGTCCTTGAAGTGACGCGCGGAGAGGAACAGATAGTCGATCTTCGTGGAGTTCAGGGTGGCTTCACCGCTGCGGCAGCGGGAGCGGTTGTCCGTGCGGCAGGGGTCGGCGGCGAAGTGGTCCCGGTCGGTCTCGTCGGCCTCGATGAAGTCGCCCTGGCCGCCGTCGGCGATACCGGGCTCATAGAAGGAGGAGGCCATCTTGGAACGCGGGGCGCCGTTGAAGTCACCGCCGAGGACGACCGGGGTCCCGGCGTCGAGCCACTGCCGGGCCTGGGCGGCGAGGAGGGCGGCCTCCCGCTCCCGCAGCGAGGTGTCGCTCCAGTAGAGGTGCACCGAGCAGGCCCAGTTGGCCCGGCTCTGGGTGTAGGTCTTGACGCAGGGGACCTTGATCGGTTCGGACTCGCCGCCCACCGTCAGATCGAGCACCTTGCTGTCGATGACGGGGCCCTTGACCAGGACGGCGACACCGTAGTCGGCTCCGCCGCACACCTGCGGGCGTCCCGACAGGGTCGCGGTGAACAGCCCCTGGAACCCTCGCGGCTGAAGCCTGGCACGGATCGCCTCGTACTGGGGGCGGCACACCTCCTGGAGGTGGAGCTGATCGGCGTTCCAGGTGGCGCCCGACGCCTCGTCGACGACGGTGTCGATGCGGCGCAGGTTGTCGTACCCCTGGGCATCGGTACACATATTGCCGCAGATGTTGTAGCTGACGAAGCGGACCGGTGGGGCGTCGGCACCGGAGACGCTGTCCGCCTGGGCGGCGGGGGCGAGGGCCACGGTGCCCGTGAGGAGCAGGGCGGTGGAGGCGAGTCCGGCCCAGAGGGATCTGACGAGTCGCAAAGGTACTCCCGGTGAGAGGGGAAGCGGGGACCGCGGGGGCGGTCGCTACCAGTTGGTGCCGATCTGGGCACGGCCACTGCCGCCGAAGGCGGGGCCGGAGTAGCGGTAGAGATGGTCGGTGGCGGGGTCGACGGCGAGCAGGTCGGGGATGCCGTCCCCGGTGATGTCCCCGACGCCGGTGAGGCTGGTCATCCCGCCCCAGCCGTTGCCGATCTGGAGCTTGGTGCCACCGTTGAAGTGCGGACCGGAGTAGCGGTAGAGATTTCCGTTCTGCCCGTGGACGGCGATGATGTCGGCCACGCCGTCACCGGTCAGATCGCCCGTACCGACGATCGTGGAGTACGCGTTCCAGCCGTTGCCGATCTTCGCCCGGGCCGCGCCGCCCGCGAAGCCGGGACCGGCATAGCGGTACAGATCACCGGTCGCCTTCTCCACCGCGATGATGTCCGGACGCCCGTCACCCGTCAGATCACCGACCGGGGTGATGTTCGTCATCGCGTCCCAGTTGGTACCGATCTTCGCCTTCGTACCGCCGTTGAAGTGCGGACCGGAGTAGCGGAGGAGATCACCGTTGTCGGCGTCGACGGCGACGATGTCCGCCACCCCGTCACCGGTCAGGTCCCCCGTACCGACGATGTCGCTCATGCCGTTCCAGCCGTAGCCCAGCTTCAGCCGGGCCGCGCCACCGGCGAAGTTGGGACCGGCATAGCGGTACAGATCACCCGTGGCCTTCTCCACCGCGATGATGTCCGGCCGCCCGTCACCGGTCAGATCACCGACCGGGGTGAGGTGGGCCATCTTGGACTGGGGGCGCGGCGGCTCGGCGGGGTACGGGTCGGCGGGGTCGCTGCCGAGTCCGGCCCGGGGTCCGCAGTGGGGCCAGGCGCCCTCGCCCTGGGTGGCCAGGACCTTCTCGGCGGTACGGATCTGCTCTTCCTTGGTCGCCTGGTGCGCGTACTCGGCGTACTGCCGTCCGCCGAAGGCGTTCCAGGTGGAACGGGAGAACTGGAGTCCTCCGTAGTAGCCGTTGCCGGTGTTGATGCTCCAGTTCCCGCCCGACTCGCACTGGGCGACCTTGTCCCAGGTGGTGACGGAGGCGGCGGCGGCCGGGGGCGCGGCCGGCAGGGGGAGGAGGAGCGCGGCGAGGGGGGCGGCGACCAGCGTCGCCAGAACGGACCTCAGGGCGGGCCTTCTGCGGGAGCGGGAGTGCATACGGGTTCCTCGGTTCGGGAGCACGAAGGGGTACGGGGAGGGGGGCGGGGGGCGGGTTGGAGACCAGGGAGGTCGCCGTGGAGGTCACCGTCGACTGCATGCCGCCGATGTCATG
>NZ_JBEPCY010000056.1:0-28992 GCF_040299965.1 Streptomyces sp. NPDC000594 | reverse complement strand
ACGGTCACCGACGGGCAGGTGGTGTGTGAGGTGGAGACGGCGAAGGCGGCGGTCGAGCTGCCGATCCCGTTCGACGGGACCGTCCACGAACTGCGCTACACCGAAGGCACCACCGTCGACGTCGGACAGACCATCATCTCGGTGAACACCGGTCAGGAGACCGGCGCGGAGGCCGCCGCCGGGACCGGCGCGCAGGCGGAGGCGCAGGCGCAGGCACCGGCCGCCCCGGTGGAGGAGAAGCCGAAGGGCCGCCAGCCGGTCCTGGTGGGCTACGGCGTGGCGGAGAGTTCCACCAAGCGCCGCCCCCGCAAGCAGCAGACCCCGGCCCCGGCCGCCACGACTGCCCCGGCCGCCCCGGCACCCGCTCCCGTACCGGCACCGGCTCCCGTACCGGCACCGGCTCCGGCCGCCGCTCCGGCGGTGAACGGGAACGGCAAGAGCGGTGCGGTGTCGCGGCCGCTGGCGAAGCCTCCCGTACGCAAGCTGGCGAAGGATCTCGGGGTGGATCTGGCCGGGGTGGTCCCCACCGGGCCCGACGGCATCATCACCCGCGACGACGTCCACCACGCCGCCAGGCCCCCACAGGCCCCCGACACGACCGGGAACACGACCGGGGACGCGCCCGCCGCCGTACCGGAAACCGCCGTGACAGCCGTGGCGGAAGGCGTCCGGGAGACGCGGATCCCGGTGAAGGGTGTCCGCAGGGCCACCGCGCAGGCCATGGTCGCCTCCGCGTTCACCGCCCCCCATGTCACCGAGTTCATCACCGTCGACGTCACCCGCACCATGAAACTCGCCCGCGAGCTGCGGGACGACCCCGACCTGGCCGACGTCCGCACCGGACCCCTGCTGCTGATCGCCCGCGCCCTCCTCGTCGCGCTCCGCCGCAACCCCGGCGCCAACGCCGCCTGGGACGAGACCGCACAGGAGATCGTCCTCAAGCACTACGTCAACCTCGGCATCGCCGCCGCCACCCCCCGAGGGCTCCTCGTCCCCAACATCAAGGACGCCCACACCCTCCCCCTGCCCGACCTCGCCCGCGCCCTCGACACCCTGGTCACCACCGCCCGCGAGGGCCGCACCGCCCCCGCCGACATGCAGGGCGGCACCGTCACCATCACCAACGTCGGCGTCTTCGGCATCGACACCGGCACCCCCATCCTCAACCCCGGCGAAGCCGCCATCCTCGCCGTCGGCGCCATCCGCCCCCGACCCTGGATCCACAAAGGCAAGATCAAACCCCGCCACATCACCACCCTCGCCCTCTCCTTCGACCACCGCCTCATCGACGGCGAACTCGGCTCCAAACTCCTCGCCGACACCGCCACCCTCCTCGAACACCCCAAAAAACTCCTCACCTGGAGCTGAGGGAGCGGAACGGCACAAAGCCCAGGGGCCCGTGACACGGTGGGTGTCACGGGCCCCTGGCCTGTCCTCGGGGAGGTGCGGATCAGTCGAGCACATCCGCCGGCAGCGACCGCATCTGCATGGTCTTCGCCGTCTTCTTGCCGAAGCCGTGGTCGAGGAGCTTCCTGGCGTCCCCGTAGCGGTCCGTGGAGTTCAGGACCACACCGACATAGGTCTTCGAGCCCTGGGTGGCGGCGAAGACCAGGCACTTGCCCGCCGCGCTGCCGGTGCCCGTCTTGATGCCGATGGCGCCCTGGTACTTGTAGCCCTTGCCGTCCAGTAGCTGGTTGGTGTTGTCCCACACGTACTTCGACGGGCCGCCCTTGCCGGTGGTGGCGGTGGTCTTGTACGTCTTGGTCTTCACCACCTCACGGAAGGTCTTGTTGGTGAGGGAGTGCTGGGTGAGCTTGGCGAAGTCGCTGGGCGTGGTGTAGTTCGTCAGCTTGCCGTGCGATATGCCGTCGAAGGAGTCGAACTTGGTGTTCTTCAGCTTCAGACCGGTGGCCGTCTTGTTCATCATCCCGATGAACGACTTGGTGCGCGCGGCGGTGGTCGCACCCTTGCCGAAGGTGTCGGCGAGGGCGTACGCGGCGTCGCAGCCCGACGGCAGCATCAGACCGTAGAGCAGCTGGCGGACCGTGACCTTGTCGTGGACGCGCAGCTTGGCGGAGGAGCCGCCCTCCAGGAAGACATGGTCCAGATAGGTCTGCTTGACCGTGACCTTGCGGTTGAGGTCGAGGCCCTTGGTCTTGAGCACCGTGATGGCGGTGGCGATCTTGGTGGTGCTGGCCATCTCGCGGCGGGTGCTGTCACCCTTGCTGAAGAGGCTCTTGCCGCTCTTCAGATCCATCAGATAGCCGGCCTTGGCCTTGATGCTCGGCTTGGCCGGTGCTTTCGCCGCCGGCCTGTCAGCGGCCTGGGCCGGTGCGGCGAGGGGCGAGACGGTGAGCATGAGCCCACCCGCGAGGACAACCGAGGCGGCTCTGCGCACGCTCGTGTTGTTGAGTCTCAAAGGAACACTCCGGAAGTGGGGTCCGTCGTCGGTCTGTGAGCCGGCCCTCGGGAAAGCGAGGGCCCCACATTCTGACGGTTCGTAGGGCCAAAAGGGTGTAGAAAGCGCGGGATACGTGGCGTACGTCTCAACCTGCGGGAGATTTTCCGGCCGTGACCCATCCGAGGTGGCCGGAAGGCTTCGCACCGAGTGCGCCGGTTGTGCGCCATTGGCCCCGCCCCTTCTTGTATCTAAGCTGTGCGCATGACCGTCGCCGCTCCCGCCGCCGCCCGTGTCTACACCCATGTCAAGCAGGCCGTCCTGGACCGCCGGTACGAGGGCGGCACCCTGCTGACCGAGGGCGAACTGGCCGACGCGGTCGGGGTCTCCCGTACCCCCGTGCGCGAGGCCCTGCTCAAGCTGGAGGTCGAGGGACTGATCAAGCTCTATCCGAAGAAGGGCGCACTGGTCATCGCCGTCTCCGCGCAGGAGATCGCGGATGTGGTGGAGACCCGGCTGCTGGTCGAGGAGCATGCGGCGCGCAAGGCCGTACCCGCGCCACCCCGGCTGGTGGAGCGTCTGGAGGAGCTGCTGGAACAGCAGAGAGCGCAGGGCGCCGCCGGGGATCTCGCCGCCGTCGCCGTCACCGACCGGCTGTTCCACGCCGAGATCGTCCGGCACGGGGGCAATGAGATCCTCTCCCGCCTCTACGACCAGCTCCGGGACCGTCAGCTGCGAATGGGGGTGGCCGTGATGCACTCCCACCCCGACCGGATCGCCAAGAACGTCACCGAGCACGGTGAGATCCTCCAGGCGCTGCGCGACGGTGACGCGGAGCGGGCGGCGGCGCTCGTCCGCCGCCATGTCGGATGGTTCTCCACGCTGGCCCGGGGAGAGGTCAGGTGAGCGCCCCCGGTGCCATACCCGGGGACCCGCCGGGCGGCCGGCGGGCCCTGGCGGTCTGGGGGGTGGGGGTCGGCGTCTACTTCGTCGCCATCATCTTCCGCACCTCGCTCGGGGTCGCCGGGCTGGACGCGGCGGACCGCTTCGACGTCAACGCCTCCGCGCTCTCCACCTTCTCCATCGTTCAGCTGCTGGTGTACGCGGGGATGCAGATACCGGTGGGGCTGCTGGTCGACCGGCTGGGCACCAAGAAGGTGCTCTCGCTGGGGGCCGCGCTCTTCACCCTGGGACAGCTGGGCTTCGCGCTCTCGCCGTCGTACGGGATGGCGCTCGCCGCCCGTGCCCTGCTCGGCTGTGGTGACGCGATGACCTTCATCAGTGTGCTGAGGCTGGGCAGCCGGTGGTTCCCGGCCCGGCGCGGGCCGCTGATCGCGCAGGTCGCGGCGCTCTTCGGGATGGCGGGCAATCTGGTCTCCACCGTGCTCGTCGCCCGGCTGCTGCACGATGTCGGCTGGACGGCCACCTTCGCGGGGAGTTCGGTGGCCGGGGCGGTCGCCCTGGTGCTGGTGCTGCTCTTCCTCCGGGACCACCCCGGGGACACCGCCGCCGGGATACGGGTGCGCCGCAGGGCGGAGGTCGTCCGCGCGCGTCCCCGGGAGCCGGGCTTCGTCCGGCGGCAGATCGCCCTCTGCTGGCGGGAGCCCGGCACGCGGCTGGGCATGTGGACCCACTTCACCACCCAGTTCCCCGCGATGGTCTTCATGCTGCTGTGGGGGATGCCGTTCCTGATCGAGGCCCAGGGGCTCAGCCGGGCCACCGCCGGATCCCTGCTCACCCTGGTGGTGCTGGTGAGCATGGTGGTGGGGCTGGTGTACGGGCAGATCATCGCGCGCCATCATGCGGCGCGGGTGCCCCTGGCGCTGGGTACGGTCGCGGCCACCGCGCTGGTGTGGGCGGCGACCCTCGCCCATCCCGGGGACCGGGCGCCCATGTGGCTGCTGATCACCCTCTGCGTGGTGCTCGGTGCCGGGGGACCCGCGTCGATGATCGGCTTCGACTTCGCCCGCCCGGCCAATCCGCCCGAACGGCAGGGCACGGCGTCGGGGATCGTCAATGTCGGTGGCTTCACCGCCTCGATGACCACCCTGCTGGCGATCGGGCTGCTCCTGGACGCGACCGGGGGCGACTACCGGGCCGCCTTCTCCTGTGTCTTCGTCCTGGAGGCGCTGGGGGTCGTACAGATCCTGCGGCTGAAGGGGCGGGCGGCGCGGCTGGAGCGGGAGCGGCTGGTGGCGAGCCGGGTGGAGGCGGTCCACGTACCCGCCTGAGATCTCCCGGCGCCCCCAGCAGGGTTGACCGAAATCCGGACAAAGGCTACGGGGTGGTTCGGTCCCTTTCGGCCATTCTCGGCAACTCCGCCCCTCCTTGCTCAACTCGGCCGTCCCGTACCGCGCCTCTCCTGCTGTACGGCACGAACGAGGAGAGAACCCTTTGCGTATCCAGCGATGGAGAACAGCCGCCGTGGCCACCGGTGTGGCCGGGGCCCTCGTCGGCACCCTGGGCACCCAGGCGTCCGCGACCGGCACGGAACGGGCGCCCGCCGCCCCGGTCGTGGACCTGCGGGCCGATGTCAACCGCGACGGCAGGGTGGACATCGGCGGTGACTCCGACACCGCGGGCGAGGACACCTGGACCAAGCGGCGCGGTGCGGTGGTCCTGCCCAATATCGACGACGACCGGAAGGACTGCCCCGTACGCGACGGCTCCGGGCGGCCGCTCACCGACGCCGAGCTGGCCCGGTGCAACGACGCGGCGGACACCGTGGTGAACGGGGCCCATGACGCCCTCGACCTCGCCCGGCTCCGGCTCGTCCCCCAGCGGGAGCTGGCCGACGGGACCACCGCCCGGGTCGAGATCCTCGACAAGGACGGCTCCCGCGCCGACCGCGCCCGGGTCTTCACCCAGCTCCGGGGCTGGCGCCAGCTCACCCCCTCGGACCGGATCGGCACCGATGCGCTCCGCTACGGTCTGGAGCTGGGTGTCGAGGCCACCGATGTGGTCCGGGACGCCGCCGTCTGGGACGGCACGGTGGTGGTCCGGGTGACACTCACCGACGCCCAGGGCCGGACCTCCTCCGACGAGGTCACCCTGCGGACCGCGCCGGTCCTCACCCATCACCATGTCCAGCGGACCCAGCAGGTCGTGGTCTCCAAGGTGGCCGGCGACATGCCCGGCGCACCCTGGTTCACCCCCGCCCAGCACAAGTTCGTGAAGGAACTCGGCCCGGTCGCGCGCCAGGCCGGCGTACCGAAGCCGCTGAAGGTCCTCGATGACATCGACGACCCCTGGGCCCAGGACTTCGTGGAGCCCGGCTATGTCAGCATGGCCGGCTCCGACGGCAAGCAGCATGCCCTGCGGGTGATGATCCGCTCCGCGCAGCCGGACCGCGACGCCGGACGGGAGCTGTTCACGCAGCTGCGCGGGCGGGACGTGGGCGTGGTCCAGTTCGACGGGCCCACCGCCGAGAACCCGGGCTGGACCCTGAACTCCATGGGCAATCTGGAGACGATCCCGCCCTATCGCAACGGCTCCAAGGACTATCCGGCGGGCCGGATCATCATGGGCCAGTGGGGCGATTACGGGATCAAGCCCGCGAAGTCGATGACCACCTTCCTCTCCTCGCAGGGCGCCGACCGGGGCACCAAGCAGGGGATGCAGAAGCCGCTGCTGCTGGACACCAACTGGCTGGCGGTCGGCCATGTCGACGAGTTCGTGCAGTTCCTCCCGGCGAAGACGGAGCGCGGCTGGCGTATCGCCGTCTCCGACCCCGAGGCGGGTCTCGACATCCTCCGCAAGGCGAAGGCCGAGGGCCACGGCGGCAAGCGGGTCTTCTCCGTGCCCGGCGTCAAGGGCAGGCCCGCGCCGAGGGTGACCATCGACCAGGCGCTGGCCGACCGGAAGTTCCTGGCCGACAACCAGCTGGCGCAGGAGCGGATCGCGGCGAATCTGCGGGTGCTCAAGAAGGAGACCGGGGTCACCGACAAGGAGATCATCAAGGTCCCGAGCCTCTTCGCGGAGCCGGAGATACCCGAGGGGGCGGCGAAGAGGACCAACGGAACCAAGGCCGACAAGGCCGATGAGTTCGATAAGGCCGACAAGGGTGGCAAGGAGGCGAAGGGACCCCGGGGCATCAAGCTCGGACGGCTCGGCGCCGATGTCCTGACCGGCGGCACCGACCGGGAGCGGATCGCGGGCGACTCGGTCGCCCCCGTCGTCACCCATACGCTCGCGTACATCCCGGGCGCGGTCAACGGCGTGGTCCTCAGCGACAAGGACTATCTCTCCGCCAAGCAGTGGGGGCCGGTCATCGGCGGTGTCGATGTCTTCGGCGAGGCGGTGAGCGCCGCGTACGCCAGGGCGGGCATGCGGACGGTCTATCTGGACGACTACAACAGCTACCACTTCGGCGGCGGTGAGGTGCACTGCGGTACGAACACGCTGCGCGACACCTCGGCGCGCTGGTGGCGGTCATGACCCCCTGAGGTACCCGTTCCCCCGATCCGGGGTACCCGGGGAAGCGCACCCCGTGACCGGTCCCGTGGCCGGTCGCGGGGTGTCCCGTCTAACCGTCTCCCTGGTCCTCAGGGGGTGATCGCGAAGGCGCCGAGGATCGCCGCGCCCAGCTCCTGGTCCCCGTCCACCTTGATCCGGTCGGCGACGGCCGCGGGTGTCACCCGTCCACAGGCCAGTCGGTAGAAGGTCTCCCAGTCCAGCGAGAGCGAGACCACCGGGCCCAGCGAGGGCGAACCGTCGACGGTGCCCCGGCCGTTCGCGTCCACCCGGACGGTCCGCAGGAACTCCAGCGGCCCGTGCACATCCACCACCACGGCGGAGTTGGGCGGGGCGCCCGCGTCCCGGGCCACCACCTTGGGCAGCGCCTCCAGCAGCAGATCCCGGGTGACATGGGCCCCCGGTGAGTCCAGATTCCCCGGCTGGTGCAGCGCCGCCCGCAGGTCCTGCTCATGCACCCAGCAGTCGAACGCCCGCATCCGCATCGCCAGTTCCAGCGACTGCTCGGCCCCGAGCGGCGCCCGGACCATGGTGTCGGGCCCCCGGCTCTCGTTCCGCAGCTGCCGGGCCCGCCGGATCATCAGATACTCCAGCTCGGCCGTCATCTCCGGCCCGGTGTGATGTCGGCGCACATCCACCTGCACCTCGACATAGCGGGCGAAGTCGCTGCGCATATGGAGCAGATCGCGGGGGAGGGTGTGGATCGGCCGGGGGTCGCCGAGCATCTCCGACTCCATCCCGATCACATGCGAGACCACGTCCCGCACCGACCAGGCGGGGCACGGCGTGACGCGGTTCCACTCCCCCTCCACAAGCGGCTGCACCAGTTCGGCTATCGCCTCGACGGCATGGGTCCAGGCATCGGCATAGGTCTGGAGGCTGGGATGGACGGTCACGGGACCCCTCGGCGGTTCTGCGGGACGCGGGCTGGCTGGCTGGATCGCGGCTGCGGCTCTGCGGCTCTGCGGTGACGGGTGGGTTGCGTGGGAGGCTCGGCTGCTAAGTTACGCCGCCGGGCGGCGGCCCGGCAGTGCTTTCCCTGGACGATCGTAGGCCCGTACCCCCCGGTTGCGCCCGCCCCACCGTCCGTCCCGCCCTCTGTCCTGCCGCCCGCCCCACCGGCCGGGCCCCGGGGTGCCCGCCCTGGATCGCCATCGATCACCGCAAAGGCGAAGTACCAGGTCAAAGCCGGATGAAGGGCCAGGGAGGGTCTGCGCCGCCCTGGCCGCACAGCGCCGGGAAGCCCGTCTCCGGGGCGACCACTTCACGGTCAGCGATGGCAACGTGGAGCTCCGGAACCACCCGCACCCCAAGGAAGCGGCCTGACCTTCCTGCGGGAGTTCTCGGGAATCGCCGTGGTTGAGCGCGCCCAGTGCGGGCGTCAGTCACCGACCTGGTGTTCCACGCGGTGGCGGATGTACTCGTCCGGATGGGACCGGGCTATCGCCACGGCCGCGTCCACCAGATCGTGCAGTTCCGGCGGATAAGCCGACTTCCGGAGCGGCAGGCCCGGCAGGATGCAGCGCCGGACGTCCAGGTGCTCGTTGCTCACGAACTCGCGCAGCGCGGTTTCGTACCACTCGGCCCTCACGGTTGCGGCGTCGTCGGGTTCCGCCGGACCGGTGGCTGCGGAGTGCTCCGCCCGTACGGTGGGCATGCGCAGGGGTAGAGCCGACCAGTACCAGGCATTCGCCGCGCCCGCCCGCTCGAGGTCCGTGCCGGTCCGCAGGTATCCAAGCAGCGAGGCCTGGACCCGCCTGGGCCCGAACGCGTTCAGCGCGGGCTCGAGGAAATGGCGGTTGAAGCTCGGGTCGGGGTCGTAGACGGCTGCCTTGATCAGCGTCTGGAAGGACTTCTCGGAAAGGATCAGCTCCCGGCGGCAGGCCTTGTACAGCGCCGTCCGAGCATGGTTCACCCAGGTTCGTGGATCGCCGGGCTGCGGCTCCCGGGCGACATCGAGCCCGAGGACCCTGACGACCTCCGCCACGCATCCGGCGAACACCTCCTTACGGTCCTCCACCGGCCCCGGCAGCGCCAGGAACCCCTGAACCGTCCGCGCCGTCTCGCCGGCAGTCTTCTCGTCCTCGTCCGTAGCCAAGCTTCGGCCCCCTGTCGCTGGTCCTGCCGTACGGATGTGATCCGGCGTTCATACCAGGATGGCAAGCTTGAAGGATGAACGATGCCGCCCCGGAGCCCACCCCCGCTCCTGCGCCCCGCCGCCGTGCCCGTGTCCGTGCCCCCGAGCTGATCGGCAAGGGCGGCTGGCTCAACACCGGAGGCAAAGAGCTCACCCTCGCCGACTTGCGAGGTAAGTGCGTTGTTGTAGATTTCTGGACCTTTTGTTGCATTAACTGCCTGCATGTCCTGGATGAGTTGCGGGAGCTGGAGGAGAAGCACCGCGACACCCTGGTGATCATCGGGGTGCACTCGCCCAAGTTCGCGCACGAGGCCGAGCACTCCGCCGTGGTCGACGCCGTCGAGCGGTACCAGGTGCACCACCCGGTGCTGGACGATCCCGAGCTGGCGACCTGGAAGCAGTACGCGGTACGGGCCTGGCCCACGCTGGTGGTGATCGACCCCGAGGGGTATGTCGTCGCCCAGCACGCGGGTGAGGGGCATGCGCACGCCATCGCGCGGCTGGTGGCGGAGCTGGAGCGGGAGCACGCGGCCAAGGGCACGCTGCGGCGGGGGGACGGGCCGTATGTGGCGCCGGAGCCGGTCGCGACCGAGCTGCGGTTCCCGGGGAAGGCCGTGGTGACGGCGGACGGCGGCTTCCTGGTCTCCGACACCACCCGCCACCGGCTGGTGGAGCTGGCGCCGGACGGGGAGACCGTGGTCCGGCGGATCGGCGGGGACGGGGAGTTCAACGAGCCGCAGGGGCTGGCGCTGCTGCCCGACGGA
This sequence comes from Streptomyces sp. NPDC000594, assembly GCF_040299965.1. Classification (NCBI taxonomy): domain Bacteria; kingdom Bacillati; phylum Actinomycetota; class Actinomycetes; order Kitasatosporales; family Streptomycetaceae; genus Streptomyces; species Streptomyces sp. NPDC000594. The sequence goes on along the minus strand of NZ_JBEPCY010000056.1, from coordinate 19,220 downwards.
CGGGTGGCGGTCGCCGACAGCGTCCACCATGCGATCAAGGCGTACGACCCGGCGACGGGGGCGATCACCACGCTCGCCGGGACCGGGCGGCAGTGGTGGCAGGGCTCGCCCACCGAGGGGCCCGCGCGGGAGGTCGATCTCTCGTCGCCCTGGGACCTCGCCTGGTGGGAGGGGAAGCTGTGGATCGCCATGGCCGGGACGCACCAGCTGTGGACCTATGACCCCGCCGCCGACACGGTCGGACTCGCGGCCGGGACCACCAATGAGGGCCTGGTCGACGGAGCCGCCGCCGAGGCGTGGTTCGCGCAGCCGTCGGGTCTGGCGGCGGCCGGGGACCGGCTGTGGATCGCCGACGCGGAGACCTCGGCACTGCGCTGGATCGACACCAGCGGCACCGTGCGCACCGCCGTCGGCACCGGACTCTTCGACTTCGGGCACCGGGACGGGGCGGCGGGGCAGGCGCTCTTCCAGCATCCGCTCGGGGTCACCGCGCTGCCCGACGGTTCGGTCGCGATCAGTGACACGTACAACCACGCCCTGCGCCGCTATGACCCGGCCACCGGTGAGGTGACCACCCTCGCCACCGATCTGCGGGAGCCCTCGGACGCGGTCCTCGTCGGCGAGGACATCGTGGTGGTGGAGTCCGCCCGGCACCGGCTGACCCGGCTGCGGCTGCCGGAGGAGGCGGTACGGGTCGAGGCCGTGGCCCATCGCACCCAGCGGGCCGCCACCGGGATCGCGCCGGGGCCGCTGCGGCTGGAGGTCGTCTTCGAGGCCCCGGCCGGGCAGAAGCTGGACACCCGGTACGGGCCGTCCACCCGGCTGCTGGTCTCGGCCACCCCGCCCGAGCTGCTGCGCTCCGGCGCGGGCGCGGGCAGTGAGCTGGGCCGGGAGCTGGAGATCGACGCCTCGGTGGGCGGCGGGGTGCTCCATGTGTCGGCGATGGCCGCCTCGTGCGACGACGACCCGGCCAACCCGTACCCGGCCTGCCATGTGCACCAGCAGGACTGGGGGGTCCCGGTCGAGGTGGCCGAGGGGGGCGTCCGGCGGCTGCCGCTGGTCCTCGCGGGTCTGGACCGGGAGGACCGGCCGACGGAGTAGCGGGCGGAGCGGGACGGAGGGAGCGCCGGGGCAGGCGGAGCAGGACGAAGGCACGCGGGGGGCCGGCTCAGGGGAGCAGGCCCTGCGCGGCGGAGGGCCGACCGGCGGCCCCGTCCAGACAGCCCGTGACCCAGAGCTTCGGGTTGTACGTGGCCTTCCGCCCCGCCGCGCCCTCGGCCTCCATCCGGACACAGCCGCCGTCCAGCAGCTCGGCGGTGAGCTTTCCGGTGGGGTCGCCCTGGAGGACCCGCTTGCCGTGCAGATAGCCGGCCTCGTAGGTGATGTCCTCGGCCCACGGCGGCCGGTCGTTGTACCGCTGGAGCACCAGCCAGCAGCCGGTCAGCAGCAGGGCGGCCACCGCGCCGAGGACCAGGAGAAGGGTGCGGCGCGGGGGGCCGCTGTGGTGGACGAGGGAGCGCCCGTCGGGCTGAGCGGGCCGGGTGGGGTGGAGGACCATGCCCGGCACTCTGCCGGGCGGGACCTTTCGCGGATGTTTCGCCGCGAGGGGTCCCGACCGGTGGAGCGCGACAAGGCCCTGGCGTGAGCGCCGTCAGCCCCGCAGGAACGCCGTCAGCACATTCGCCAGCAGGAACGGGTCGTCCGCCCCGCACAGCTCCCGCGCGCTGTGCATCGACAGACACGCCACCCCGATGTCCACGGTGTGGATCCCGTGCCGCGCCGCCGTGATCGGTCCGATGGTGGTGCCGCACGGCATCGCGTTGTTGGAGACGAACGACTGCCACGGCACCCCGGCCCGCTCGCACGCCGCCGCGAAGACCGCCCGGCCGTTGCCGTCGGTGGCGTACCGCTGGTTGACATTGACCTTGAGGATCGGTCCGCCGTTGGGGCGCGGGTGGTGCGTCGGGTCGTGGCGCTCCGCGTAGTTGGGGTGGACGGCGTGCCCCACGTCGGAGGAGAGGCAGACCGTGCCCGCGAAGGCGCGCGCCCGGTCCTCGTACCCGCCGCCCCGGGCGAAGACCGACCGCTCCAGGACCGAGCCGAGCAGCGGGCCGTCGGCACCGGTGTCGGCCTGGGAGCCGTTCTCCTCGTGGTCGAAGGCGGCCAGCACCGGGATGTACGGGAGGTCGGGCAGGGCGCTGACGGCGGTGAGCGCGGCCGTGGCGGCGTGGACGGAGAGCAGGTTGTCCAGCCGGGGCGCGGCGAGGAGTTCGCGGTCGCGGCCGAGATAGGCGGGGGCCTCGACGGAGTGGGTCATCAGGTCCCAGCCGCTGACCTCGCCCGCCGGGATGCCGCTCTCCTCCTCCAGGAAGTGCAGGAGATCGCCCTCATGGACCTCGCCCAGCCCCCAGATCGGCTGCATATGGCGCTGCTTGTCCAGCTTGAGGCCGTCCGAGGTGACGGTGCGGTCGAGATGGATCGCCAGCTGCGGTACGCGCAGCAGCGGCCGGTCGACATTGACCAGCCGGTGCGAGCCGTCGCGCAGGGTGAGCCGGCCGGAGATCCCGAGGTCGCGGTCGAGCCAGCTGTTGAGGAGCGGTCCGCCGTAGATCTCGACGGCGATCTGGCGCCAGCCGTGTGCCCCGGCGTCCGGGTCGGGCTTGACCCGGAGGTTGGGGGAGTCGGTGTGCGCGCCGACGATCCTGAAGGGGGTGTGGGTGTCGGCCCCTTCGGGGACGTACCAGGCGATGAGCGCGCCCCCGCGGATGACGAACCTGCCGCCTGCCGACGCGTCCCAGGCGTCCACCTCCCGGACCTGCCGGAATCCGGCCTTCTCCAGTTTCTGGGCGGCGTTCGCCACGGCGTGGTACGGGGACGGCGAGGCGGCCAGGAAGGTCATCAGGTCGTCGGTGTGCCCGCGGTCGAGCCGGAGGGGTGCGCTGGTGCTCATGACGCCCACCTTAACGAGGGGGGTGCGCCGGGGGCGCATGGTTGCGGTTCCACGCCGTGCCCACCGGATCGGGCCCGGGGCGGTGACCCGGTCGGGGCGGTGGCGCGGACGGCTGTCCGTGAGCATACGGACGGCCCGTCCCCCGCGTCGGTCGCGCGGGGGAACGGGCCGGTTCCGGTCGGGCGGCGGGACCCGGAGGCCCCGGTCGGGTGGCGGGACCCGGAGGCCCCGACCCCGGCAGGGCTACCCCGGCAGGGCTCAGAAAGCGGCCTCGTCCAGCTCCATCAGCGTGAGGTCGACCTGCTCGGCGAGACCGCGCTCGACCGAGACCTGGGGCAGGACGTTGGCGGCGAAGAACTTCGCGGCGGCGATCTTGCCCTGGTAGAAGGCGATGTCCTTGCCGGTGGCGCCGGGCAGCTTCTCGGCGGCGACGGCCGCGCCGCGCAGCAGCAGATAGCCGGTGACGACATCGCCGGAGGCCATCAGCAGCCGGGTGGTGTTCAGGCCGACCTTGTAGATGTTCCTGACCTCCTCGCCGGTGGCGATCAGGTCGGTGGTCATGACGCCGACGATGGCCTCCAGGTCGACCGCGGCCCGGGAGAGCGCGTCGCGGGCGCCCGCCAGCTCCTCGCCGCCGGTGCCCACGGCCAGGAACTTCTTGATCTCCTCGGAGAGCGCGTTGAGCGCCTGGCCCTGGTCGCGGACGATCTTCCGGAAGAAGAAGTCCTGGCCCTGGATGGCGGTGGTGCCCTCGTAGAGGGTGTCGATCTTGGCGTCCCGGATGTACTGCTCCAGCGGGTACTCCTGGAGGTAGCCGGAGCCGCCGAAGGTCTGGAGCGCCTGGGCGAGCTGCTCGTAGGAGCGCTCCGAGCCATAGCCCTTGACGATCGGGAGCAGCAGGTCGTTGAGGGCGACCAGCTCGGCGGCGGACTCGCCCGCCGCCTCCTTGACGGCGATCTCGTCCTGGACGGAAGCGGTGTAGAGGACGAGGGAGCGCATGCCCTCGGCGTACGCCTTCTGCGTCATCAGCGCGCGGCGGACATCCGGGTGGTGGGTGATGGTGACCTTGGGCGCGGTCTTGTCCATGAAGTCGACGAGGTCCGAGCCCTGGACGCGCTCCTTGGCGTACTCCAGCGCGTTGAGGTAGCCGGTGGAGAGGGTGGCGATGGCCTTGGTGCCCACCATCATCCGGGCGAACTCGATGATCTTGAACATCTGGCGGATGCCGTCGTGCTTCTCGCCGATCAGCCAGCCCCGGGCGGGGTGGCGGTCGCCGAAGGTCATCTCGCAGGTGTTGGAGGCCTTCAGGCCCATCTTGTGCTCGACATTGGTGGCGTAGACGCCGTTGCGCTCGCCCAGCTCGCCGGTCTCGAAGTCGAAGAGGAACTTGGGTACGAGGAAGAGGGAGAGGCCCTTGGTGCCGGGTCCGGCGCCCTCGGGGCGGGCGAGGACATAGTGGAGGATGTTCTCCGACATGTCGTGCTCGCCCGAGGTGATGAAGCGCTTCACGCCCTCGATGTGCCAGGAGCCGTCCTCCTGCCGGATCGCCTTGGACCGGCCGGCGCCCACATCGGAGCCGGCGTCGGGCTCGGTGAGGACCATGGTGGAGCCCCACTGCCGCTCGACGGCGAACTCGGCGATCCGCTTCTGCTCGTCGGTGCCCTCCTCGTAGAGCAGCCCGGCGAAGGCGGGGCCGGAGGAGTACATCCACAGGGCCGGGTTGGAGCCCAGCAGCAGCTCGGCGTAGGCCCAGACCAGGGAGCGGGGCGCGGTGGTGCCGCCGATGGCCTCGGGGATGCCGAGCCGCCAGTACTCGGACTCCATGAAGGTCCGGTAGCTCTTCTTGAAGGACTCCGGTATCGGCGCGGTGTTGGTCTCCGGGTCGAAGACGGGCGGGTTGCGGTCCGCGTCGGCGAAGGACTCGGCCAGCTCGTTCTCGGCGAGGCGGGCGACCTCCTCCAGGATCGAGACGGCGGTGTCCGTGTCCATCTCGGCGAACGGGCCGGAGCCGTACAGCTTGTCGCGGCCGAGGACCTCGAACAGGTTGAACTCGATGTCACGAAGATTCGACTTGTAGTGCCCCATGGCGACGGCTCCGTAGGTTCGGGAGTCTGTGTCCGGCGGTCGGTGTCCGGCAGTCTGCGTCCAACCCGTCTACCGGCTGGTAGCTACGATGATGCTACCCACCGGTAATAAGCCGCAACCCCCAATCGCCCAACTGTGACTGGTTACTCTTGCCGTCATGTACGGCTACGACCAGAACCAGGGCGCTCACCAGCAGTACGCACCCCAGCAGCCCTACGGGGGTCAGCCTCAGGGCCAGCCGCTGTATCCGGAGCCGTCCCCGCCGTCGCTCGCCGACGCGGTGCGCGCCTTCACCACGGGCACGCTCTCCGCCGAGGACTTCCAGCAGATCTTCGCCACCTCCAAGGTGTACTGCCCGCGCGGCGACAACCCGGGCTTTCTGGCGCTGCACAACACCCAGCAGCCGGTGATCCCGATGTTCACCTCCCTCAAGGAGCTGCGGCGGTACGCGGGCAAGGAGTCCAAGTACTTCGTGATCACGGGTGCGGAGGTGATCGATCTGCTGCCCACCGGGTACGGCTTCGTCCTCGACATGGAGGGGGAGCACCGGATGGTCTTCGACGCGAAGGCCGTGGAGCAGATGGTCGACTTCGCGATGCGCCGTATGTACGGGTGAGCATGCGGATGTGCGAGATGTACGGGTGAGCGGGATGTACGGGTAAAGGCGCCCATGAGGGGGATGTGCCGTATGGATGGGTGATACGGCGGTGCGCGCGGCGGTCGCGCGCCCGCGCGCGCACCCCGTGCGGCGCCCCCCTCCGGGGTGGTCGCTCACCCCACCGATGACGGTCACCGGGAGACGCCCGGGAGGAATACCTCCCGGGCGTCCGTCGTTCCCACTGGCGGGAAGTTCAGTATTCAACTAAACTTCTCGTACAAGGAGGTCGTCCCATGCCCGCTGTGACTGTCGAGAACCCGCTCACCCTGCCGCGCGTCGCCGCCCCCGCCGAGGCGGTGTCCCGCCCGGTGCTCGCCGTGACCACCGCCCCCAGCGGCTTCGAGGGGGAGGGTTTCCCGGTGCGGCGCGCCTTCGCCGGGATCAACTACCGCTACCTCGACCCGTTCATCATGATGGACCAGATGGGAGAGGTGGAGTACGCCCCCGGGGAGCCCAAGGGCACCCCCTGGCACCCCCACCGGGGCTTCGAGACCGTCACCTACCTGATCGACGGAACCTTCGTCCACCAGGACAGCAACGGTGGTGGCGGAACGATCCAGAACGGCGACACCCAGTGGATGACCGCCGGCTCCGGACTGCTCCACATCGAGGCGCCGCCGGAGGAGCTGGTCACCTCCGGCGGGCTCTTCCACGGACTCCAGCTGTGGGTGAACCTTCCCGCCGCCGACAAGATGATGGACCCCCGCTACCAGGACATCCGGGGCGGCCAGGTCCAGCTGCTCACCTCCCCCGACGGCGGTGCGCTGCTCCGGGTCATCGCCGGTGAGCTGGACGGCCATGAGGGTCCCGGCATCACCCACACCCCGATCACCATGATCCACGCCACCCTCCGTCCGGGCGCGCAGATCACCCTGCCCTGGCGCGAGGAGTTCAACGGTCTCGCCTATGTCCTCGCCGGACGGGGCTCCGTGGGCACCGAGCGGCGGCCCGTCCACCAGGGCCAGACCGCCGTCTTCGGCGACGGCGGCGCGCTCACCGTCCGCGCGGACGAGACCCAGGACGGGCACACCCCGGACCTGGAGGTCGTCCTGCTGGGCGGGCGTCCCATCCGGGAGCCCATGGCCCACTACGGCCCGTTCGTGATGAACACCCAGGACGAGCTGCGCCAGGCGTTCGACGACTTCCAGGCGGGTCGCCTGGGGAGCGTCCCCGCCGTGCACGGCATGTGACACGCCCGGCCGGATGGCCCGCTCCGCCCCCCCGGGGAGCGGGCCATCGCCGCGTGATGGGTGCCGAGGGCCCCGCCGGACGACCGGCGGGGCCCTCACCCGTACCGGAGCGCCGCTCTCGTACCGGAGCGTCGATCCTGTGCCGGAGCACCGCTCTCGCACCGGAGCGTCGATCCCGTGCCGGAGCGCTGCTCTCGTACCGGACCACCGCTCTCGTACGGGAGCACGGTCCCCGAGGTCACCCGTACGGGCGCCGTGCACGGGCCCCGGGGGTTACGTCATGGTCGGCTGGAGGCGTGCGCACCCTTCTGCCCGAGCCGGTACGGCGCCTCGCCGCCTGGTGTGTCGTCGTGCTGCTGGTCGCCGGGGTCGGCGCGGTGGGGCTCTGGCTGGTGGGGACCTTCCGGATCGCGGTCACCCCGGTCCTGCTCGCCCTGCTCGGGACGGCGCTGCTCGGCCCGCTCTACCGGCGGCTGCGCGCCATGAAGGTGCACCGCTCCCTCGCCGCCGGGCTGACCTGCGCCGCCGTGCTCTGTGTGGTGGGCGGCGCGATGTACATCATCGTCAAGGTGCTGGTCGACAACGGTCCGCAGATCCTCTCCTCGCTGCGGGACGCGGTCCAGGGGGTCACCGGCCACTTCGGCGCCGGGACCTCGCTCGCCGATCTCGCCGGCAACACCAAGGACCTGCTGGCCAAGTTCGGCGGTACGGCGGCGTCGGGCGTGCTCAGCGGGTTGAGCCTGGTGGGCGAGGTGATCGCCACGGCGATCCTCGCGCTGCTGCTGATCTTCTTCTTTCTGCGGGACTCGGACCGGGCGACGGCGCTCGCCCACTCCCTCGCCCCCGGCCAGGGCGGCACGATGCTGGAGGAGATGGGCCGCCGGGCCTTCAACGCGGTCGAGGGCTTCATGCGGGGGACCACCCTCATCGCCCTCATCGACGCGGTGCTGATCACGGCGGGGCTGCTGGTCCTGCGGGTGCCGGGGGCGGTGGGCCTGGGCGCGCTGGTCTTCGTCGGCGCGTACATCCCGTATCTGGGCGCCTTCATCTCCGGCGCGGTGGCGGTGCTGGTCGCGCTGGCCGACCGGGGGTGGGTGATCGCGCTCTGGGCGCTGGGCGTGGTCCTCGCGGTGCAGCTGCTGGAGGGGCATGTCCTCCAGCCGATGATCCAGAGCCGTACGGTCCAGATGCACCCGGCGGTGGTGATGCTGGCGATCACGGCGGGGGCGGGGGTGGCGGGCATCCTCGGGATGCTGCTGGCGGTGCCGGTGGTGGCGGCGGCGTTCGGGGTGCTGGGGGTGCTCCGGGAGCGGTACGAGAGCCCGCCCCCCGACGTCACGAAGCCCTGAGCCGCTCCGTACCCGTACCGCCGTCCCCGGCTACTCCGTCCCGTCCGCCGCGCCCTGCGTACCCGTACCCGCCACCGGCTTGCCCGGCTCATGCAGCTCAAACCAGATCGACTTGCCCTCGCCCCGGGGATCGACCCCCCACGCGTCCGCCAGCATCTCCATCAGCACCAGCCCCCGCCCGGAGGAGGCCAGCTCCCCGGGGCGCCGCTTGTGCGGCAGGTCGTCACTGCTGTCGGCGACCTCCACCCGCAGGGTGCGGGCCCCCTCGCCGCAGGTCACCTCGGCCACCAGCAGGGCGCTGCCGTCCGTGTGCACCAGCACATTGGTGGCCATCTCGGAGACCATCAGCACCGCCGAGTCCACCTGCTCCTCGTCGGCCCAGTCGTGCAGCAGCCCGCGCACCTGCTCCCGCGCGACGGCGATCTTCTCCGGCTCCGCCTGGGCGATGGTCATCGCGGTGCGGCGCGGCGCCTCGCGCGGCACCCCCTCCTCCACCGCCACCCGGGAGAGCAGCACCAGCGCCACATCGTCCTCGCGCCGGTCGGCCAGCGGCCCGGTGGTGTAGTGCGAGGAGGGGCCGTGCACCGCCTGCACCAGGGAGTCCGCCAGCTCCTCCAGGGAGTGCCGCGCCGGGTTCTCCAGTACCGCCCGCAGCCGCGCCCAGCCGGTGTCCAGATCGTGCCCGCCGGTCTCCAGCAGACCATCGGTGCAGATCATCATCGTTTCTCCGGGTTCCAGGTCGATCCGGGTGGTCGGATAGTCCGAGTCCGGGTCGATCCCCAGCGGCAGCCCGCCCTCGGTGGGCAGTACCAGTACCGTGCCGTCCGCCATCCGCACCGCCGGCTCCGGATGTCCGGCGCGGGCCATCTCGACCCCGCCCGAGGCCGGGTCCACCTCCAGATAGAGGCAGGTCGCGAAGCGCGGCCCGGCGTGGTCGGAGCTGTCGTACGTATCGGTGATGCCATGCAGGAAGCGGGAGGCGCGGGAGAGCACCGCGTCCGGCCGGTGGCCCTCGGAGGCGTACGCCCGCAGCGCGATCCGCAGCTGGCCCATCAGCCCGGCGGCCCGGACGTCATGGCCCTGCACATCCCCGATGACCAGGGCGATCCGTCCCGACGGCAGCGGGATCATGTCGTACCAGTCGCCGCCGACCTGGAGCCCCCCGCCGGTCGGCACATAGCGGGCGGCGACCTCCATCCCCGGGATCGCGGGCCCGAGGACCGGCATCATCGACCGCTGGAGCCCCAGCGACAGCTCCCGCTCGGACTCGGCGACCCCGGCCCGGGTCAGCGCCTGGGCCAGCATCCGGGCCACCGTGGTCAGCACCGACCGCTCGTCGGGGGTGAAGGCCACCGGATGCCGGAAGGCCGCCAGCCAGGCGCCCATCGTCCGGCCCGCGACGATCAGCGGCAGATACGCCCAGGACTGCCGGCCCAGCCGCTGCGCCAGCGGCCAGCTGGTGGGATAGCGGCGGTTGTACTCCTCGGGGCTCGGCAGATAGACCGCCCGTCCGGTGCGGACCACCTCCGCCGCCGGGTGGTCGGTGTCCAGCCGCATATCGCTGAAGGGGTCCCCGCCGGCGCTCTGGTGACCGTGCTGGCCGATGATCGTCAACCGGTCGCCCGCCGCGCCGAAGACGGCGAGACCGTCCGGCGAGAACCCCGGCATGGAGAGCGAGGCCGCCACCCGCAGCACCTCGGCGGTGGACCGGGCCTCCGCCAGCGCCCGCCCCGCGTCCAGCAGGAACGCCTCCCGGGAGCGGCGCCAGTCACCGGTGATGGGGGTGCGCGCGGCGGTGCCCTCGGTCGGCTCGGCGACCTCCTGGAGGGTCCCGTTCAGCAGATAGGAGCCGTCCCGCAGGACCGGCTTGGACCGGCTCCGTACGGTGCGCAGCACCCGGCCCTCGTCGTCGACGACCCGCAGCCGTCCCTCGGCCAGGGTCCCCTCGGCGATGGCGAGGGAGACCACGCCGTTGATCTCGTTCCAGTCGACGGGGTGGAACCGTGCCCGGATGACCGACTCGGGGACGGTACGGGCGTCGGGCGGCAGCTCCAGCAGCCGGGCGGCCTCGGCGTCGAGCGTGACCGTCCCTGCCCCGTTGTCCCACCGCCACAGGCCGGTCGCGATGGCGGCCAGGACATCCTCGGTGCGCATTGCCTCACTTTATTCCGATCCGTGGCCGGGTCACCTCCCGGTACCACCCACGGGGGACACGGTGACCCGGCATGTTGTGTATATGCCAATGAGCGGGTGGGGGGCCGGGCGGTAACCTGGATGGGCCCGGCCTCACCCAAAATCACCAAGACTGGATGAACGACGATGCATCGGTACAGGTCACACACGTGCGGCGAGCTCCGCGCCTCTGACGTCTCCTCCGACGTCCGGCTGAGCGGCTGGCTGCACAATCGCCGAGACCTGGGCGGCATCCTCTTCATCGATCTCCGCGACCACTACGGCATCACCCAGCTGGTCGCCCGTCCGGGCACCCCGGCGAACGAGGCGCTGAGCCACCTCACCAAGGAGACCGTCGTCCGGGTCGACGGCCGGGTCGTCAGCCGTGGCGCGGACAACGTCAACCCCGAGCTGCCCACCGGCGAGATCGAGATCGAGGTCTCCGGCGTCGAGGTGCTGGGCGCCGCCCAGCAGATCCCGTTCACCATCAACGCCGACGACGGTGTCAACGAGGAGCGGCGCCTGGAGTACCGCTTCCTCGATCTGCGCCGTGAGCGCATGCACCGCAACATCATGCTGCGCACCGCCGTCATCTCCGCCATCCGGCACAAGATGACCGCCCTCGGCTTCAACGAGATGGCGACCCCGATCCTCACCGCGACCTCCCCCGAGGGCGCGCGTGACTTCGTGGTCCCCTCCCGGCTCAACCCGGGCAAGTTCTACGCCCTGCCGCAGGCGCCGCAGCAATTCAAGCAGCTGCTGATGATCGCGGGCTTCGACCGCTACTTCCAGATCGCGCCCTGCTTCCGCGACGAGGACGCCCGCGCCGACCGCTCCCCCGGCGAGTTCTACCAGCTCGACGTGGAGATGAGCTTTGTCGAGCAGGAGGATGTCTTCCGCCCGATCGAGCGGCTGATGACCGAGCTGTTCGAGGAGTTCGGCGGGGGCCGTCATGTCACCTCGCCGTTCCCGCGCATCCCGTTCCGCGAGTCGATGCTGAAGTACGGCAGCGACAAGCCGGACCTGCGGGCCGAGCTGGAGCTGGTGGACATCACCGATGTCTTCGAGGGCTCGGAGTTCAAGGCGTTCGCGGGCAAGCACGTCCGTGCGCTGCCGGTGCCGGATGTCGCCGCCCAGTCCCGCAAGTTCTTCGACGGGCTCGGCGACTTCGCCGTCTCGCTCGGCGCCAAGGGCCTGGCCTGGGTCCGGGTCGCCGAGGACGGTCCCCCTGCGCCTGGCGGCGCGGGAGGTACCCCCACCCTCTCCGGCCCGATCGCCAAGTTCCTCACCGAGGAGAACGTCAAGGTCCTCACCGAGCGCCTGGGCCTCGCCGCCGGGCACGCCGTCTTCTTCGGCGCCGGTGACTTCGACGAGGTCTCCAAGATCATGGGCGGGGTCCGGGTCGAGGCCGCCAAGCGCGCCGGTCACTTCGTGGACGGTGAGTTCCGCTTCTGCTGGATCGTCGACTTCCCGATGTACGAGAAGGACGAGGAGACCGGCCGGATCGACTTCTCCCACAACCCCTTCTCCATGCCGCAGGGCGGGATGAAGGACCTGGAGGAGAAGGACCCGCTGGACATCCTCGCGTGGCAGTACGACATCGTCTGCAACGGCATCGAGCTGTCCTCCGGCGCCATCCGGAACCACGAGCCCGAGATCATGCTGAAGGCGTTCGAGATCGCCGGGTACGAGCGCGAGACCGTCGAGCAGGAGTTCGCGGGCATGCTCCGCGCCTTCCGTCTCGGCGCCCCGCCGCACGGTGGTATCGCCCCGGGTGTCGACCGGATCGTGATGCTCCTGGCCGATGAGCCCAACATCCGCGAGACGATCGCCTTCCCGCTCAACGGCAACGCCCAGGACCTGATGATGGGCGCGCCGACGGTGCTGGAGGAGGCCCGGCTGCGCGAGCTGAACATCGCGCTGCGCAAGCCCCCGGCGAAGCCGTCCGCCGGCGAGTGATCCCGTAGGACCTCGCGTCCAGTGCCCCGAGCCCCCGGGCCCGTACCGCTCTCCGGTACGGGCCCGGGGCCGTTCCGCCCCCGGAGGCCCCCGGGGTGTTCCCCGGCCTTTTCGCGGCTTTTCTCACAGCTCGCGCACAGCCCGTTCCCATCGGCGCCATGGGACGGATCGGTACCGTCGCGGCGCATGAACGCACAGGACATGCCCAGACGCCGCTTCGTCCGTACGGGAGGGTCGGCCGCGGTGGTGTCGCTGATCGCCCTCGCCACCGGGTGCGGGGGTGACGACAGCGACCGGTCCCCGACGGCCGGTCCCGGTTCCGGTTCCGGTCCCGGTTCCGGTCCCGGCTCCGGCTCCGGCTCCGGCTCGGATTCCGGTTCCGGCTCTGGATCCGGCTCTGGCTCCGGTTCGGTCTCTGCCGATGGCTGCTACCGGCTCACCGCCCAGCACACCGAAGGCCCCTACTACATCGACGCCGACCGGATCCGGCGGGACATCACCGAGGACCGTGACGGCATACCTCTCGACCTCCGGCTCACCGTGGTCGACTCCACCGCCTGTGAGCCGCTGGCCGGTGCCGCCGTCGACATCTGGCACTGTGACGCGCTCGGCCTCTACTCCGGCTTCGAGAGCGCAAGCCGGGGCGGCGCCGGGGGCGGCGGGCGGCCGACCGACAGCGCACGCTATCTGCGCGGCACCCAGATCACCGACGCCCGGGGAGCGGTCCGCTTCACCACCGTCCTCCCCGGCTGGTACCGGGGCCGCTGCGTCCATATCCACACCAAGGTCCATGTGGACGGCGTCCTCAGGGATTCCGGATACGAGGGCGGCCGCACCTGCCACACCGGTCAGCTCTTCCTCCCGGAGGACGCCGTGGCGGAGTCCCTGCGCGTCGCCCCGTACGCCACCAGCACCACCGAGCGCACCACCCTGGAGGAGGACGGCATCTACCGGCGCGGGGGCGGGGGCACCACCGCCGGACTGCTCGCCCTGGAGTGGAGCAAGGGAAGGATCGCCCGGGGGGTCACCGGGAGCCTCACCCTCGCCGTCGACCCCGACGCGGCGGACGAGGGCTGACCCCTCGCGGACGGCCGTCCGCGGACGACGCGCGGGCGGTCACCGGTGGACGACTTCCGGCCCGGGGCAACCCGTACCCCGCCCCAACGCGTTGTCCCCATGTGAACAACGGAGGACAGAAGTGGGGGCGGTGACATGGGTCCGATAGCCGACGAGGGCTTCGAGGCGTTCGTCGCCGCACGCGGGCCACGGCTGCTGCGCGTGGCCTGGCTGCTGACCGGCGACGCCCATCTGGCCGAGGACCTGCTCCAGACGGTCCTGGCGAAGGTCTGGCCCAAGTGGCACCGGATCGCCGCCGACAGCCCCGAGGCGTATGTCCGCAAGGCGCTGGTCCACACCCATGCCAGCTGGTGGCGGCGGCGCTGGCGCGGCGAGGTCCCGCACGGGGAGCTGCCCGACGCGGTGGGCACCCAGAACGCCTATGACTCGGTCGACCTGGAGCAGAGCCTCGCCCACGCCATCCGCTCGCTGCCCGTGCGACAGCGCGCGGTGGTGGTCCTGCGCTACTTCGAGGACCTGAGCGTCGAGGACACCGCGGCGACCCTCGGCTGTGCGCCGGGCACGGTCAAGAGCCAGGCGGCCAAGGCACTGAGCACCCTGCGGGAACGACTTCCGGCCGTGATCGAGTCCGAGGAGGGGACCGATGACCACATCTATGCGCGATCCGCTTGAGCGGGCCGAGGAAGAGCTGCGCACCCTGCTGGAGCGGGGCGCCCCCCGGAACGCCGCGCCCGACGGACGCCTGGCCCAGATCCGGACCCGGGTCGTCCGGCGCCGGCAGCGGCGCGCGGGTGCCGCCGTGCTGGGCGCGGTGGCGCTGGCGGTGGTGGGGATGCTCGTCCCGCAGAGCCTGCGGGACGAGCCACGGGCCCTGCCGCCCGCCGCGCCACCACCCCTGATGCCGCCGCAGGAGCACGATGTGCGCTTCCTGGACCAGCGGGGGCTCACCGTGAGCGTCCCGGTCGGCTGGCACACCCTGGAGATCGGTGAGGACTATCAGCCCCTCTCGCTCTCCGGCGGCTTCATCAGCACCCAGCCGCTCACGGCCCGGCCGCCGTCCTGTGCCCCGGTGGACGAGGGGCCCTGCCCCGCGCTGGACCGGCTCGGCCCGCGCGATGTGGTGATCAGGGTCTCCGGCGTCAAGGCCGTCGCCGAGGGCTGGAACACCCAGCCCCTCCAGCGGCAGCGGCTCACCGACGGCTGGTGCGAACAGGTCGGCGGTGCGGCCACCTACGTCAGGACCTTCGCCGTCGCGCGGAAGCAGGGCGATGTCGCCGCGGTGGTGTCGGTCTGCGCGGGCGAGAACCTCTCCAGCGCCACCCTCGGCTCCGCCCGTACCGTCGTCGACAGTCTGCGCTTCGACGCCGGGAAGGCCGGGACCGCCGGAAGCACCGCCACGGCACCCCAGGCAGTCGTCCCCGGGAAGCGGACCACTGTCGTGGCGGAGAAGGAGCCGGGGAGCGGGAGCTGGGGCAGCGGCTCATGACCCCACCGCACCCCGAGCGCACCCTCTCCCGGCGGGGGTTCGTCACCTCGCTCACCGCCGGTGCCCTGGTCACCGGCGCCATCGGCGTCACCGGCTGTACCGACGGCGGGGCCGGCCGGGCGGCGGCCCCCTCCCCGGAGACCACCCCCGGTGCCCAGCGGGCCTCCCCCGTCCGGGAGACCCGCCGGGTGATACCCGGGCTCGGCCCCCGGACGATGCGGAGCATCGGCGACGACGCCCGTCAGGTCTTCGTCGTCACCGCGGCGGACGGCGACGCCAACCGCGCCACCGCCCTGCTCTACGAGCGCCACCCCACCCGGGGCTGGCAGCGCACCGCCGGGCCCTGGTCCGCCCGCAACGGCTACCGGGGCTGGACCGACGACCACCGCATGGGCGATCTGCGCACCCCCATAGGGGTCTACCGGCTCACCGACGCGGGCGGGCTGCTGCCCGACCCGGGCACCGAACTCCCCTATGACCAGGGGCGGCACTTCACCCCGCCGGACCGGCTCAGCCATGAGGGCCGCTCGCTGCGGGGCGCCTTCGACCATGTCGTCGCGATCAACTACAACCGGGTGGCGGGGCGTTCCCCGTACGACTTCACCCGGCCGGAGGGCACCGCCAAGGGCGGCGGGATCTGGATCCATGTCGACCACTCCAGCGCCACCTCGGGCTGTATCGGCATCTCCCGCCCGAGGATGGCCGAACTCCTGCGCCGGCTCGACCCCGGCGACCGTCCCGTGATCGCGATGGGCCCCGTGGCGTCGCTGGCGCGCTGACCCCTCCGGGACGCCCGGCACCTCCGGCACCTCCGGGACCTCCGGGACGCCCGGAATCCCCGGCCCGCGCGGCTGGGGGAACGCTGTGGGTGGCTGTGAGTTGACTGTCGATCACCCTGGTGAGTCTCGTCCCCCGAGGTCTTTACGGGCAGCATGGCTGGTCCGGCCGGACAGGACGGAGCGGCTGCTTCAGGGGGGCTCCCATGACCGCGGACCACCACACCATGCTGCGGTTCGCCGTGCTCGGCCCGGTGCGCGGCGCCCTCGGCGGGGAACCGCTGCGCCTCGGCCCGCCCCAGCAGCGGGCCGTCCTGGCCCAGCTGCTGCTGAGCCGGGGCGGCGCGGTCTCCCTGCCGGAGCTGCTGGAAGGGCTCTGGGGCCAGCGGGTGCCCGCCCGTGCCGTCGGGGTCCTGCGTACCTATGTCTTCCGGCTGCGGGGCCTGATCGAGCCCGGACGGCCCGCCCGGGTCCCGGCGGCCGTCCTGGTCAACGCCGGGGACGGCTACGCGCTGCGGCTGCCGCCCCAGGCGCGGGACGGGATCGACGCCGAACGACTGGAGCGGCTCACCGCGTCGGCGGCGGGACTCCGCGCGGCGGGCGACCTCCGCGCCGCCCATGGCGAGCTGACCCGGGCCCTCGCGCTCTGGGGCGGCACCCCGCTGGCGGGGCTGCCGGGACCGCACGCCCACCGCCAGCGCGACCGGCTCACGGAGCTGTGGCTCGCCGCCCGTGAGGACCACTTCGAGACCGCGCTCGGCCTCGGGCTCCACACCACGATCGTGGGGCCGCTGCGGGCCTTCGCCGCGGAGCACCCGCTGCGGGAGCGGACCCAGGCGCTGCTGATGCTCGCCCTGCACCGGGCGGGCCGCCAGGCCGACGCCTTCACGGTGTACGAGACGGCCCGCCGCACCCTCAGGGACGAGCTGGGCGTCGCCCCCGGCCTCGAACTCCGCACCCTCCGCACCCGCCTCCTGGACACCCCTGACCTGCCCCCGCCCCCGTCCGGGGGTCCGGCCGCCCCGGCTTCGGCAGGAGCGCGGGTTCCGGACGGGCCCGCCGACAGGGGCCCCGCGGCCCTCGACGGGCCGGTCGCGACGACGGGGCACAGCGGCTCGTACCCCACGGCTGCCCTGCCGGGCCCCGGACCCGGGGTCGCGGACGCGCCGGGTTCCGGAGCCCCATCCGCCGGGGGTACGGGGGTGCCCGAGCCCGCCGGGGCCGCCGGGCGCGGGGTCGCGTACGCCGTGGCGTCGGGCTCTCCGGGCGGTGGGGGATCCGGCCGGCTTCCGGTGCCGGGTTCCGGAGACCTGTACTCCCCGGGTACGGGGGTGCCCCAGCCCGCCGGAGCGGAGGCCGTCCGGCCGGGACCGGCGGGGGCCGCGACGGGGCACGGGCTCCCGTACGCCATCGCACCGGGCCCGGCGGGGATCGTGCCCGGCGGCGGGAGCCACGGCGAGATGCCGGAGCCGCCGGGCACCGGGGAAGCGCCAGGGTGCTGCTGCGTCGGACACGGCACCGGGCGGGCGCCCGCGCAGCTCGACGCCGCCGTGGGGGACTTCCGGGACCGGGCCAGGGAGGAGGCCCGGCTGCGCCTGAGGCTGCGGGCCGCCGCCGCCGGGCGGACGATGGCCGTCGCCGTCCTCACCGGCCCCCCGGGCATCGGCAAGACCGCGCTCGCCCTCCAGGCCGCCCACGCCGTCCGAGACCTCTTCCCCGGCGGACAGCTCCACGCCGACCTCGCCGGAGCCGACCTCGACCTCGTACTCGCCCGGCTGCTGCGCACCCTCGGCGTCCCCGGGCACGCACTGCCGCACGGCACCGCCCCGCGCGCCGCCCTCTACCGTTCGCTGCTCGCCGGACGCCGGGTCCTGATCGTCCTCGACAACGCCCGCTCCACCGCCCAGCTCCGCCCGCTGCTCCCCGGCTCGCCCGGCTGCGCGGTCCTGGTGACCAGCGGCTCCCGGGCCATCGCCGTCCCCGGAGCCCTCCGTCTCGACCTCGCCCCCCTCACCGAGGCGGGCGCCACCGCCCTCCTCGGCGCGGTCGCCGGGCGCCGCCGGGTCGCCGCCGAACCCGGTGCCGTACGGGAGCTGCTGCGCGCCTGCGACCGCTTCCCGCTCGCCGTGCGGATCGCCGCCGACCGGCTCGCCGCCCGCCCCCACTGGAAGGTCGCCGACCTCGCCGCCCGCCTCCGCGACGAGGACCACCGCCTGGACGAGCTGCGGATCGACGGCACCGGTGTGGCCGACGCCTTCCGCCCGGCCCAGGAGGGACTGGACCCGGCGCTCACCCGCGCCTTCGCACTGCTCTCCGTCATCGATCTGCCCGCCTTCGGCCGGGGCACCGCCGCCGCCCTGCTCGGGGTCGCCGAGGACGAGGCCGGGCACCTCCTGGAGAGCCTGGTCGACCGGGCGCTCCTGGAGACCCCGGGCGCCGACCGCTACCGCAGCCATGACCTGGTGCGCCTGGTCGCCCGCCGGGAGCTGGCCCGCCGCCCCGACGGCCGCCGGGAGCGGGACGCGGCCCTGCGCCGGCTGATCGCCCCGGCCCGCCGCCGGGCACGGAGCGCGCGCGGGCCGGAGCGGCACGGTCAGATGTACCCCTCCCGCAGCGCGTAGGCCACCGCGTGCGCCCGGTTGGTCAGCCGCAGCCGGGTCATCAGCGCGTGCAGGATGTTCTTCACGGTCCGCTCCGAGTACGCCAGCTTCTCCGAGATCTGCCGGGTGTCCAGCCCCTCCGCCACCAGCCGCACCACCGCGATCTCCCGCGAGGCCATCCCGAAGAGCGGGCCCGCCGCCGCGCCCGCGCCCTGGGCGCTCTCCTGCGACCGCTGCAACCGGCCCATCTGCGCCAGCAGCCGGCCGATCAGATCGGCGGGCAGCTCGCCCTCCCCCCGCGCCGCGCTGTGCACGGCGGTCAGTAACCGCTGCTCGGTCGCCTGGTGCCGCCAGAGGATCACCCGTACACCGGATTCGACCACCGTCAGCAGATCGGGTTCCCGCAGCTCCCGGGCGATCAGCACCACCTGGCTGCCGCCCGCCCGCAGCGTCCGGCGCAGCTCGGCGCGGGTCGGGTCGTCGAGCCGGTCGATCAGCATCACCGCCACCCGTGCCGCCCGCGCGGGCACGGACGGCGGCGGTGGCGGGGGCGTTGTCGTCGCCGTCTCGCGCACCACCTCGACGCTGGGCTGCCGCTGGAGGTGGCTCATCACCCCGGCGCGGCTCAGCGGGTCCTTGGCGTGGACGGTCACCGTGACACGTTGCGCGATCACGTTCATCAACGGGCGCTCCTCGTGTAGGGCCCCGGCGGGGGCACCGTCAGGCTAGGAGCGCCGGATCTACGGCCGATCGACAGGGGATCGCCGCCCCGTGAACGCACCGGGCGGGCACCCGGGAACGGCCGTGGGGGGGGGGGGGGGGGGGTGGGGGGGGGGGGGGGGCCCCCCCGCAAACGCCCCAAACAAACAGCACAACGGAAGTCGGAACGGGACGAAAGCCGATATTCAACAAGAAAGA